>NZ_JBTTDJ010000003.1:0-217747 GCF_055796165.1 Bartonella sp. EBT8
CTTTTTCTCTTTTTACTCATCCTTGACTTTGCTCGGCTTATGGATGCAATAGACAGTGTCTTTGCCCATTTAAAACAGTGGTTTTCAAAGAATTAGTTCATCCACATCTCTCTTAAAATAGATTCCCTTAGAAAAGAAATCTTTCCCAATAATTGAGAGAAATAGTTTTCAAATATTCTAGAATCAGGGTGAATGTTCATTTGTTTCATAGGATTTTTTAGATGATTACACCCTTTGGTAAAACCTTACGCAAACTTCGCATTGATCACTCTGAACGCCTTTTAGATATGGCAGAGAAATTAGAGGTCTCTATTCCATTTTTATCATCTGTAGAAATTGGTAAAAAATCTGTACCTGCTGGCATGGAAGAAAAGAGCATAGAGCTTTATGCTTTAGATCAAGAAACAGGCGCCCGTTTAAGGAGAGAAGCGGATTCTTGTCGTGGTAGTTTTACCATCAAATCTTCTGATCCATTGTGTCGTGAAACTGTTGGTATGTTTATGAGACTTTTAAAGGTTTTTTCACAACAGGATTTATAATCCTTCAAAGGAATATTAGAAACGATTAGAGAAGAGAAAAGCCAAAAAATGTTCGTGTTGCGGAGGAATGTTAGAAAATCCTATTCCCTAACCTTTATTCACGTATCCCGCACCTTTAAAAAACATATGGAAAACCAATAAGTTATTTATAGTTAAAGATTGAGAGGCGGAGAGAAAGGAAGAGGCTAGAGTCTTATATAGAGGTTATTTCATTTGACAAACTCATGCTGATACCGAAAAAAGAAAGCAACGCTTCTTTGAAGCTCTAGGGATGCCATTATGATAGAGTGACAGCAATTATATTTTAGGCTTAACGGTTTAGAATATTTGGTAAAGATGTTCCTGATATAAAAGACGCCCATTGTTCTAAGAGGATACGACGTTGTTCTAAGAAATCTGTTCGCATGTAAGCTTTCGTCACTGAATTACCAACTGAATGCGCAAGAACAGATTCTGCAATTTCAAATGGTGTTGATGTTGTCTCCGCTATCCAGTCACGAAGATTCGATCTAAAACCATGAGGTCTATAATCAAAGCCTTTGTCTTTCATGAATTTAGAAAGCGTTGCATCAGATATAGGCTTTCCAAAACTCCCAGAAAATAAAAAACCATTTTTTTTTGCTTTTTCAATAACAGCAAGCGCTTCAGCTGTAAGTGGCACACGAAAGTCCGAAACCTTTCCAACAATCCCCTTCATATTTTCTTTGGGGATAATCCATATTGATTCATAAATCTCTTCTAACCGAATATGCCTGATTGGCATAGAACGAACACCCGTCAAAATAAGAAGTTTTAAGGCTAAGTTTGATACAAGCTCATCATTTAAAGATTGAAAAAACTTAGGCACTTCTTTCCATGGCATTGCTGGAATATTTTGGGTATTTTGAATAAACTTTCCTAATAAAGCTTTTGCTTTTGGTATTAATTGCATATCCACATCTATACCAAGTGCTGCCGCATGTTTTATAGCTATATTCAAGCGGGATAGAGCTTTACTTGCTGTTTCGTTTTTTGTCTTCCAAATGGGAGAAATGCATTCTTTTATATCAACTTGCGTCAGTTCAGTGATTGACATATCACCAAGTTTAGGAAAAACATGTAACTCAAGAGGTGTTAACCACCTTGCTGCTTTCCCTTCATTTTTCAATTCGTTTTTTTTCGCTTCAAAAGTACCGGAGGCAATTTCTCGTAAAGAAATACCACCTCCTGCTCGACGCAAATTTTCTTTTTGTTTTTGGCGAATTGGATCAATTCCTTGATCCAAAAGATCACGCCAAGCTGTAGCCTTGAACCGTGCTTCTTTTAAAGATACATTGCTACAAGAGCCTAATCCCATTTCTCGTCGTCTTTTATTAAGATCAAACCTAAAAACCCATCGTCCTTGATCTGGTGCAGTTTTGATGAGCCATAAACCAGCTCCATCAGCATATTTACCTTTAGATAGATTTTTTACAGATAAGACAGATAGTCTATCACGTGTTCTTATTCTTCGAACCACCTTTTGGAACGCGATTGGAACGCTTTCATCTGGTACCAAGATTATATATAAAAGGCAATTAAATAAATAAAATAAAAACAATTATTTATTAAATATAAAAAAGAGAAACCGCGCTATCAGGTGATATTATAGAGAGTTCTAAGACAAGAAAAAATCGGTGCACAAATGGTGCAGCCGTCCGCACCATAACATTTAGATTTTCCTTATTAATAGCTTGTAGAGAATGACAAATTAAACCGCATTTAAGAGCATCTAATGCTAACAAAACAGTATTATAATAACTCTTTTAATTACGAATCATAACTTCTTTTATTACGCTTAGCAGCGCTAATGATCTTCACTAAATTTTCATACTAAAAAGATCTTTTAAGCTATTTATCACCTTATCACAATATTAAAAATCTAGATAACTAAAAGTTAAATCCTTTCTTTCCATAAAAAGGGTAACATTCTACAAAACAGCGAAAAAAAGGCCCTATCAAGGATAGGACCTTTTCCATCAATTTAATCTTACAAAAATTAGAATTTGTAAGCTATTCCAACACGAAAGTCATTCGTTTTATATTTAAGTTCAATTTCATCACCGAATTTCTTTTTACCAAAATCCGAGTAACGATATTCCGCACGGACAATGACATTATCTGTCATTGCAACATCAATGCCACCACCAAGAGTATAACCAATCATAGTTTTTGTAACATCTGATGTTTTATTAAAGGGCTCCTCTCCTGTAATTAATGTCGACATAATATCCTGAAACTCACCATAAGCGACACCACCAGAGATATAAGGCATAATACGATCAACAGTAAAACCAATGCGCGCTCGTGTGGCACCAGTCCATTTTTGTTTTAAAGTATGAGTGAAAGTCAGACTGCTTTTCCTTGTTTCTGCACCTTCGTCGGTTCTTGCTTTAACTCGCATCATAAGGCCTTTTTCTTTCGAGCCATTTGTGCTATCTCCATTTTCACTCCCACTCTCTATAACCTCACTTCCGTTATCTTCTTCAGTCTCAAAATGACTTTTCTTATTGTCTCGACTCGTAAAAAATATATCGGTATCAATTCCCAAAATAAAATTATTACCAAGATCGAAATTAGCACCAGCATAAATCCCACCTAAAAAACCAGAAAGTTTAGGCATATATTGCTTTGCCACGGGTACCCATTCCTTCTTTCTACTATCATCATCAGGATAGAGAGGAATATTAACATCAGGCACTATAGCAGAGACTTTGCTCGAAAAACCACCAACTTGGCCTCCGAAATAAAAACCGCCCCAAGAAAAAGGTGGAGAAACAACAACTGGTGAAGCAACATGTTCTGGCTGTTCAGGAACAACAACATCTGCTGCCTGTACCATAGAAGTTGAAACCAAAGTAAAAATGGATGCTGTTAGAAATTTTGTATTCATAAAATTATACCCCATTGCTATTATAAATATAATAAAAAATCACATTCAGTAAAAACAAAGCGCTATCAAATCTTATGCTGCAAAATCACATATACTCCTCTATAGTTACATCAAAACCTAATTCAGCAAACATTTTTACTCAATTTTAAGCTTTAATCAATACTTTTATATCTAATTTTATCAAATATCATCTTTTATATTTTAATCTGTTATGTTTTACTTAAAAAATAAAATATAATACTCTTCTTATTTAAAAGATTGTATCAAAATTCCAAAATCAGTTTATTCAACGGCCTGTTTTTCGCAGCCACCATCTGCAATAATGCCGAAAATTATCGGCACATTGCTAGTTATCAAACCTTGCCATAAAGAGATTTAAAAATACATTTGGTATTGCATAAAAGAAATGATTTTATTTCAGTTATTTATTTGAGCAATTTTTTAAAAATTATCACACTTAAAATACATATTTTTGATTCTTCACGTAAAAAAGGCTACCCATGTTATTTATTCAATGTAAAATCTCATACTAAGATTACAGCTTTGACTGAGAACTTTTTAATTATAATATTTCTCAATAACTAAACAAATAGCATCATCATTCTTCAAATTTTATCTCATAAGAGAAATCGAAACGGCTTTATTTAAAAATCGCTCTATCGTGACTGATTTCTATATTATCCTCTGGCTTAACTACGAACCTGTCTTTATTAGGAAAGGTAATAAAACACCCTTTCATGCAAATCGTAGCAGTTTGATTAGTACGCAACGAGAGATTTAAGGGTATACTGCCTTCCACAATGATGAGAGAATGTACCTTTAAATCGGCATTCTTGACGGTTGCTGCAAAAGTTGTAAGAGCCCAAATATCCAACAGAGCAACTGCAATACAAATGCAAACATATTTTAACATTCTAGGATTCCCTCTTCAACGAAACGTTTATATAATATAAAATGAAGAGCATTTGTCACCTTAGAAGGTGAGGTGATATTAGGCACATAAATAGCCAAATTAAATGAAAATTTCTTACTATCAAATGCAGTAAAACTAACCTGCGGCGCAGGATTTTTTAAAACCCCTTCTGTTGCAGAAGCAATTTCTAGCAAAATTTCAACAACACGTTCTGGAGTGACATTGGAAGAAACAGTAATTGGAATATCAATCCGTCCCATTTTACTCCGTCGTGTCCAATTACTAACATTATTATTGATGAGAGTTGAATTAGGAATAATAATTGTCTTACGCTGAAGTGTTTCAAGTTCTGTTGCACGTACACTGATCCGTTTAACAATACCACCTACTGATCCAGATTCCACATAATCCCCCAGTTTAAAGGGTCTTCCAATCAAAATAATAAGCCCAGATACGAAATTTTGAACGATATTCTGCAAACCGAAACCTATACCAAGCGAAAGCCCACCTGCAATAAGAGCAAAATTTCTAAGATCCAAACCTGCCATCGACAATCCAATCAAAGCAGAAAGAACAATACCACTATAACTTATAATTGTTTTGATAGAATTACGCACACCAGAATCAAATTCACCATGTGATAATATCGTGCTATCTAACCAACCGATAAATTGACGAATGACAAAAAAACAAGCGAAAAAAACAACGATTCCTGTAATAATAGAAATCAAAGAAATAGAAACATTTCCAATTTGAAAACCGGTCATCAACTGCCACAGTACCGCTCTCAAATCAGAGTAAGAAAATCCAAATTGTACAGCAATGGGCATTGCACAAAATACGATAACAAATAAATTAAGGAAAATACTCAGAATACTCCCTAATTGATCCATCGTTTTTTCTTCTAAATGGAGCCATTGCATCAAAGCATGACCAACGCTTGTTTTTACAAATTGTCCTTTTTTTCCAAGTACTTGCGTACTTTTTATCCCTAAATACATTAAAACTATAAATGTGCCCCCAATTATAATTTGCTGCATCAGAAAACGCGCTAAGCCAACATAACCTAAAAAATCCATTATAATCAGCAACAATCCTAATAAAATGAAGGCAATGCGTATATAAAATGGCCAAAAGTATTGTTTTTCTTCTTCATTTTGCAAATGCTTACGCTTGAAACGTAAAGGTACAAAAGAGATTATAAACAGCAGAAGCGCTACAAGGAAAACAGCAATAAAACTTTTTGCGATTGTTAAAAAAAGAGAAGCCGAAATTATTTGATAAATACTATCGAAAACAGCATCAAATGCTAAAATTCCACCTAAAAAAGTAAGCAAAATCACCAATTGATGTGCAACCGACGGAGCAATGTTGAAAAGATGCATAGGGGTTATATTCGATGATAACAGAACAACTGCTAAACGATTTATCAAAAAAACTAAGATAATTTGATAGCCTATCGTATCAAATACTGCTGTGAGCTTCCCTAGCTCCAAATTAAAACTACGAGATAAAAATAATACAAGACAAACGCAAAAAACACAGACAAGCAAAGGTAAGAGAATTGAAATAAAAGCGACTAATAAGCGCTGTAAATAAGATATCTCCTCATTACTTTTAGCAAAGTGATCATACACATATGCAAGAGCTTTACGAGAAAAATAAGAGAGTCCTAAAGCAGTAAAAAGTGGAATAAAAAAGGAAAGAAACAGCTGTAACAATTTGAAATAAAAAACGAAACTTATCCAAGAACTCAAAAGAAAAAGAAAATCAGACGAAGCTTCTTTTGTTTTCTCAAAAAAATGTTTGAGCATTGGAATTGAAAACTCAAGCCTGTGTGTAAGTGTGCGTTTAAAAAGCTCTCGAGATTGAGAAATAGCAAGTTCAGATATTCTATTTGTAGCCAAAAATATTGCTTCGAATCGAAGCACTATGCTGTTAATTTCAGCTTTTTTCTCCAACAAGCAAGCATACTCTTTAGCTATTTTTTTCGAGTTTTCTAAACCACCATGAAGTTCTGTTAATTGATCAAGAAGTGCATTAATATCATTAAGAGGGGCACGCAAAACAAATGCCTCTTCTATAGCACGCTGACTGATATCTCGTGCACGATAACGCACTTCTGCTAAAGCATGCTCATCTTCTAATTTATTTTCAAAATCTTTTTTTAAAGTTTCTGTATTTTGTTCAAGATTCTTAATAACAAGCTGTTGTTGTTGAATAATTTTATCAATTAACTGAGAAGTAACTGCCTGTTCAACAATTGCATTTTGTGACCCAATATCTCCCCATACACAAGAGCTAAAGATAACTATAATCGAAGTAACAAAGAAAAGTATGCGTATTTTTTTTCTAAAAAATGAATACATATCTGCCTTAGATGTACCAAAGAGGAATCTGCCCCCTCCTGTTAACAATATGGCATAGAACAAATATTTTCAACTTTTGTAGAATAATTTATAATCTTCCCCTTATCCTATAATACTGATAAGAGGAGAAAGGATAATCGTAACTGTGAACATAACAAAATTAAAGAAGGTACTCTAACATGCTTTTTTTGCACCCCTATTGCAAAAAAGAAAATTTTCTTCCCTTTACGATCTGGCTTCTTCTGTCAGGATTCTGCCTATTGTTAACAAGCAGCTTAGAAACACGTGCTTATTTAATAAAACAACCCCAAGCAAATAATATAGTTAAAAAGAATAACCTTCATCCACAAAATAAGCGTAGCCAATTGAACGTTAATACAACTGAAACTAAAAAGTTTGCAACATTTTATCTCGATCCTGTTTTTCCTAACAAGACTTCTCAAAATATCCTAACATTGAATCTCTTTTTGATAATAATTGTCGTTATTTGTACACAACTTAGAAACCTTAAAACACAATATTTTTTAAATAAACGTGCTCCTCCTCTTGCTTGAATTATGAAACTATCATCTTATCTCACCACGACCTTTAATTAACAACTCTTACAAATTGCCTATTAGCGGAATATATCATGCGTACACCCAGTTGGTTGACTACTCTCTATTGTCTGATTCTTTTAAGCAGCATTTATGTTGCCTTGCCCAATTTATTCTCGCAAGAACAGGTAAAAAATTCACGATTTTTAACCGATACCCGTGTAACACTTGGGCTTGATCTTCAAGGAGGCTCTTCTCTCCTCCTCGAGGTTGATAGCAAAACATTAAAACGCGACCAATTACACGTAATTTTAGCAAACGTACGGAACACACTACGTGAAAAACAAATCCCTACATCAAGTGTCCGTATTACCGAAGATAGCGTGGTTGTACTTGTTTCTGATCCGTTACAAATTGAAAAAGCACTCTCTGCTTTGAAGACATTGATAACCCCCATACACAGTAGCTTTGGTGCTACAGCCGATGATATCACTATTAGTGCTCAAAATGAGACTATCCGTGTCATATTAAGTGAAGCTGGTATCAAGGATCGTATGAGCAATGCTATTGAACAAAGCTTAGAAATTATTCGTCGCCGTATAGATCAAGTTGGTGTTACTGAACCAGCCATCCAAAAGGTAGGAACCGATCGTATTATGGTTCAATTGCCAGGCTTACAAGATCCAAAGCAGCTGCGTGATCTTTTAGGAACAACCGCAAAGATGAGCTTTCATCTCGTCCCTTCCAATGTGGATATAAATAACCCTCCTGTAGGTGTTTCAATTCTCCCCGGATATACAGATCAGACACAACACTACGCAATTTATGATCAAATCGCCTTAGATGGAAATGTCCTGAAAGATGCCCGCGCAGGTTTTGACCCACAAATGCCAGGACGTTCTATTATTTCATTCACTCTGAATTCCGCTGGCGCAAAAACATTTGCGGAAATAACACGACAAAATATTAACCGTCCTTTTGCAATCGTTCTCGATAACAAAGTTTTGACCGCTCCTACTATCAATAGCGTTATTCCCAACGGGCAAGGTCAAATTACAGGGAACTTTGATCCCAAAGAAGCCTCAACTCTCGCTGCCCTCCTGCGAGCTGGTTCCTTACCTGCCCCACTCACTGTGATTGAAGAAAGAACTGTAGGCCCAAATCTTGGTGCTGACGCAATTCAAATGGGGCTTTATACCGGCATAATCGGCTTCGGTTTTGTTACAATTTTTATTTTTCTTCTCTACAGAGTTTGGGGACTTATTGCGAATATAGCACTTGCACTCCATACTATTTTAACATTTGCTGCACTCAGTCTTCTAGGTGCAACTCTCACCCTACCCGGTATTGCTGGTATTATTTTAGGTATCGGTATTTCTGTTGATGCCAATATTCTCATTAATGAGCGTATTCGTGAAGAAAGCCGAAAAGGCATTAGCGCCTTTGCAGCTTTAGATCGTGGATTCAAACACGCTTTTGCAACCATTGTTGATGCCAATGTTACTGCAATTATTGCAACTATTTTACTGTTTTGGTTTGGCACCGGTCCTGTTCGCGGTTTTGCTGTAACAATGCTGCTTGGTATTATCATCTCCATGTTCACAAATATCACCATTGTGCGTATCATAATGGTTTGGGTAATCCGCAAATGGAAAATTAAAACTCTGCATCTTCATTCTCTTTTCAATATTATCCAAAAAAATACAAATTTCCGTTTTATGAAGGCACGCTTTATTGGTATTGGCGTCTCAATTGTTTTATCACTTGCTTCGATTTTTCTGTTTTTAAAACCTGGCTTAAATTTCGGAATTGATTTCATTGGTGGAAGCCAAATGAGTATTACCACAAAAACACCAGCAAACTTAGCGACCTTACGTTCTAAGCTTTCTACCCTTAATATTGGTGAAATTACCTTACAAAATATTGATAATGCAAACACTGTATTGATTCGCATGCAGAAACAAAGTGGCAGTGAAGCGCAACAAACCATCGCCATTGATAAAGTCAAAACAACAGTACAAAACATCTATCCAGATGCCACATTCGATCAAATAGAAGTTGTTGGTCCAAAAATTTCAGGTGAGCTTGCTACAGCTGCTTTTACTGCTGTTATTCTGGCCGCAATTGCCATGTCTCTTTACATATGGTTGCGCTTCGAGTGGTTCTTCGCGGTCGGTGCAATTATAACACTTATCTTAGATACGACAAAAATGATTGGTTTTTTTGCCTTATTCCAATTTGATTTCAATTTAACGGCCATTGCTGCTCTTTTAACAATTGTCGGTTATTCCATAAACGACAAAGTTGTTGTCTATGATCGCATGCGTGAAAATATGCGTCTTTATAAAAAAATGCAGTTGCGAGAACTCATTGATCTTTCAATTAATCAAGTTCTTATCCGTTGTCTCTTTACATCGGCTACGACGGTTCTTGCTATGTTACCGATGGCGATATGGGGTGGAAGTGCGGTCCATAATTTTGCAATACCCATGGTCTTCGGGATCATTATTGCGACATCATCCTCTATCTTTATTGCCGCTCCGATTTTGCTTCTGCTAGGAGATTGGTGGCATAAACGGAATAATCGTACAAATAAAACACTAAACTAAAATGAAAATGCCATGCTTATACAACAGGTCACCTCTCTTCTCATAAAAAACTCACAATTGTTTCATTTTTTGATAAAAAGTCGTAGATAATCCATGCTTCATGATACACCACTGATTACAACTATTGTTGCAGGTTTATGTTTAGCCTTTCTTCTAGGAATGATTGCTAGCCGTTTGCGTATTTCACCACTGGTAGGATACTTATTAGCCGGTGTGATTGTAGGACCAAATACAGGCGGCTTTAGAATAGATTCCGTTATTATCAACCAACTCGCTGAAATTGGTGTCATTTTGCTGATGTTTGGTGTTGGACTCCATTTTTCATTAAAAGACCTTTTATCTGTAAGAGCTATTGCTATCCCTGCTGCCATTGGACAAATGGCATTTTCTACTTTTCTGGGCTTATGCCTTGGTTTAATGATGGGATGGGGTTTCAGCGGTAGCTTAGTCTTCGGTTTAGCTCTATCAATAGCCAGTACTGTTATTTTACTACGCGCTTTACAAGAACGCCATCTTATTGAGACAGAAAAAGGACGCATTGCTGTTGGGTGGTTGATTATTGAAGACTTAGCGATGGTCCTTATTCTTGTCCTCATACCATCACTAGCAAATATCCTTAGTAATACAAAAAAGGAAGCAATTGATCCTCTTGTTCAGTGGTTGGATTTAAGCATTTGGGGGATTTTTGGTCTTACCATATTGAAAGTCATCCTCTTTATTGCACTTATGCTCGTTATTGGACGACGTGTTATCCCATGGTTATTAAAAATGAGTGCGCAATCAGGATCACGCGAATTATTTCGTCTTAGTGTCTTTGCTATTGCATTAGGAGTAGCGTTTGGAGCAGCCCATTTATTTGGAGTTTCTCTTTCTCTTGGTGCTTTTTTTGCCGGTATGGTTATGAGTGAATCAGAATTAAGCCATCGTGCAGCGGAGGAATCTTTACCGCTACGCGATGCATTTTCTGTTCTTTTTTTCGTTTCTGTAGGGATGTTATTTGATCCAGGAAAACTATTAACGCATTTTTTTCCTCTCTTAGCAACGCTCTTCATTATCATAATAGGAAAATCTATTGCCGCCTTTTTTATCGTTAAGGCTTTTCGTTATTCTAACGCAATAGCTTTAACCATCTCTGCAAGCCTTGCTCAAATCGGAGAATTTTCTTTTATTCTTGCAGGTTTAAGTTTGAGCTTGGGACTTTTAAACAATGATGCCCATGATTTAATTCTTGGAGGTGCGATTCTTTCTATTTTGCTCAATCCCCTTGTTTTTATTGCCTGTGATAAAATAAAAAAACATCTAGAAAAATTGCCTACAAATTTACAAGATACACAAGCGATCATTGATCTTGATTCTCAAGATTCCGATCAAGAATCTTTACAAATGACCTTAAAAACCAATCATATCGTGATTGTTGGCTACGGTCGTATTGGTAAATGTATTGCATTATCTTTAATAAAAAAGAATGAACCTGTAGTGATAGTCGAAGAATCAAAACGCCTCGCTGATAAAGCAATTGCAGACGGCTTCGAAGTGATTTGTGGGAATATCATTCAACAGGAAGTGATGAACGCAGCAAATATAAGTGATGCATACAAAGTTGTTGTTACGATGCGAAGTACCATTGAAGTCGGAGAATGTATAGTGAATATCCGTAATATGAAAAAAGATATTCAGATAGTAACACATGCATTATCCGATGTAGAAACAACTTATCTCATTGATTTAGGTGCAAATGTCGTAGTAACTGATGACGAAGAAATTGCTAACAGTATTATAGAACATATCATAGAACAAAGATCTGTAAAAAATATGCACAATCATGTGATAAATTTACAAAAAACATAAAGTGGATAAACAAAGCGTGAAAATAAAGCAATTTATATGGCCATTTATTGGTATCTTAGCAATGCTGATATCTATCCGCATTCTTTATATAAAACTTTCTGCTATTTCTTTTAATGATGTATTGGAACGTTTGGGCCATTTAAATGCACAAGATTGGTTATTAGCCTGTTCGTGTTCTCTTCTAGCTTATGCTGCTCTTGCGGGATATGACCGAATTGCCTTGCAACATCTGGGCCATAAAATTTCTTGGTTTTTTATCGCACTCTGTTCGTTTACGACCTATGCCCTTTCACACAATATTGGTGCTTCAGTTTTTTCTGGTGCAGTCGTACGCTATCGCGCCTATAGAATGAAAGGATTAAGTGGAACCGAAATCGCGATATTAGTAGGTTTTTGCTCTTTTACCTTTGTAATAGGTACAATCTTACTTTTTGGAATTGTTTTGATTTTAAAACCTGAAATTATCAGACTCATTCATGATAACCTTCCTGAATGGCTTGGAACAACAATCGGTATAATTCTGCTCGGCTGTATAGCCCTTTATACCTTTGGCAGTTGGCTTCAACTGAAACCTCTCCGCTTGAGTAAAAAAATTCAACTTTCCTACCCACAATTAAAAATTGTCATCCAACAACTCCTCATTAGCCCCCTAGAACTTTTAGGAGCAGTAGGGATTATATACGCGGTCCTCCCACATAATACAGATATTCATTTTATTTCTGTGCTCGGTGTTTTTCTCGCATCTTTCACTATAACGCTTCTCTCCAACGCCCCAGCCGGAGGAATTGGTGTTCTGGAAGCTTTATTCATAACAGGTATGCCCAGTGTAAACCCAACTGATGTTGTTGCAGCACTTATTGTATTTAGAATGCTTTATTTAATCATACCACTGATCATTTCTTTATTTGTTGTAGCAATTTTTGAAACACAACAATATCGGAAACGGATCTTCAAAACACCCCCTAAATAAAGAGAAATCACGCCTTTATTTTTATGACATATAAATAACAATAACCCTGTTGGATCTTGTCTTGTTTGTAAATCAACATAAACATTATCTTTAATTGATTTTTTTATATTGATTTGAAGCCTCTCTTTTTCATACCAATTTCATGATCAAAATACATAAAAATAGTTTAATATTTGAATTTCCTTTAGCAAACCGTCCAAATAAACCTATCCAATAAATTCTGTATGAAAAAATCACGCTTTTATAGTCCTGAATCCATTTTCAACATTGAGTTTACTTCCTTATAGTGCAATGCCCTTTATAAAACTTTTTATGATAGAAAAGAATAACAAAAATTTTTAAGATAACCTGACGAAAGCAAAAATGGTTTCACAAATAACTTTGCACCATTTTCTTCTTCGCTAAACAAATCATCAATAAAGGGCTTCATCTAATATGAAGTCTTTTCTCTTCCAAGCTAAAGATTCATTGACAACTCAACTTTTTTCACTTATCTCACACACTCAAAATAATGAGTTTTTTTGTGTTACATAAGTGGAGAAATAAGGATTTTAGATAAATTTCGGCGATCCATTTCAACAACTTTAAAGCACAAACCATCAGCCTCAAAGCTTTCTCCCTCATTGGGTAAATGGCCAAACCGCCATAGCATAAAGCCAGCAAGAGTCGTATAACGATCTGCCTCATCAACAAGATTACGCCCAAGATAACCACTTAAACGGCGAATATCAGCATATCCTTCAACAAGAAGACTTCCATTTTCAAGCTTCTCTGCAATCATGGGTTCTTCATCATCATCAGGAAAATCACCTGCAATGGCTTCAAGAATATCTGTTGGTGTTGCAATCCCTTCAAAAGATCCATGTTCATCAACAATAATTGCCAGCTGGATTGAAGAATGACGTAATTGCTCCATCAATCGTAAAACACTTGTATTTTCATGAACGACAAGGGGTTCCCGCATAGCTTTTTTCCAATTGATTTTTTTTCCTTCAGCCAAGTTCAAAAGAAGATCTTTTGTCAAAGCAACGCCAACAAATTCATCCACTTTTTCACGTGCCAGAATTAAGCGGCTATGTTTAACCTGTTGTAATTCTTCACGCATTTCATTCTCATTGCTGTTCAAATCCAACCATTCAATCTCATTGCGTGGTGACATAATAGAACGAACAGGACGATCAGCCAAATCGAGAACACCACGGATCATCTCCTTTTCTTCTGGTCGAAACAACTCAGAAGCTGCGGCTTGTTCAGCAATAACATCTACAGTCTCACCAAGATTACCGTCTTTGTTTCCGCCTCCTAAAAGCCTCAAAACAGCATCAGCTGTTCGACCACGCAGATCATTTGTTGTAATCATTTTCTCACGATTACGACGTCCGATTTGATTAAAAGCCTCAATGAGAACAGAAAAACCAATAGCAGCATATAAATACCCTTTTGGAATATGAAAGCCAAATCCCTCAACAATAAGAGTAAAGCCTATCATCATCAAAAAGCCAAGACAAAGGATGACAATGGTGGAATGACGATTAATGAAGCGCATAAGAACACCAGATCCACACATCATCACCCCCATAGCAACAATGACAGCTATATACATAACTATTGCCTGCTCTTTTGCAATCATCCCTGTTGCAGTAATAATACTATCGAGAGAAAAAACAGCATCCAGCACCACTATTTGAACAATTACCTGCCAAAAAACAGCATACGCAATGCCTGCTTTTCTTTCGTGCGGGACTCCTTCTAACCTTTCATGTAATTCTAGTGTTGCCTTTGCCAACAAAAAAACTCCACCCCCAATTAAAATAAGGCTATGCCAACTAAATTCAAAAAATGAGAGTGAAAAAATTATTGTATCGACATTCATCACCCATCCAATAATCGTGAGAAGGAAAAGCCGCATCGCTAACGCTAAGGTGAGGCCTATCAAGCGTGCACGATCACGCAAATGCAGCGGTAATTTTTCAGCTAAAATTGCAATAAAAACGAGATTATCTATCCCTAAAACAATTTCAAGAAAAATCAACGTGATCAAACCAAACCACACATGGGGATCAGCGATCCACTCCATCATAGCTCACCCTTTAAACACTTAAACGTGCACGATTGATAAAACAAATTCATGAGCTTTCATTCGCACAATTGATAAAGAACATTGAACACAGAAAGACTGCATTCAAAGAAAGGAATGTACTCCTTAACCCTACACAGTTATTGATAAAATTCATAAAACAGAAAGGTAACCTATACCGCCCACAACCACACGAAGGCTCCTCTGATTCTTTTTCGGGCATTATGCTCGACGATCCTCCAAACTATAGTCCCGTATAATAATCAGAACATTTATTATAGAGCTTCTTATAATGGGACTATTTTTACATAAGATCAAGATGTATATTACATTTTTAATGATACAGCTAATTTAGCTATAAACTTTCCCATTTCATGTAAAAAGCAACAAAACTCTCTAGACTTCTTCCCTTAGGAGCGTTATAGAACCACCTATTCTTACTTTCTGATAAGCTATGGGTGATTAGCTCAGTCGGTAGAGCAGCTGACTCTTAATCAGCGGGTCGTGGGTTCGATCCCCTCATCACCCACCATCCACTTTTGCGATACATATAACTTATTGATCTAACATATGTTTTTTGTAGTGAGGGTGTAGCCCGCCACCAGTGTAGCTTGCCACTAGGTTTTGCAGCAATTCATTTTTTTCAAAGGCGTTTTTAGGCGCTTCTCAGAGAAGCTTTAAGAGGTGTTTAGAGCCGCTTTCATGAGTCTTGTTTTCTTTGGATCAGAATCACAATTTGAGATGATTCATCTTTTCCAACAATCCTATTATTTGACACCTAAAATCTGTAAAATATGCATGCAGAGACCAACAAATTTTGTATCATTTGCATCATATTTTGTAAAAATGACCTCATTTTCAAAGGATTTTCATTTTTTCAAAGACCTCTCAAAGACCATTTATTGCCCCCTTTATGCATGCTTTTCTTCATAGATCACTAAAACGTGTAAAATCAGATTGGAAAGCAAGAGGGACGGTTCCTGTGGGACCATGGCGTTGTTTGGCGATAATCACTTCCGCTTGCCCCCTCACCTGATCCATCTTCTCTTGCCATTTGACAGCTTCAACGCTGCCTTCCTTTGGCTGTTCATTTTTTAAGTAATATTCTTCACGATAGACAAACAAAACAATATCCGCATCTTGTTCAATTGAACCGGATTCACGCAAATCAGAAAGTTGTGGGCGTTTGTCTGTGCGATTTTCAACTTGGCGTGAAAGCTGTGAAAGAGCAATGATAGGAATATTCAGTTCTTTCGCCAATGCCTTAAGAGCCATGGTAATGGCTGTCATTTCTTGCACGCGATTGTCTGAGGAACGCTTTGTATGACCCGTCATAAGCTGGAGATAATCAATCATCAAAACATCTAAACCATGTTGCCGTTTGAGGCGCCTTGCACGCGCTGCTAATTGGGCAACAGACAGACCACCCGTTTGGTCTATATAAAGCGGGGCTTTTTGCAAAGAACGCGTCATATGAATGATTTTAGTAAATTGCTGTTCTGAGAGATTGCCCCATCTGATATCAGAAGAAGAAACCTCTGTTTGCTCAGAAAGAATACGAGTTGCTAATTGTTCTGAGGACATTTCCAACGAGAAGAATCCAACAATACCCCCCCCCCTCATTATCTTATTCTCGCGTTTTGCTATCATGCTTACAAACATTGGCAATGTTAAAAGCAATGTTGGTCGCAAGAGAGGTTTTCCCCATACCGAGGCGTCCAGTGAGAATAATAAGATCAGATTTTTGTAACCCTCCCATTTTTTCATCAAGTGTTTTATATAAGTCGCTATCCCTGAAAGCCTTGAAGAGCGCTTTATAGCAGCGCTTGGTGTATTGGATGCTTTTTTACGGTCTTATTGAAGTTTTCAAAGTCTTTTTCCTTTTTTATGCAAAATTCTGATTTTTGCTATTTTCTGCTCTTTTCGTGATTTTTAGGTATCAAAATCCATTTTAACAAAACGTGCATTTTATGGTAAAAAATAGACATAAAAATAATAAATTAACACTTAGCTCTTGGCTAATTTTACCTCTTCCCACTTAATACAAAATCTACTGTCAAACAACACTCTCGTACTGGTTTAAAAGGAAAATTGCGGTATGCTTGGTAGGGTATACATAGATAAAACACCGTGTGTATAAAACAAACTGTTATCTGAGAGAATCTCGTTTTGCTTTCAAAAGTGACAATTCAAAAAAATTAACAAAAAAGACATACATTATATGTTACAGTCAAAATTCATTTATATAACAGAGGGGGAGATAGATGTTTGTAAATATAGATCAAATTGTTGAAAAATTAAGAAAAATAAATTTGCCCACATTCCTTCTGAGAAAATCAATATCAGAGCTCATGAGATAACTGATCTAGCCCGACTGAAGAGAAGCTGGGACTATTTACCTATCGATCCTTACATGAAAAAAGGTGACACCTACAGGAGAAAATGCTTTGGCAAATTTATCGTAGATGTAGCCAACAAAACTATAAATTTTGTAGAAGATAATGTTTTTTTCAGAGTTCTGAAATTAACAGTTATGCGGGTGGAATTGAAAGAAAACTACCAAAAATATCCGATGCAATATCATCAAATGTTATATTGCACAAAATAATTCAAAACACACTTAGTGCTTTTTTGATATATAAAAATAAAGAAAGCTCAATATGGGATGTCTTTGTCCACCAATTCCGTATTGAAGCAAAAAAAGGAATTCAAGGAAACCCTACACCTGAAGGAATCCATAAAGATGGTCATACATTTATAAGTATGCACCTGATCGATAGACACAATATTGAAGGTGGCACATCCTATATTTATGATGAAAACAGAAAAAAATAAAAGAGATCATTTTGAAAAAAAATTTAGAAAGTATACTGCTGGATGATAGTGAAATGTATCATTCAGCCTCTGCAATTTCATCAAGAAACGATGAAAGAGGTTTTAGGGATTTGATGGTTATCGATTATAGAGAAAAAATACAATGAAAATTGCGATAACAGATAGAATAACTGAAATAAGTAAATTTGAAAAACCACTGGTTGATTTAGGTGCTGAATTTTATTTTTTTAACTCTTTAAATGAAGATAACTTTCCTGATGACATTTTGGAAGAACTTGATGCCTTATTGATCTGGCATGCAAAAATAACAGAAAAAACAGCGAAGAAATTGCGTAAGTGTAAAATAGCAGTACGCTTTGGTATCGGTTATGATCAGGTAGATTACGAAGCACTTAGAAAGCATGGTGTTGAATTTGCTAACAATCCTTCCTATTGTATAGATGAAGTGGCAGACACCGCCTTAACCATGATTTTAGAGGGATGCAGGCAAGTCTCTAGACATAATGATTTAGCAAAAAAATATGGCAAGAAAACAATCTTAAAACAGTCCGTCCCAAGCAGAAAACAATTGGATTGATTGGCTTGGGTAAAATAGGAAAAGCAACGTTAGAACGTTTAAGGCCTTTTGGCTTTAAAGTGCTTGTCTACGATCCCTATATTGATGCAGGTCTGGCTAAATCTCTCAACTTCAAACTTCTCGAAGAGATTAATTCCCTTCTAGAGGAATCTGATGTAATATCAGTGCATTGCCCTCTTACAAAAAAACAACAGGAATGATTAATTCAGCATTCCTTAATAAGATGAAGAAGAATGGTATTCTAGTGAACACTGCAGGGGAAAAATCCTCAGTGATTTTGATTGTTTGGAAAAGCATCTAAGAGAAAATCCTGACTTCCAAGTGCTCCTTGATGTTCTTCCTATGGAGCCCCCAAGTGATTACTCTCTCATTAAAGCTTGGCGAGATAATGCGAAGTGGTTATCGTCGCGATTAGTCATTAATCCACACAATGCATATTTTTCAGAAAGTTCACACATCGATATGAGAAAAGATGTTGTTTCCACAGTAATATCCTACCTATACAAAAAGAAAATGAAAAATTTGGTGATTTCCTATGATTAATGACATTTACTGTGTTGGACGCAATTATGTTGAGCATATTCATGAACTAGGCAATAATGTTGAAGATGAACCTGTTATCTTTAGCAAGCCCAAAAGTTCACTCCTTTTAGGCAATGAAATTTATCTTCCTGATTTTTCCAAAGAAATCCATTTTGAAACTGAAATTGTGCTCAAAATCTCAAAGGATGCTTTCATAGTCACTGAGAAAGAAGCGAAAGAATGCTATGATGCAATAGCAATAGGTCTCGATCTCACAGCAAGAGATTTGCAAACAAAACTGAAAGAAAAAAAGCTTCCTTGGCTTTTGTCTAAAGGATTTAAAGGCGCCGCATATGTATCTGACTTTATAAACAAGGAAAAAATAAATAATCCAATAACCTTTATAATGAAGTTGAATGGAGAAACGAGGCAAATTGGCAATACGAAAAACATGATCTTTAGCTTTGAGAAAATAATATCATTTTTGAGTCGCTACATTCAGTTAAGACGTGGTGATATCATATACACAGGCACTCCACAGGGTGTAGGGAAACTTTCTAAGCTCGATAGAATAGAATTATATCTCGAAGACCAATTAATTTCAGAGCTAAAAGTCAAATGAATCATCAAATATTAACCTTTTTCATTGTTTCATTTTTTTTAGTCATCTCACCGGGGCCAAATATGGTCCTTATCATCGATAATGCCACGAGATTGGGAAAAAAGAACGCATTTACGAACGTTTTAGGATTGTGTACAGCAACATATGTGCATGGAACATTTTCCATATTAGGTGTATCAGCGCTCATTCTCAACAACAAAACGCTATTTTTTTTAGTGAAATTTATGGGAAGCTGCTATTTATTATATATGGGTTTTAAAGCGATTAAATCTGGAATACACAGTTTAAATTCAAAAGAACGAATATTAATGAATAAAAAGAATGTCGTAGGTAAAACAAAGCTTTTCACCAGTTATATGGACGGTTTTCTGACCCAAATACTCAACCCTAAAGTATCAATATTTTACATAGCAGCCTTTCCAAAATTCTTGGCTTCTGGTGGGAGCATTAAAAAAGGCTTTGAACTTGTCACAATACACTCTTTCAATATCTTTGTATGGTTCACTTTTATGACCCTTTTTATATCATTTACCAGCAATGCTTTAAAAAAACAGAGAGTAAAAGGGGCAATTAATATCGCGACAGGAACAGTTTTATCTCTGTTTTCTTTTTTCATCTTCTTTGGATAACAGCATCTTATCAATAATATGTTGCCTTGCTAACAGACAAATCTTTGCACAATCTTTGTCCAGTTAGGCTATGAATTGATCTAACTTACTCTTGGAATGCTGATTTATTAAAATTAAATATGAGACATTTGAAAATACTTTTTACTATCTCATTTACCATACTCTCATCATAAGGTATTATAAATTATAGATTATAAGCGCTATAGCCCCTCATAATAAGCTTATAGCTCACAGCTGTTGCTTCTACTGATCCAGAGATGACTCAACATACCATCGAAGTAATGAGATGACTCTGATCAATACAATCATCACCGTTGAAAATGAACCTGAAGCCCTTGTTGAAATTCCCACGCAGTGTCAATTAAAAACATTGTAGAATTGTCAATCCGCATAATTAATTTTAACAATTGAGAGATTCATATTGATGTTTTATGAGCAGATTGTATTTACGACAGGACAAAAATTTTAAAGTGATATCCGACAGCAGTTTCACGTTAAATATATATCATTCTCCTTTAGAAGACAGAGAAAGAATTTAAAAGATCAAATATATTCTCTATTCTAAAAAACAGTACCAAATGAATATTGAGAACCAGCACAAGCAATGATAACAACAGAGATAATAACAGCGATAATCACCTTCATGGCTAACCTTATCCCATTTCCAAACCATAGTGAATGCACTACCTAGAACTATAAACCATCACAAGGCACCAGCTCATAAAACCATGAGGTGTAACAATCGTACAGCATTCTCACCAGAACTTATTGTCATAAACCCCGCAAAGGCTCTCAAGCAATTAACATTTTTGAACTTCCCACAAATGCATGACTAAAGTACCAAATTTTATAAAGGAATTATCAATTGAAGAGACCAAGCTGGATCTCGGTTATGGTAAAACGCAAAACGCACAGAACAATATTAAAAACCATCAGTACATATGATTGTAAAAATCAATTTAAAATTTTTATCATTTGGAAATTATTTCTTAAACAGAATAGAAACTCTATACTCTATTCAAATGAAAATGAAACTCTTTTCCCATTATGATCTTAGAAGCAACGATAGTACTTATACGGCTAGAATTTTCCATCTCTCACAAGCAGTTTCTCACGAACTGTTTGAAATAGTTTAAAAACAACGAGCATAATGCTCAGTTCTTTTATCAACTCTTTGCCCATCATTTCAGCGACAACTTAAAACTCTATACTCCAATTCTGGAGTAAAGTCGTCTCTCCTTAGACGTTTTCTATACCTTTTCTTTATCCACATAAAATCATAAAAAATATTTTTTTCCTTTACTCCTCATTTATATCATGCTTCGATACAGGAGATTACTTTTTTCAGTGTAATTTTAAACCTTAAATAATCAAAGGGAACCTTCAAAAAATGAACTATAAACAAAATTCAGAAGCTAATCCTCAGCAAAAATTGCAACGCGGATTAGATAACCGTCACGTACAACTTATAGCCCTTGGTGGTGCTATTGGAACAGGTCTCTTTATGGGATCAGGAAAGACAATCAGTGTAGCAGGTCCCTCCATTATACTCGTTTATGCTATTATCGGGTGTGCCTTATACTTTGTAATGCGTGCTATGGGAGAGTTATTGCTTTCTAATTCACGATACCGCTCTCTCATTGATTTTTCAACTGATATGCTAGGACCAGGAATCGCTTTTTTTGTTGGCTGGAGCTATTGGTTGAGCTGGGTCGTAACTGGAGCTGCAGATATTATCGCCATCATCACTTACATGCACTTTTGGTGGCCAACACTCAATCCATGGATTATTGTTTTTTCTTGCATTGGTTTCTTTTTAATCTTCAATCTCTTTGCTGTAAAACTATTCGGAGAACTTGAATTTTGGTTTGGTCTTATCAAAGTCGTAGCAATTTTAGCATTAATTGCTGTTGGACTTTATATGGTCATTACTGGCTTTACCTCTCCAAATGGCACTGTTGCCTCTCTCAGTCACGTATGGAACGGTGGAGATATATTTCCTCGGGGAATTACAGGTTTTTTTGCTGGATTTCAAATCGCCATCTTTTCTTTCGTTGGTATAGAAATTGCAGGAACAACCGCAGCTGAAGTCAAAGACCCTAAAAAAGTTCTGCCCAAAGCAATTAATGCAATACCGGTTCGTATTGTCCTCTTTTATATCTTTTCTCTTGCTGTCATTATGTCAGTCACACCTTGGGATCAAATTACTCCGGAGAAAAGCCCCTTTGTTTCGATGTTTTGGCTTGCTGGTATTCCAATAGCGGCTGGTTTGGTAAATTTTGTTGTCCTCACTTCGGCTGCCTCCTCAGCAAATAGTGGTATTTTTTCTACCAGCCGCATGATATATGGGCTTGCAACACAAAATGGTGCGCCTCGCCTTATGGGAAAACTTTCTAAATACCATGTTCCAGCCAATGCTCTATTTTTTTCTTGTCTCTGTATTTTCTTAGGATACTCAATTACATCGCTATCTCCAAGCATTATAAGTGCTTTTACAATTGTAACGAGTATTTCAGCTATTGCGTTTTTATTCGTATGGTCTACAATTTTGATTAGCTATATTGTATATCGCCGCAATCATACTCACCTACATGCTGAATCTGTCTACAAAATGCCAGGAGGCATTATCGTATGCTGGTTTATTTTAGTTTTTTTTGCTTTCATGCTTTATTTGTTAACATTAGAACATGATACTTTCATAGCTTTTCAATGTGGCGTAGTATGGTTTGTTTTTTTAGGCATAATGTATTTTATGTTTGTGAGAAAAAAAACGCTTAAAGACAACAAATAGAATCTCTACAGAATAAAGACATCAAAAAAGGGTAACGAAAGTTACCCTTTTTTGATGTTTACATGTACAATTTACAGATTGAATTTTAATTACGCTCTTTATCAACTAGGGCATTAGATTTTATCCAAGGCATCATAGAACGGAGTTTTCTACCAACTTCTTCAATAGGATGGCTATCATTTAAACGCCGTATACTTTTAAAATGAGCAGCACCAGCTTTGTATTCTTGAATCCAATTGGATGTAAATTTTCCCGTCTGAATATCTTGCAAAATACGTTTCATTTCTGCTCTCGTTTCATCCGTAATCACACGTGGACCAGACATATATTCGCCCCATTCAGCTGTATTAGAAATTGAGTAATTCATATTTGCAATGCCACCTTCATACATAAGATCAACAATCAACTTAACCTCATGTAAACATTCAAAATAAGCCATTTCTGGTGCATAACCTGCATCCGTTAGTGTTTCATAACCCGCTCGAATAAGCTCAACGAGACCACCACAAAGAACAGCTTGTTCACCAAAAAGATCAGTTTCACACTCTTCTTTAAAGGTTGTCTCAATCACTCCAGCACGTCCACCACCAAGACCACAAGCATAAGATAATGCTACATCATGTGCCTGTCCTGAAGCATCTTGTGCAACGGCAATCAAGCAAGGAACACCGCGACCACGTTGATATTCATTGCGCACTGTATGGCCAGGACCTTTAGGAGCAATCATCACAACATCAACTGTTTTTTTAGGTTCAATTAAACCGAAATGAATACTCAAACCATGAGCAAAAGCAATCACAGTACCATCACGTAAATGATCATGAATATGCTCTTTATAAATATCAGCTTGCAATTCATCTGGTGTAGCCATCATAATAAGATCAGCCCATTTTGCTGCTTCAGCAACACTCATAACCTCAAAACCATCCACCATAGCCTTTTTAGTTGTTGCGGATCCTGAACGCAGAGCAATTTTCACATTTTGAACACCGGAGTCTTTCAAGTTTAAAGCATGAGCACGCCCTTGTGAACCGTAACCAACAATGGCTACGTTTTTCCCTTTAATCAAATCAACATTTGCATCATGATCATAATAAACACGCATAAAATACTTCCTTTTCTCTCTATTTAAACTTAATTTTGGCTTATTTTCATTGAATAAATAATTAAAAAATTAATTCAATTTCTTGAGGAAACTATAAATAAAAAAACACCACTTATAAGAACAAAGTAATTGCATATCTTTTTTAAATTTATAGTTTGCATACAAAAAGCTATATCCCCCAAAACTTCTAAAAGAATATTTTTAACCAAAATAGAATTCAACTACTTCTTTACAAAAATACTATATTGTGCATAACAGTACTTATAAAATAAAAACATATACTAAAATTATATTCTTCTTTCAAAGAATAAAGCATTATATCTTTGAAATTAAGATATTGTACGCATTTTTTAACATGAACTAAATCAAAGTGGATAGCAAGAAAAATTATAAATAAAGGATACTGCTTTATCCTGAAATGCAAAAAATCAATTTCACTGCTCTCATGATAAAAAATACTCTTTATAGAGTCCTATTTTCACAGATTCAATAGAGGTAATATTGAGTATTTTAACTGAATAAATTCATAACTGAAGAATACAGAAAAAACATAAGTCTGTATTCTCATCATAATTATCCTTCTCACCTCAGTTGCTAACACAAATCTAAAAGTTTTTATTTCTTATACTTCTTATGAAATCTATCGTTGATTTCCTGCCTTTTTAAAGGAGATTTCCTCAAAAACGACAAAACTTTGTGACATCTCTATAGGCTAATATGATGAAGTTACAACCAATCATTTTAAATTGAATGTAGCATTTCTATCGCTCTCATAATGCATACTAGTAACAGTTATCTAAACAAACATATATACAGCTGTTTTTTCAAGATAAAGAGAGCTTTACAAAAATTTATCTTGCCCATGGTATAAAGGAAAAAGGGTTATACCAATAACCGGATGAAACGCTCAACCGTTTTGTGCATTCCATATTCTAACGCATCGGCAATAAGCCCATGACCAATAGAAACTTCATCAAGCCAAGGGATACGATTAATAAGAGCAGGAAGATTTGTAACTGTTAGATCATGCCCTGCGTTAACACCTAATTGCAACTCTTGAGCCCTTTTTGCTGCTAAAACAAGTTTACTGAGCTCTTGATCCTGTTTTATCATATCCTGAAATGCACCACCGTAGGGGCCAGTATAAAACTCCACACGATCAGCACCAATCGCTTTAGCAATATCAAGACCATCGACAACAGGATCAGCAAATAAAGACACACGAATTTTTTTTGCTTTCAAACGTTGAATAATAGGTGCTAAAAATTCTGCATTACGAGCAAAATCCCAACCATGATCAGAAGTTGACTGAGCTGGGTCATCAGGAACAAGAGTAATCTGATCAGCATAATTTTCTGCTATATCCAAAAATGTATCACTCGGATAACCTTCAATATTAAACTCAGCAGTAGGAAACGTACTGTTAAGTAAACAGCGTATATCTGGCAAATCAGAAAAACGAATATGTCGCTCATCTGGACGCGGATGAACTGTCAAACCAGCAGCACCAGCTGAAAGTGCTATATGTCCAATAGTCTTGATATTTGGCCAAGGAAGATTACGCCGATTTCGCAAAACAGCAATAGCATTAAGATTAACCGAAAGTTTTATGGTCATGGCCATTTCCATTCTCATACACAATTCTCAAGACAAAAAATACATTCATCAATATAATATAAAGGATAAAAATATTTTTCTCCTATCGAACAATTGTTAAACGCTCTGCTGCACGCGTAATTCCCGTATAAAGCCAACGGGCATACATATCACGAAATGCAAAACTTTCATCAAATAAAACAACATTATCCCATTGAGATCCTTGTGCTTTATGAACAGTTAATGCATATCCATAATCAAAGTCATCGTGTCTTTTTTTTAACGCCCATGAAATCTCACTTTCAGGATTTTCAAACACTGCTTTTAAAAGCTTAATCTTCACTACCCCACGATCACTTTCTTCTGGTTTAATAAGAAGGTTAATACTTGGTTTAACGGTTTCCTTGTGTGAAGTCATTACTTTCCATAAAGAGCCATTTAACAAGCCTTTAGTAGGATCATTACGTAAACAGACAAGTTTATCTCCCGCTTGTGGATAATCTGCTGTAAATCCCTTTAATGCACGCAAACGTCTATTATAAAGGTGACGTGTCCGATTAACCCCTACCAACACCTGATCAGCATCTAAAACCAATTTCTGATCGACCTCTTTACGTGTAATAACACGAGCTGCCCCATAATCCCCATAAACAATCTCGCGCCCTTCACGAACATCCATAGCCAGACGAATAATCGGATTATCACGTGCTTGTCGATGAATTTCAGAGAGTAGAAAATCTGGTGTACCGTTGGAAAAAAAACCACCTCCTGATATAGGAGGCAATTGACCTGGATCACCAAGCACAAGAATTGGCGTCCGAAAACTCATTAAATCACGGGCTAATTGTTCGTCTACCATCGAACACTCATCAACAATGATAAGCTTAGCGTGTGCGGCTGCACTTCTCCGATTTAAAGCAAATGTCGGTGCAAGAGATTTTTTTCCTGTTACTTCATCAGAAACTTCTTCTTCTCCACGTGGACAATAAATCAACGAATGAATGGTGCAAGCATTACTCGCACCTTTAGACCGTAAAACCTGTGCTGCCTTTCCTGTGAACGCAGCAAATTGAACAGATCCATCAACTGTTTCGGCAAAATAGCGCGCAAGCGTCGTCTTCCCTGTTCCCGCATAACCAAAAAGGCGAAAAAGTGGCGAACGCCCTTCCCTTAACCACGCGGCAACAGCCTTTAACGCATTATCCTGTTCCGGTGAAAACTGCATAATTTATCAAAATAAGATTCGCGTAAAAAGAGCAAGAGTTTTGAAAACAAAATCACATTCAAAAAACTTTTTATCATTAAGGATTTCTGATACAGACCCATTCGATCACTTTTATAGGACGATTATCAACCATTTCTATACAAAATATTTCAGTAATTTAAATTTCTTACCCACGAAAAATTTATGTCAGCCCTTTGATAAAATCTTACATTTTTTAAACTGGATATTCTATTCTATAGAAAAATAACGAACAGAAAATTAATCCATGTAATCAACTAAAACACCCTATAGATACACCTCTCCTGCATCATGTTTAGAATTAAAGCAAATGGCAAAAACAAAACACATCCATCACGATGAGCAATCAATTAAATAAAGCAGAGAAGCTTTCAAAACCTTTTCAGCAAAAAGAGAACAAAAGATAAAAAGATCTCAATAAAAACCGCTGAAAATTTATGGAAAAGTTTTTATAGCCTCTCAGCCGCCATCCTCTCATAACAACTTTCAACAAATACGTAATTTATGGCACGGGATAAACTGCAACTAAATAACGAAGATAAAGACAAGATGTTTTTGCCTGCCCACCATAGTAACCAGCAAGAGTACACGCTCTGAAAGCATCCCAAACAAAGATAAGAATTAATAGAAACAAAACTTATGAACAAACTCTTCATCTATCTCAAATCTGCCATCCCATGACCAAAACAGCTATGCATTCTGCTAAATATGGAGAGATATTAAAAAAAATACGGCTTTGTTACCATCTTATGAGCTCTTTCTATAGCAGAGCTCCGTCCGTCTCATCTTGTCAAAGAAAAAGAAATCGCATGCCATGGTAAAATCATAGCGTATGGGTACATTGAATATGGAAAGCGTATTAAAATATGCAAAACTGATGGAACGCAAAAGTTTGTTAACTTTCTAAAAAACCACTTGCTCAATTACAAAATCTGACACTCCCTAAATCAAAACTGCGATTTGTTGAAGGTACATCTGCTTGGTTACAAAAACAGTATTTTAAAAGCGTCAATGAGCATAACGCGCTAAAGTCACAAAAGACCGATCATTCATCCTTATAAAGAAAATGTTCCACTACTCTATAGAAGACAATCGAAAAAACGGAACAGAGAGTTGAATGCGCAAAAAAACAAACGCTAAAATTTCCTAAAAGCTCTCATGGCCTTTTAAATGCACAATTGAACAAGGACTTTTAGAATGTGGTCTAACTTCACAAATCAAAAAACAACGTCTCAAAACAAAGATAAACTTCACATGTAGCAAAAGAAAAATTCTAAAAATATAATCAACGATACACTATCTTTCCATGAACGCCTCTAAAATAAAATCATTTTTTATATAATGACCTCACGGTGTAATGCATTTCAGTTTTAAAATATAACGATAGTATTATTGATTAAAAAACAGAAACACGCACATTTTAAAATGTACAGTAACATGTCTTGCCAATTCAGGTGGAATAATTTTATAATTTAAGGCATTTTTAGGCTAAAAATATGACACACCCTCTCTTTAGGAAAAGAGCGTAAATCTTAAAAAAATGCGTTCTCAAAACAATAAAAATCATCAAAGAACGAAGAAGAGCGGGAAATGATTCAAAAAACCAAGAACCATCCAATCCCTTCATTATTGGATTAAATATTCATTTTACACGAGAATATAACCATCAGCATAAAATACCTCATTTATTGTTGGCAATCATTATTAAAAAAGGCTACTTCATTAGAATACACTTTCATTGGAGGGGGCATAATGAGCAATAATAAATTTATAGAAAAAAATTATTATAGATGGATTGTATTGCTTGTTGCCACTATCGCTCAAGCATCAGCCTGCTTCTTTGTTCAAGGGATTGGTCCTTTAGCTGAATTTTTTAAGAACGATTTCTCGCTTAGTGACTCTCAGATTGGTTTGCTGTCTTCAGCAGCGCAGTTCCTCCCTATTATTGGGTTACTTGTCGCTGGCGAATTACTAGACAAATTTAACGAGCGCTATATTGTTGGAGTTGGCGCGGTCGGCGTTTCTGTCGCTCTTTTGTTGGGAGCAATCGCACATAACTATCTTTCCCTTTTGGTTTGTTTGCTCATTGTAGGGGGATTTTATAGTTCTGCTCAACCCGGTGGCGCTAAATCTGTTTCTGCATGGTTTCCACAATCGCAGCGTGGATTTGCAATGGGAATAAGGCAGGCGGGGCTACCATTAGGTGGGGCATTAGCTGGGATAGTTCTTCCTGCTAGTGCGCTTGTCTATGGCATACAAGGCGCGTTTTTGATCGGTGCCATAGCCTCTTTTTTAGGTGGATGTCTATTTATTATTTTTTATCACTCACCAGCAAAAGTTGTAGCTATCATTCCAGAAAGCAAGGCAAGAGTTTCGTTCTATGCAAATGTAAAATCTCGTCCTGCAATGTTAGCTGCGCCACATATGAAGAATATTATTTTTTCAGGCGTTTCCCTTGTGATAGTTCAATATGTTTTAACCATTTTTATAACTGTTTATTTTTATAGAATTTATCACCTGTCTTTAGATAAAAGTGCTTATTTGTTTTTTGTTTCACAGGCTTCTGGTGCCTTAGGAAGAATTATTTTAGCAGCATGGAGTGATCATTGTAGAAAAGGACGATTTTTTCCTGTCTTGTTTTGCATGATTGCAGTCGTTTTTGGATTTTTAATATTAATTTTGGGCATGAGTGGATCCATAATTTATTTAACTCTTTTATCTGCTTGGTTAGGTTTTTTTGGATTGGGATGGTATGGCCCTTGGGTTGCTTATATTGTAGACTCTTCGCCGAAGGAAAGCGTTGGATTTTCTCTAGGTTTAGCAATGTCTGTAAATCAAATCGCAATCATTACTGCTCCACCATTATTTGGATTAATCCAAGATTTTACAGACACTTATTTACTAACATGGCTGATTTTAATTTTAATGATTGTTTTTTCACTTTTCTTAATAAAAAAGTAGGGAAATATAATTGGAGAGGGAATTATAATGATAAATGAAAAGACTTTTGAATTGAGCAATGTCGAAAGAGACAAACTTTGAAAGGCTTTAGACCATATTATTTATGATCCGTACGGTGGTATTGAATATTCGGTTGAGCTAAAAAAGAGCGTTTCCGCTTCTACCACAGAGAATATTGACAATTCTTATGAAACAAAAGAGGCCTATTACTCCTAGACCATATTTAATCTTTGAAAATCTTCCAATTGATAGACAAATTAATACGTCACCTAATCCTTATAATTTAGATGCATCTTGTAAAAGTGGCTATATTAGCGAAAATTTAATTATGATGTTTTCTTTATTGATCGGAGAGCCTTATTCAATTAAGTTTGAAGGCGGACATAGAGTAAATAACCTAGTTCCTTTAGGGGATAATAAAAAAGATTATACAGGATTAGGATCTGAAGTTGAGTTAGATTTTCATATAGAAAATGCTGCACTAAAATTTATAACGGGTTTTAATTTATCTCCTAAAGGGATCCTTTTATCTGGTGTTCGCAATGATGTTAATGGTCCGTTAACGAGAATATCTGGTGCACGTCTAGCTTTAAAACTTTTAAGTGAGGAGGATTTGAGTAGCTTAAGGGATAATTTATATATAATTAACGTTCCCTATAGATGGAGAAAAAATGGAGTAACCTCTACAAGTAAAGTGCCCCTAGTTCAAGGGAACGGTGAATTCCCAGATATCAGCGCTGTTTTTTATCTGGGCATGTTAGAGCCACAGTCAAAAAAAGCTAAGGAAGCTTTAGACCATTTTTATGAAGCTATTAAGGCTGTATCTTTTGGAATTGATGTACAACCAGGAAGATTATTATACATTGATAACAGAATGGCTCTACACTCTAGAGATAAATTTTCTGGATCATTTGATAGTTATGAAAATCCAATGCGGTGGATTCAAAGAGTGTTTGTATCTGCAGATTTATGGAATCATAGAAATGTAGAACAAATAAAAGAAAGAATATTTGATTTTCAATGTTAATGACATGATAATGATATAAAGTTGAATGTTATTCTGGTTTATAGATATTGACGATACATCTCATATGTAGAGATTTCTCGCGCATAATCCAGTGAGATTACTAGCTGATTATAAGCTATGGTAGCTAATTGATTTTCTATGGCTGCATTTGATCTTTGTTATTTTTGCCCTTCCTTTCAAGCCGCTAGGGGGATTCTCCTCTCAAGCCCTTGAAAGAGCAATTTGAAGTAATTTCATAATGCGAAACCAAAACAGAGTGACAAACTTTTCTATTGTTTTCCCTATTGTTTTCATAGGCATGACGGTTTGCATGGTTGCACCCTTCAAGCACAGTGGCTTTTTTCTTGCACGATGGAATCTTTCATATATGGGACGATAATTAATTTATAACAGATCATTCAATGTACTCTCTAAAAAATGCAACGAAATAGCTATTCATGTGAACATATAAAAAAATAAACATTGCGTACAAATAAATTCAAACATAATTGGGCACACAACTTATAACATTTTTTAGATGAACAAATGACGCCCCATGTCTTTAAACCCTATGTCTCTTTAAACAAAGAATGAAAATCATAAAATGAGCTCTAAGGATAATAGGAACTCTCCACAAAGAAGAGACAGAGATGAAGACTCCAGAGACTTCATCATCACCATCCTTCACTCTTTGATTAACATATTCATTTTACACGAGAATATGACCATCAGCAGCAATAGCATTTGCAATTGCTTCATCATTAGCCTCATCAGGCAACAGCATATCATTATGTGCACACCCAGATGGGATCATAGGAAAGCAATTTTCTAAATTATAAACATGACAATCGAAAAGAACTGGCTTATCACAAGCAATCATTTGCTGAATTTTATCATCAAGTTCATCCGGTTTTACACAACGAATACCAACTGCTCCATAAGATTCCGCTAATTTTACAAAGTCAGGCATAGAGTCTGTATAAGAATGAGAAAGACGATTGCCATGCAACAATTGCTGCCATTGGCGAACCATACCCATATATTGATTATTTAAAATAAAAATTTTTACTGGCGTATTATGCTGCATTGCTGTCGCAAGTTCTTGAATATTCATTTGAATTGAAGCGTCACCAGAAATACAGACAACAAGGGCATCAGGATGTGCAATTTGAACACCAATAGCAGCAGGAAGACCATACCCCATAGTTCCAAGACCACCAGAAGTCATCCAATGTTTTGGTTCATCTAAGCGATAATACTGAGCGGCCCACATCTGATGCTGTCCAACATCTGTTGTGATATAAGGACTTGCACTTTTACTCAGTGCATAAAGCCGTTCAAGAGCATATTGTGGCATAATGACATCTTTTCTCTCAGCATATGCCAATGAATTACGCGCTTTCCAGCCATTAATTTGTCTCCACCACATATCACGGCTTTCGCTTTTAAATATTGGTTTTTGCTTATGCAAGCATCGATTTATATCTCCTAAAATATGTGCTACATCGCCAATAAGTGGAACTTCTACTTTTACAATCTTATTGATAACAGAAGGATCAATATCAATATGGATAATGCGCGCATGAGGTGCAAATGCATCAAGTCGCCCAGTGATACGATCATCAAACCGTGCGCCAATAGCTAACATAACATCACAATCATGCATGGCCATATTAGCTTCATAGGTTCCATGCATTCCAAGCATTCCAAGCCAATTTTTACCAGAAGCCGGATAAGCACCAAGTCCCATGAGTGTTGAAGTGATTGGAAAATCCCCTAGTTGAACCAATTCACGCAAAAACTGTACAGCTTTAAGCCCAGATGAAATAACACCACCACCAGAATAAATAATAGGGCGTTTTGCTTCTGCTAAAAGAGCAACAGCACATTCGACAGCCTCCTCTTTTGACTGGAAATAAGAATGCGGAGCTTCCACAACTTGAGGTGCTCTATAAATACCTGAGGCAAATTGAACATCCTTAGGAATATCAATCAAAACTGGTCCCGGACGCCCTGATTGAGCAATAGAAAAGGCTTCATGAATAATTGTGGCAAGATCATTTACATCTTTAACCAAGCAATTATACTTAGTACAAGGTTTTGTAATCCCAACTGTATCGGCCTCTTGAAAACCATTTGTTCCAATTACAGTTGTCGGTACCTGACCAGAAAAACAAACAAGTGGGATAGAGTCCATGAGTGCATCTTGTAAAGGTGTCACAGCGTTCGTTGCCCCTGGACCAGAAGTCACAAGCATAACGCCTACCTTCCCAGTACTGCGTGCATAACCTTCAGCCGCATGACCTGCTGCTTGTTCATGACGTACCAGAATATGCCGAACTCTATCTTGTTGATAAAGAACATCAAAAATAGGAAGAACAGCGCCACCAGGATAACCAAAGAGATGTTTAACCCCATGATCAATAAGAGCTTGAACCACCATTTCAGCACCTGACATTCTTTTTCCGTCCGCACTCTCTTGCATTCTTGGATGATTTGTCATTTTTCCCACTCGCTTACTTGATAGTAAAATAAAAAAAAGCCCCTAGAGGAGCCCATAAAAAAAGACCCCCAAGGAGCCCATTACACACAAAAAAATATATATTGTATGATCCCCTCCTCATTCCAATGCACAAACATATAAGGAAAACATTTCCTACAGAAGAGTTTTTAATTCTATTAACAGCATTCGTCAATAAAAAATTATACCTCCTAAAAAAAATCCCTTCATAAGGATTTTTTTAATTGCTTTTCAAGCTTCTCAACTCTTTTATCAAGAAATCAGCATCCATTCTTTATCAAATTGATGACGAAACCATGTCATTTGCCTTTTTGCATACCTCCTTGTTTGTGTTTTCACCGTTTCAAGAACGCTTTCAAAGCTTCTATATCCATCCAAGTAAGCTATAAATTCAGGTATGCCAATAGCTTTCATCGCTGGTAAAAAAGGAGAAAGTTTAAGCCTCTTCATGGCAGCAACCTCCTCTAAAGCACCTCTTTCAATCATGGAGTCCAACCGCTTATGAATACGTTCATAAAGCAATTGACGTGGTGGAAGAAGAAGAATTTTTTCTAAACAATTTGAAACAATGAGAGGTGTTGTTTTTTGCTTCTGCCACCAGCTTAACTTCTTACCTGTTGCCTCATAAACTTCTAAAGCACGAACAATACGTTGACCATCTTGTGAAGAAATTTTCTCAGCAAGAACAGCATCAACCTGTAAGAACTGGTGATAAAGACTTTCAGCACCCTCTTGATCAAGCCGAAGTCGCCATTTCTGGCGTACAATATCCGGAACATCAGGGATTTTTGAAATTCCCTCTAAAAGAGCACGGAAATAAAGCCCTGTTCCACCAACAAAAATAAGTGACCTTGATGAAAATTTTGTCAATAACTTCTCAACATCAAGCAACCATTGTCCCACTGAATAATTCAGTGCAGGACTTATATAACCATAGAGATAATGTGGAACAATTGTCGTATCAGCCTTTGTCGGACGTGCCGTTAAAATATTTAAAACATCATAAACCTGCATTGAATCCGTATTAATGATAAGGGCATTTTTTTCTTGAGCCATCTGTAACGCAAGTGATGACTTTCCACTTGCAGTTGGCCCAGCTATCAATGTAATTGTTCTCTGTGTCATGAATAGAAATCTCTACTTCCACCAAACAAAAATTTCTTGCAACACACATAACAAACCACGCAAAATCTGTATTTCATCTCCATTGTCATAGAGTAAATACTTCAAACGAAATACAAACAGAGCTTTTATAACTAAAACAGTAAAAGTATCTATAATAGTTTTGCTCCCTCGGAAAAATGAATCCAATCATAATACAAAAAAATCTCAAGGGACTTATTCTGTTTATCATTATTCAACAACACAACACATCTACAAAATTTTTTTAAAGAAAGCATTATAAATAAATATATTTCTTACAATCATATAAAAAATAACCCTTAAGATTCACGCATATAATTAAATAATTTTATATTTTTATACGAAAATAAATAATATTCTGATTTATAAGAAGAAACGAGTGCATCATTTTCTTCACACTCCCATTTACAACCATTACTAACCATTACTCTTTCATCAACAACAAAGCAAAATGCAGTAATGCTCATAAATTACCAACTCTAAAATATTAATCTCTCCGAATAATTGCTATTTGAAAACTGAAGAGTACAATCTCTTCCCTATCGTAGATTTTAAGGGTGATAATAAAAACACAAAGTAATGAGAAGCAGATGTAAAAGCTTCAATTCCCAAAACTATTAATCCATTGGAATTGTTACAAGACGCAACTCTCCATCTGGACGAGCAACGATGAAGAGAGCATTTTTACGCCCAGCTTCACGTAATTTATGAAGACGTTTCTTAGCCTCATCAATCGTTGTAACAGAACTTTGATTGATATCAACAATCACTTCACCAGTGCGAATACGCTTTTTATCTGCCGTGCTATTTTTTGCAACAGACGCCACCACCAATCCTCGAAGTTTATCTGTAATTGAATAGCGGTGACGCAAATCTGTTGTAAGTTCAGATAATGTCATTCCCATAAATTGCATTGTCACATTTTTTGATACAGCACTACTTTTGTCACCATCAGATTCTTCTACTGTATTTTCATCTGTCTCAACCAAACGACCAAGCTTAACTTTTACTGTTTTTTTCTGTCCGTTTCGAAAAACAGTAACATCCACTACTTTGCCTTCAGAACTTTCCGCTACTAAACGCGGCAAATCACGCGCATGCTTAATTTTTGTATTTCCAAAGTAAAGAATAACATCTCCAGTCTGTAACTGGCTATTATCAACATCAGCATGTTCTATTTTACCAGCAACCAATGCTCCCACAGCTTTTTCTAGCTTTAAACTTTTTGCAATATCTTCAGTTACTGGCTGAATACGAAGAGCCAACCAACCACGCCTTATTTCTCCAAAATCACGCAACTGATTGATAACAGCAAGAGCCATCTCTGATGGTATAGCAAAACCAATACCGATCGAACCACCAGAAGGTGAAATAATTGCTGTATTAATACCAATTACCTCACCATTTCTATCAAATAACGGACCTCCAGAGTTTCCTCGGTTAATTGCTGCATCTGTTTGAATAAAATTATCATAAGGACCAGCATTGAGATCACGATTGCGTGCAGAAATAATACCAACTGTCACACTTCCACCAAAACCATAGGGATTCCCAATAGCCATAACCCAATCACCAATACGGGCTTTTTCTGAATCACCAAAACGTACAGCTTTTAATTTTTTACTTCCTGCGTCTACTTGAAGAATCGCCAAATCAGTTTTGCTATCCTTTCCAAGCAATTTTGCTTTTAGTTTTGTACCATCGGTAAAATTAGCTTCAATATCATCAGCATCAACAATAACATGGTAATTTGTAACAATAAGCCCTCTTTGCGCATCAATCACAAAACCAGATCCCAAAGAACGTATCTTTTGAAACTGACTATCTTTTTGACCATCTTTGGGTGTAAAAAAATCACTAAAATACTCTTCCAACAATGAATCTTTTGGTATAGCAGGCACGGAAGTATGCTCGTCTTGTTCTGTACCATCGACGGTTTGTGCCGTGGAAATATTCACCACCGTCTCTAAAAGTTCAGCAGCTAAATCAGGAACAGAAGGTGGTGTATTTTTTATCTCTTCTCCCCAAGACAAACTGCTTGATTCAAATAAAAACAAAACCACACAAACAACAATTTTTGTGATAAAGAACCTCAAAGACGTATTTTTATCTACGACATTTCTACCCATAATCTGCCTTTAACAAAATGCTGCAAAGAGCCTTACTCAATTTAACTATGCAAAATGAGTACGGCTCAACACTCTACCATTCTCATCATAAAAAAAACAACCACAGAGCACACTTCTTACGTCAAATCGTAGCCACGATCGATTGTTGTATCTATTCTCCCATGAGTTTTGGTTCCGTCTTACTGAGGTTTGTATTCATTGTTGATGGAATTTTTCCCTTTTCTTTCTGTGGATTACGAAAATAGAAAAAGAAATCCTCATTTGGTGAAATCACCATTGGAACGCGCTCCAAATTCTTATATTGTTCCATCGCCAACCAAAAATCATAAAAAGATGGATTAGTCTTTCTTGTATTGAGTAACAAACGAATACTTTCAGCTTGACCTTCACCACGGGTAATTTCAGCATCACGCCTTGCCGCTGCTACGATCTCTTCATATTCACGATTGGCTTCTGCTACAATACGATCACGCTCCTGCTGACCACGGGCACGAATATTTTCCGCTACAGCTTCACGTTCAGCTGCCATTTGCCGATAGACATCTTCTGAAACAGCATCAGTCAAATCAGTTTTGCGAATACGCACATCAACAATGGTAATACCCAAAGACCCTGCATCGACAGAAAACTGCCGCTGCACTTCAGCCATCATTGCACCCCGTTCATCTGATAAAGCTGCTCTAAATTCTCTCTTACCATAAACAGCCCGCAAAGCATCAATAAAACGCGGTGCAAGATTTTCACGCGCAGCAATTTGTGGACGCCCTGAAGCAATGCGCTGTAAAAACAACTTAGGATCCATAATACGGTAAATAAAGAACGCATCTACTTCATAATAAGCCCCCCCTCTCACCTGTACAGATTGTGTTGGAACATCGTACCGTAACAACCGGTTATCAACAACAATCATCTTATCCACGAAGGGCACTTTTAAATAGATTCCAGGATCAGACTCTACCTTTACAATTTGCCCAAAACGCTTAACGGCTACTTGTTGACGAGGATAGACAATAAAAATAGACATCCATAAAACCGTCAAAAGAAAGACTATGGAACTAAAAATAAACAAGAAACGAGACTGCTGCATAATTAGCGTCCTTCCAAAATACGAGAATCTAATAGCGGTGCAGAACGTGCTGGCATTTTTTTCGCATTTTCTGATAAATTATTACGCAGCAATTCGTTCAGAGGAAGATAAGGCACTGCTGAAGAATTTATTTGATCAAGAACCAACTTGTTTGGCGAAGAAAGAATACGCCCCATTGTCTCCATATAAAGACGATAACGTGTAGCCTCTGGTGAAATTTCAGCCTCACGAACTATAGCCTGAAAACGCTCAGCTCGTCCTCTTGCCTCTTCAACCATTTGTGCCTTTTCACCTTTTGCGATTTCCCGTGTCCGTGAAGCTTCACCATTTGCTAAACCAATCTTCGTAAAACGCACACGATTTCCTTCTTCAATCATTCGCCCACGTTCTTGTTCTGCCTGCTGAACAGAATTAAAGGCAGCAGCAACCTTGGTAGGAGGAGCAGCTTCACTGATCGACACACGACTTATTTCAACACCAAGTTGATATTTATCCACCGTCAATTGGATAATTTTTCTAACGTCACCAGCAACTTCTTCTTTCTTATCACGTAAAACATCATCAACAGGCCTTGAACCAATGACTTCACGCATTGCACTCTCAGCAACCTGACGAACTGTTCCCTCTTGATCACTCACATTGAACAAAAATTGACTAGGATGTGAAATCCGATAGTAAACAGAAAAATTAACATTCACAATATTCTGATCACTCGAAAGCATTAAACCTTCACTCTGTTGCGCCTGACCAGACTGCCCACCAATTGCAATTGTTTTTTCCGTTAAAGGCACTTTCATATAAGTCTCAATTGGCCAAAAGTGAAAATGCAAACCATCGCCGATAATTCCTACTTTAGGAACACCAAAACGCAATTCTACAGCCTGTTCATTTTGCTGAACAATATAAACTGACTGATACAGCCAAAAAAACACAGCAAGCAAAAACAATAGCCCCCAAAGGCCACCTCCGCCAAATTGTTTAAGCTGATTTTGCCCTTTACGCAAAATATCATCAAGACCGGGCCCTCTATCACCACCATTATTGCCACCAGAACCAAAGATATTCTTAGCAGGTGTTTTTTTCTCACCACCGAGTTTATTTTTATCGCCACTCCATGGGCCACCACCATTTTGATTTGTCCAGGGCATTATCACCTCTTTAACTAAATACCATTAACCAAATACCAACTTTTTACTCAACCTTATAGGATGGCTCTTGTCTGATTACAATGGAACCGACAGGCTCTTTCCACTTAATTATAAATTATCTCCGCTCATAAACTACAAAACGTGTTGGATGACTATCTTTATCTCCTTCAGAGATATATTGTGATTGCACAATAGTCCACTTTTCTTTATCGAAATCAGGAAAAAAACTATCACCTTTAATGGAAGCTAAGACTTCTGTAAGGAATATTTTATCAGCAATCTGTAATCCCTGTTGAAAGATTTCACCACCACCAATAATAAAAATTGCATCTGCCCCCCTTTGAGAAGCTTCTCTTTTTGCAACAGAACAAGCCTGAGATAAAGAGTGAGTAACAACAGCACCTTCAGCTGTGAAAGCAGGATCACGAGTAATTACAATATTCATGCGTCCTGGTAACGGACGTTTAAGAGAAACCCAAGTCTTTCGTCCCATAATGATGGGTTTACCAAGGGTCAAAGCTTTAAAGCGTTGCAAATCTGTCGACAGACGCCAAGGCAAGGCACCTTCACGGCCGATAACGCCATTTTCTGCAACAGCTGCAATTAAACAAACTGGAAGAATCATACTGCTACCGGTGCCTTGATATGGGGTTGCGCTTCATAATTAAGCAATTCAAAATCCTCAAATTTAAAAGAAAAAAGATCTGTTACCGTTGGATTTATATGCATAAACGGCAAAGCATTTGGACTACGAGACAATTGATATCGAGCCTGTTCAAAATGATTAAAATAAAGGTGTGCATCACCAAGGGTATGAATAAAATCACCGACTTGAAGTTCACATACTTGGGCAATCATCATTGTTAATAACGCATAAGAAGCAATATTGAATGGGACACCTAAGAAAACATCTGCTGAACGTTGATAAAGTTGGCAAGATAATTTACCATCAGCAACATAAAATTGAAAAAGACAATGACAAGGTGGAAGAGCCATCTCCTCTATGAGTGTGGGATTCCAAGCAGATACAATTAAGCGACGAGAATCGGGGGTTTTCTTAATCATAGTCAAGAGATGACTCATTTGATCAATATGCCGTCCATCGGGAGCAGGCCAAGAGCGCCACTGATAACCATAAATAGGACCAAGATCCCCTTTCTCATCAGCCCATTCATCCCAAATTGATACGCCATGGTCCTTCAACCATGCGATATTTGTATCACCTTTAAGAAACCACAAAAGCTCATAAATGATTGAACGCAAATGCAACTTCTTCGTTGTTAATAATGGGAATCCAACCTGTAAATCAAATCGCATTTGATAACCAAAAACCGACCGCGTTCCAACACCCGTTCGATCCGCACGATCCGTGCCTTGATTTAAAACATGAGACAAAAGATCAAGGTAGTTTTTCATATAAACATTATGGACGATTCTGTCGAATATAGAAATTGTAAAATTTATAAAAAAACAATTTAAATTTCCTTTCAAAACATTTTACACAAGAAATTCTTATGTTTCGATTAAATTTTTGACGCAAAAGATAAAATACTGTAGACAACCTTTAGGAGAATAAATAACAGGGGGAGTAAACTATATGAAGATGAATAAAGGGATAGACTTATGGAGAATGAAACAACTTTAGCGCCGCATGATACACGAAAACGTATCTGGGCTATTGTGTCCAGTGCATCAGGTAATCTAGTAGAATGGTATGACTTCTACGTTTATTCTTTTACATCCATTTACTTTGCATCACAATTCTTTCCTTCAGAAGGTAATGTTGTTACGCAACTTTTAAAAACTGCTGGCGTCTTTGCTATTGGTTTTTTGATGCGTCCAATTGGTGGTTTGCTTTTCGGCTTCATTGCTGATCGTTATGGACGCAAACGCTCAATGCTTATTTCTGTTTTTATGATGTGCGGTGGTTCGTTCTTAATCGCCCTACTTCCTACCTATGAAACCATTGGAGCAGCAGCAGGCATTCTTTTACTGTTACTTAGAATGCTTCAGGGACTTTCTGTCGGTGGTGAATACGGTACAACGGCAACTTATATGAGTGAAGTTGCTCTCAAAAATCACCGTGGATTTTTTAGCTCTTTCCAATACACCACACTGATTGGTGGACAGCTTCTCGCTAGTCTCGTTATATTCATTCTAGCGCTTTATCTGAGCGAGGATCAGTTAAAAGCATGGGGATGGCGTATTCCCTTTGCCATTGGTGGGCTTGGAGCAATTGTTGCAATCTATTTACGCCGCTCACTCCATGAGACAACCACCAAAGAAAGTCGTTCTAGTAAAAAAGCTGGAAGTATTATAGAACTTTTTTCCAACCATTCGAAAGCTTTTTTTCTAGTGATTGGTTTTACCGCTGGGGGATCACTCACATTCTACACATATACAACCTATATGCAAAAATATCTTATCACCACGACTGGATTTGATAAACATACGGCTACCACTTTAATGACTGCCGCACTCTTTGTTTTTATGTTACTTCAACCTGCATTTGGTTTTCTTGCTGATAAAATCGGAACAAAAATATCTCTACTTATTTGGAGTACTTTATCGATTATTTTTACAATTCCTGGCCTTAATCTGATTGGCAAAACTGATAATACATGGATTGCTCTATCAGTCATTATTGGAATGCTGTGCATTATGAGCTTTTATACCTCCATCTCTGGTATTGTAAAATCAGAAATGTTTCCCGCTTCAATACGGGCAATAGGAGTCGGACTTTCTTATGCTATTGCCAATGCATTGTTTGGTGGTTCTGCTGAATATGTAGCCCTTGAATTAAAAAAACTTGGCTATGAATCTGTCTTCTATTTTTATATAACTGGCATGATGATTATTGCATTTATTGCTATTCTCTTGATGCCCGATGCCCGAAAAAAGGGATATCTTCAAAACGATGATGTCCGTTAAATTTTTTTCTATGAAATTAAACAAAAAAGCTCAATAAATTGAGCTTTTTTGTTACGAAATTCATAAAGAAAATTAAGTATTTACAAAATATTACGCTGCTCTCTTCTATAAGGAAAAGCAGTAATCTTTCTTGCTTTAACACAAACCTTGGAAAACAAATTATCGAACTTTATTATAAGGACATTATTTTCTAACTTTGGTAAATTTAGTCCCTTTAAAAAATCACAAAAGCAAGTAATTGAAAGCAAAAATACAGTTTCATTATTTCTCAAAAGACGCGCATAATCTATAAACTAAATCGTGTTTGTTAGTATAGAAAGCCTCATTCTCAAAAATTAAAGCTACTCTTAAAAAGATAATAAAAATCAAGAGAAAATCTTGTAAGTAAACATTACTATTGATTTCATTTTAACATAAAAAATAAGAACTCAAAAAACTATAACTCCAATAAAGTATCTCAAAGAGCTTTCATAAAAAAACAACTCTTAGTAATTGAATTTCGATGGCTTAAATTGTAAACAACGTTAAAGAAAAAAATAAAGATAAGCATTAAAAGGGGATATTTCATGAAAAATGAAACAACTTTAGCGCCAGATGATACAAGAAAACGTATATTTGCTATCATAGCGAGTGCATCAGGAAATTTAGTAGAATGGTATGATTTTTATATTTACTCATTTACATCGATTTATTTCGCATCACAATTCTTCCCTTCAGACGATATTCTTGTGACAACACTCTTAAAAACCGCAGGAATTTTTTTTGTTGGCTTTCTTATGCGCCCTATTGGAGCATGGCTCTTCGGCTTTATTGCCGACCGTTATGGACGTAAACGCTCAATGCTTATTTCTATTTTTATGATGTGTTGTGGCTCATTCCTCATTGCCATCCTTCCCACTTATAAAACTTGGGGAATAACATCAGTCTTCCTTCTGCTTTTAATCCGTATGTTTCAAGGACTTTCCGTTGGTGGTGAATACGGTACAACAGCAACTTATATGAGTGAAGTCGCCCTCAAAAATCGTCGTGGGCTCTTTGCTTCCTTTCAATATGCTACAACGATCTCAGGACAACTTCTTGCCAGCTTGGTTATCTTTATTTTATCACTTTATCTCACTGATGATCAGCTAAAAGCATGGGGCTGGCGTATTCCCTTTGTGATCGGTGGCTTAGGAGCAATCGTTGCCCTTTATCTGCGTCGTTCGCTCCATGAAACAACCACTAAAGAAAGTCGTTCTAAACAACACACTGGCAGTATTAGCGTGCTTCTAGATAACCACACAAAAGCTTTCTTTCTAGTTATTGGTTTTACAGCAGGAGGATCGCTCACGTTTTATACATACACGACTTACATGCAAAAATATCTGATAACAACCAGCGGTTTTAATTCACATACGGCAACAACGATAATGACTGCTGCACTTTTTATTTTTGTGTTACTCCAACCGCTCTTTGGTTTTCTAGCCGATAAAATTGGAGCAAGAGCTTCCCTCATCAGTTGGAGTACCTTATCCATTCTCTGCACAATTCCTGTGCTAAAAATGATTGGAAATACCCATAATCCATGGGTCGCATTCTTAATCATCATTGGAATGCTTTGTATTATGAGTTTTTATACATCCATCGCAGGGATCATAAAAGCAGAACTTTTCCCTGCTTCAATCCGCGCAATCGGAGTTGGATTTGCTTTTGCCATTGGTAATGCACTGTTTGGTGGTTCTGCTGAATATGTAGCTCTTTGGCTAAAAATTATAGGATATGAAACTGTCTTTCCTTTTTACATCATTGGTATGATGATCATTGCACTCATCTCAATTCTCTTGATGCCAGATATAGACAAAGGAGGATACCTTAAAGACAATGAGGTCCATTAAATTTTCTACACAAAATAAAAAAGCCTAAGCAATTAGGCTTTTTTATAATGAATGTACAAATATTTAAAATAACAAGCAAATAATAGAAAGTCATTCACTTCTTAGAGCTCACCCTACAAGAAAAAATATAATGCTCCTCTATAAGGAGAAGAAGATGTTTATAAGACTCTGTCTTGTTTAGATTTTATCGAATAAATTGAATTTTTAGCACATAAACAAGAAAAAGTTACGCAACTTTTTTACATTCTTCAACCATCTTATCGGTAACTTTTATAAAGAACTATTGAAGCACTCTTTTTACTAACATTTCATCCAGCTTGAACCTCTTTTTCAACACACGTCGCCTTTTAGATTCGGTATGATGATTTTTATCCTCCTACAAAATAAAATCCTCATGAAGCGCAAACTTATAGCCCACATAAATCCTCTGAAAGAGCTTTCATAAGAAATTATTATATACAATTGAATTTTAATGATACAAATTATAAAAAACTTTAAAGTGAAAAATATAAACTATAAACCAAAGGGAAGCACTTCATGAAAAATGAAACAACTTTAGAACCAGATGATACAAGAAAACGTATTTCTTCTATTATATCCAGTGCATCAGGGAATTTAGTAGAATGGTATGATTTTTACATTTATTCATTTGCGTCGATTTACTTTGCACCACAATTTTTTCCTTCAAATGGCGATGTTGTTACCCAATTTCTAAGAACGGCAGGAATCTTCTTTATCGGTTTTCTTATGCGCCCAATTGGAAGTTGGCTTTTTGGCTTTATCGCTGATCGCTATGGACGCAAGCGTTCAATGCTCATATCTATTTTTATGATGTGTGGAGGCTCTTTCCTCATTGCCATCCTTCCAACTTATGAAACTTTAGGGATAACTGCCGCAATTTTTCTGCTCCTCATCCGAATGATGCAAGGACTTTCAGCCGGTGGTGAATATGGTACAGCTGCAACTTATATAAGCGAAATTTCTCTTAAAAATCATCGTGGTCTCTTTGCTTCTTTCCAATCTGGTACGCTTATTACTGGTCAACTTTTAGGGAGTTTTATTATCTTCATTTTGGCACTTTATCTAACGGAAGACCAATTAAGAGCATGGGGCTGGCGTATCCCTTTTGCGATTGGTGGATTAGCAGCACTCGTTGCACTTTATCTCCGTCGTTCGCTTCATGAAACAACCACGAAAGAAAGCCGTTCTAGAAAACGAACGGGAAGTCTGAAAGAGCTTTTCAGCAAACATTCAAAAGCTTTCTTTGTTATTGTTATCTTCGCCTCTGGAGGATCTCTTACATTTTACACCTGTACGACTTATATGCAAAAATATCTCATCACAACCACAGGATTTGATAAACATACCGCAACAACTTTGATGACTGCTGCACTCTTTATTTTCATACTCCTTCAACCCCTATTTGGTATCCTAGCTGATAAAATTGGCACAAAAAATTTACTTATCCTTTGGAGTGCACTTTCTACTCTCTTTACAATTCCTGGACTTCTCATAATCGGTCATACGCATAATCCATGGATTGCGTTGTCAACCATTATTGGAATATTCTGTATTATGAGCATGTATACATCCATCTCTGGTGTCGTAAAATCAGCAATGTTTCCTTCCTCAGTACGAGCATTAGGAGTTGGTCTCTCTCATGCTATTGGGAATGCATTACTTGGTGGTTCTGCCGAATATGTAGCACTCGGATTAAAAAATATGGGACATGAATCACTCTTTTATTTTTACGTAATCGGCGTGATGATCATGGCATTCATTGCTACCCTCTTTATACCGGATATGAGCAAAGGAGGATATCTTCAAGAAGACGAAACCAATTAACCCCCTACGCTAAACAAAAAAGCTCAAAGAATTTTGAGCTTTCTTGTTCTTGAGCAAAATTTAGTTTAAAATTGTTTAAACTTTATCAAGTGCATTTAATTGCTTGGCGACCAAATAATAAAAGGTCATACGGCTTTTTCTGCGATCTCCAGACATCATTTCCGCAACTTTTGACACAGCCTTCTTAGCACTCTGCTCATCCGCGCCTAATACATCTTGAACCCATTTTTCAACGCGTTCTAACTCTTTTGGATCCGATGTAGCAACCAGTGATGCATCCTGTTTTTTCATCACCAAAGCTAAGCGATGTCTTAGCCGTTCTATTGCAGCCTCATCGGGATTTTGGTCATATAATTTAATATCTGCTAGATCATTGGTCATTTTGCACCCTCTCCTCTCCAAAAATTAGCGACTGTACTCTACAACCGCATCACAGAGCTTCTCATAATAATTAGAGGATTAAAAATATTAACAACCCCCCTTTTCTAAAGACTCGTCTTCATCTATATTTAAAGTGCTGGCTTGCCAGCTATGGTAATAAATGGACAATGGAATAAACTTATTGGACCCGGGGGCGGTACCCGGCGCCTCCACCAAAATATAATACAAAATTATACTTTGATGGGGGCGAAATAGGATCGACAAGAGTGTAAAGATTGCTCTTTTACTCGGCATAGTACCACCGTTATCGGGCTAAATGAGTAGTTGCAAATGACAACTATGCGGAAGCACGTCTCGCCGCTTAAGGTGGTGTGAATGCTTCAAATTAAGCCTTAAACCGTCGCAGGTTTAAGCGGGGTTCGGAGGCACCTGGCAACAGAAGCCTTCACCTTTATAAAGACGATCAATTGATCTTCGAGACATTTTTTGTCATAAAATTTCATATCATTTTTTGAGTGATTTAAGTACATATGAGACAAAATATTGCTAGCTTAAAAAGACATTCTATAGCAAAATACTCCGCACGCTCATCTATCGTATGAAATAAAAGGAAAGCTTCGATGGTTCAAGATCAAGTCCGTTACGATATTCTCGTTCAGGATGCACTTCGTGGGGTTATCCGTAAAGTTTTATCGGAAGTTGCCAAAGCAGGACTTCCAGGAAATCATCATTTTTTTATTACTTTTTTGACCAATGCCCCAGGCGTAAAAATCTCTCCTCGTCTAAAAAGTCGTTACCCAGAGCAAATGACAATCGTCTTACAACATCAGTTTAGAGATTTAAGTGTTTCAGAGCATGCCTTCGAAGTAACACTTTCCTTTAGAGAAATTAGCGAAAAACTTGTAATTCCTTTTACCTCTATTCAAGTCTTTTATGACCCTATAGCAGCATTTGAAGCAGCATTTGATCTCCCCTCGAACCTTACTTCTGGAGAAGACAAAAATTCAGAAAATGCTCCAAGTACACCGACGGTTCTATCAGACAAACAAAAAAAAGAGAACTCGCTTATAAAAGAACAAAATCCTAGTCCAAATACAGATCCCTCAAACAATGATATCAAACCAAGTGCTGATGTTGTTTCTTTAGATTCTTTTCGCAAAAAATAAGTGTTTCATGACTAAAATCATTAATCTTCGTCAATTTCGAAAACAGAAAAAGCGTGCAGAACAAGCTGTTCATGCAGAAGAAAGACGCTATCGTTTTGGAAGAACAAAAGCTGAAAAACTTTTCGAGCAAAAAGAATCTTTAAAAACGCAAAAATTTCTTGATCAAAATTATTTAGAGCGCGAGGAATAAGAATAAAAAGAATGCATGAAGATACTTTCATCGATTGGTCAAAAGTAATTTTGCGAAAAATATCTGTTCGTATTGATGGACATGCAACAAGCGTATCTTTAGAACAACCATTTCTAGATATCCTCAAAACCATAGCGCACAAAAAAAAACAATCTTTAGCCTTTATTATCACCGATATTGATAGCAAAAGACCACCAGAAGTAAATCTTTCGTCTTCGTTACGCATTTATGCACTTCAAAGCGTTCTCACCCAACGCTTTTAATATTTGTTTTAGTTTTTAAAATCTCTGTCCCTTATTCAACCGAAGAGAGTATGTTTTTTTGGACCTAGCATTCAGATGAAAAAAGTACTACACAAAATGTATAATGAACAATTTTCTTGATCCCATACCATTCTTTGAAGATAAGCCTCCCCTCTCCATAATGAAAAGAGTTCTAGAGCCACTATGCCTACTGTAAAAGAAAAAGAAAAAACGCAATGTGATGGCGATTATTTACAACAACTCAATCCAGAGCAACAACAAGCCGTCATGAATACAGAAGGACCTCTTTTAGTTCTTGCGGGTGCTGGTACTGGAAAAACGCGTGTTTTAACAACCCGCATTTCTCACATTTTACGCTCTGGGCTTGCCTCTCCTAAGCAAATACTTGCTGTAACCTTCACCAACAAAGCAGCACGTGAAATGAAAATGCGCATTGGCACACTTATTGGTGAAATTGTTGAAGGCATGCCTTGGCTTGGAACTTTTCATTCCACGGGGGCAAAAATTTTGCGCCGTCACGCAGAACTTGTTGGCTTAAAAAGCAACTTTACAATTCTTGATAGCGATGATGTTACTAGGCTTTTAAAACAGCTTATTCAAGCTGAAAGATTGGACGATAAACGTTGGCCCGCCAAGAATCTTACTATAATGATTGATTCTTGGAAAAATCAAGGGCTTTCACCAGAACATATTTCAGAAGACGATTCTCATTCCTTTGGTAAGGGTATGGGACGTAAACTTTACCATCTCTATCAAGAGAGATTAAAAAGCCTTAATGCCTGTGATTTTGGCGATCTCTTACTTCATCCACTCTCTATTTTCCAACATAATCCAGATATTCTTCGGGAATATCACTCCAAATTTCGCTATATTCTTGTTGATGAATATCAAGATACCAACACAGTACAATATCTTTGGCTTCGCCTTTTGGCACAACAGCCAGAAAGACAACATGTCAACCTTTGTTGTGTTGGCGATGATGACCAATCCATTTACGGATGGCGTGGTGCTAAAGTCGATAATATCTTACGTTTTGAGAAAGATTTTCCTCCTGCAAAAATTATCCGTTTAGAACGCAATTATCGTTCAACATCACACATTCTCAAAACCGCTTCTCATCTCATTTCTCATAACCAAGAAAGACTTGGAAAAACACTTTTTTCTGATCAAATAAATACCGAAGAAGAAAAAGTAAAAGTTCATGCAGCATGGGATTCGAAAGAGGAAGCGCGTGCAATTGGAGAAGAAATTGAACAGGCACAACAGACTGGCCATTCATTAAATCATATGGCTATATTGGTGCGCGCATCATTTCAGATGCGTGAATTTGAAGATCGTTTTGTAACACTTGGTCTTAACTACCGCGTGATTGGTGGTCCGCGCTTTTATGAACGAATGGAAATACGTGATGCGATGGCTTATTTACGCGTTGTCGTCCAACCAGCAGATGACTTAGCTTTTGAACGCATTATTAATACACCTAGACGCGGCTTAGGCGATGCAACTCTACGCATTCTTTATGAAAGTGCACGGGCACGCGCTATTCCTCTTTTTTCTGCCGCAGCTGCAATAATTGAAACGGACGAACTAAAACCTAAAGCACGCAGTGCTTTGCGAAGCGTTATTGAAAACTTTCGATGCTGGCAAAATATGCTGCAAAGCACACCCCATAGAGAACTTACTGAAACAATTCTTGAGGATTCAGGCTACACTACCATGTGGTTAGAAGATCGTTCACCAGAAGCACCAACACGGCTAGAAAATCTTAAAGAAATGGTTCGCTCCATGGAACAATTTGAAAGTCTTCATAGCTTTTTAGAACATGTTGCACTCGTAATGGATGCTGAAAACAATGAAAATACTGACGCTGTTAACATCATGACTCTTCATTCAGCCAAAGGGCTTGAATTTGAAACAGTTTTCCTTCCTGGTTGGGAAGAAGGTCTCTTTCCTCATCAGCGCTCACTGGATGAAGGCGGCCGTTCAGGTTTAGAAGAAGAACGGCGACTAGCTTATGTAGGATTGACGAGAGCAAAAAAACATTTGCATATATGGTTTGTCTCTAATCGAAGAATCCATGGACATTGGCAAAACACAATACCCTCGCGTTTTCTCAATGAATTACCAGAAGAACATATAGAAGTTATAACAATGGAAACCTCTTATGGGGGGTATGGGAAATCTTCTGTTAAACATCATGGTTCATTTTATAATGATTCTACTACACCAAAACAGAAGCGCACACAAAAAAACATTGAAGGAAAAGTTCTTGCCCAATCAGTCTCTGAAACCCCTTCAAATTTTGCCATCAATGATCGGATTTTTCATATAAAATTCGGTTATGGTCATATCACAGCAATAGATGGTCATAAATTAACCATTATTTTTGAGAAAGCGGGAGAAAAACGTGTCCTCGATAATTTTGTAAACAAAGCTTAGTATCAACATAATGGTATCACATCCCCAGACAAAAACTATTTTTTTATTTTATTTTGAACGCTCTTTCCATTTTCGAATAAAAACCTCGATTGGAAGATTTTGCATATCAGGCAATGCGTTATAAATTTTATCAAGCGGCCAATTCCACCAAGTCATCTCCAAAAGTTCTTGGATCACATGATCAAAAAAACGCATCCGCAACGGTTTTGCAGGAACACCAGCGACAATTGTATAAGGAAGAATATCTTTTGTTATAACAGCATTAGCACCAATGATAACGCCATGCCCAATGGTCACCCCTGGCATAATAACAGCACCATATCCAATCCATACATCATGCCCAATGATAACACGTTTTGCACAACGTCTTTCACGAAAAGAACTATCTAACGGAATATAGCGGAAATATTCATTAGGACGATAAGTTATTTTATGCGTTGAAAGCCGTTCCATGGGATGTTCTAATGCATTTACACACACACGAGACGCAATAGAACAAAAACGACCAATATCGCTATAAATCGCTTCACTGTTCCGTTCAAAATAAGTAAAATCTCCAACTGTTACATCACGCAAAACCACGCGCTCATTGATTTCTACATAACGCCCCAATTTACAACCATGCAATCGTGCTGTCGTATGAAGACGAGGCTCACTGTCATGGAATCGAAGATCTTTCTTACTATCCATCCATCTTTCACCAATTTTTTTCTATAAATATTTCCCTAAACAACATACCGACTAGGGAAACAAAATCAACCATGAAACAGAGATTGCAAAGTTAACCAGCCAATGTTACAATTTTTCGATCTATTTTAGAGAGTCAAGTTATGAAAAATGTAATGCGCATCTTGGGGCTAACGATCATATTTCTTGTAGGAATTTTTATTTATGATACGTTAAGAAATAAACCTCTGGGTGATAATTTCACACTCATTGATTCCAATGGGAAAACGATCACAGAAAAGGATATTAGAAGCAAGCCTTCAATAATTTTTTTCGGCTTCACTATGTGTCCTGAAAGTTGTCCTACCACACTCATCAATCTTGATCGATGGTTGACAGCTCTTGGACCACAAGCTGAGAAATTAGGAATATGGTTTGTTACAGTTGACCCTGAACGTGATACACCGGAAGTTCTCCATGATTATCTCAGTAACTTTACCAACAAAATTATTGGGATTAGTGGAGAACCTGAAAAAGTTCATAAAATGGTAGATTCTTTTAATATCGTTGCTGAAAAAGTACCGGGAACAGATGGAAACTATACTTATAACCACACAGCAGCAATTTTTTTACTAAAAAAAGGCGGAAAGCTAGCTGGTGTCATTCCTTATGAAACAAAAGAGATCGATCCTGAAATAAAAGACAATATCGCCGTTGAACAACTAAAAAAGCTCGTCTTAAACTAAAAAAGTCAATTAAAAGAAAGAACAAAATGGCGCAGCAAATTCGTCTGTATTATACGACTTCCAAAAATGAAGCAGAGAAGTTTTATACTCTTATGGAAACAGCCTTTGATGAAGAAGGTTATCCTCTTGCTCTGACAGAGATAGATGAAAAAAATGCTGTGTATGAGCTTTCACTTTATGTCAATAAAGAAAGCCAAGAAGATGTTTCCAAATGTTTTGCGAACATTCTCTCTATAGATCCTGATAAAATTAACTATGAGATTTTACCCAATATTGACTGGGTTCAGCAAAGCCTTGAAGGACTAACACCTGTCCATGCTGGTCCTTTTTTTTTACATGGAAGCCATAACAGAAATAATATCCCTCCCAATGTTTTTCCTATTGAAATTGAAGCTAGTCAAGCTTTTGGTACCGGACATCATGGGACAACAGCCGGCTGTTTAGAAATGATTGCCAAGGTAATGCAAAAGGAAAGTCCTAAAAATGTCCTTGATCTTGGTACCGGTAGCGGTATCCTTGCCATCGCAATTGCAAAGCTCAAACCTGTTTGCATCCTTGCATCTGATATTGATCCAACTGCTATTCAAGTTGCACAACACAACATCGAACTCAATGGCGTAAAAGAACATATTACAACTGTCACAGCGACAGGTTTTTCCCACGATAAAATTGCATCACGTGCACCCTTTGATCTTATTGTTGCCAATATCCTTGCCAATCCACTCATTGAAATTGCTCAAGAAATGGTACAAGCACTCCAAAAAGGCGGATCACTGATACTCTCTGGAATTCTTGAAGAACAACACGCCACTGTTTTGGAAGCTTATGTAAAGCAGGGGCTAAAACATATTGAAACATACCACCGTCATGGATGGGTTACTATACATCTGAAATAAACAAAAAGGACGTTGTTATGTATCAAACTTTTGAGGAGACAACAAATCTCACTCATGCTGCGACACGTATTTCCTGTCTTCGTAAAGAACTCGAACGCCTCAAGCTAGATGGCTTTCTTGTCCCACGTACTGATGAACATCAAGGAGAATATGTCCCCCCCCATGCTCAACGTCTTAGTTGGCTCACTGGCTTTACGGGTTCATCAGGTATTGCACTCATTTTAAAAAACAAAGCTATTATATTCACAGATGGACGCTATAAGCTCCAAGTTCGCCAACAAACTGATCCTGATATTTTTGATTATGAAGACCTTGTGACTTGCCCCCCCTCACAATGGCTTGAAGAAAATGGGCAAAAGCTTTCACTTGGCTTTGATCCATGGCTTCACACTATCTCCGCTGTAGATATATTAAAAAAAACATTAGAAATGAAAGTAGGTGGAAGACTTGTAGCAATTCAACAAAATCCTATTGATCTTATCTGGCATGATCAACCACCCTTACCGCAATCTGCCTTATTGATTCATCCTCTCAAATATGCAGGATGCAAGACTGATGAAAAACTGACCTTAATTCATCAAAAGATCAAGCAAGCTCATGCAGATGCTTTTATTTTCACAGACCCCTCCTCTATTGCATGGACTTTCAATATCCGTGGTAATGATGTTTCCAACACACCTTTCACCCTTGGTTTTGCCCTCATTCCCATCAAAGAAACACCGACCTTATTTCTTAACAGCAAAAAATTAGGTATAGAACAAAAACAATATCTGGAACGCTATGCAAAATTATATGAACCAGAACAACTTATTGCAGAGATAAGAGATTATGTTCAAAAAGGAACAATTTTTGCCCTAGATCCCCAATTAACATGCGAAAAATTCCGCACCATTATTGAACAACAAGGAAGCTCTTTTATTAGCCTTACTGACCCTGTTGCTTTACCACGTGCCATTAAAAACAGCATAGAACTGAACGGCGCGCGTAAAGCACACCTGTGCGATGGTGTAGCCCTTATTCGTTTTTTTTCTTGGTTAGATAAACAAACACCAGGCACAATAAATGAAATTTCTACTGCTCAAAAATTAGAAGAATTGCGTATAATGACAGCAAAGGAAATGGGTGCAAAACTTGAAGATCTTTCTTTTGATACAATCTCAGCAGCAGGTGCAAATGGCGCCATTGTTCATTATCGTGTAACGACAAAAACAAATAAACAGCTCAATGCTGGTGAACTTTATCTTATTGATTCAGGTGGACAATACCGTGATGGTACAACAGACGTCACGCGCACAGTAGCAATAGGGAATATCGGAGAAGAAGAAAAACGCTGTTTTACTCTTGTTCTCAAAGGTATGATTGCTCTTTCAACTGCTCACTTTCCAAAAGGAACACGTGGTCAAGACCTTGATGCTCTAGCACGCATTGCATTGTGGAACGCTGGGTTTGATTACGCCCATGGCACTGGTCATGGTGTTGGATCTTATCTCTCTGTTCATGAAGGGCCACAAAATATTTCCCGCAATGGATCCCAAGAATTGATTCCCGGAATGATTGTTTCTAATGAACCTGGATATTATCGTGAAGGTGCCTTTGGTATTCGTATTGAAAATCTGCTCATTGTGAAACCAGCACAAAAAATTAACGGTGGAGATATAGAAATGCTCTCGTTTGAAACACTCACAAATTGTCCCATTGACCAGCGCTTAATCCTCCCAGAACTTTTGACATTACAAGAGAAAAAATGGCTCAATGATTACCATGCACATGTTTATCAAGTTAATGCACCTTACTTAAATAAAGAAGATAAAGAATGGGCCAAAGAAGCAACAAAACCCCTTTAAGTGAAGTCACACGGACATCTCCTAACTCTTCTTACAAAACGAACACCTTATCTCCTCCTTTTAAGAAAAAAATCTCTCTCTCCCATCAAGAAATACAAAAAATATTTTATAAGATGCTTCAAATTTTGTGCTAAGCTGACAAATGCTAACCTAAACGGAACAAGATAATGCACTCTTGCAAAGGGTGACGTTTATTTTGTGACGACCTTCTTCGTCCTCCAGATGGTTATATCCCGTATTTTTCTTATTCCATCACCGTCCTGAAGGATAAAGAGAAATCCTATCTGATGACATATAATAAATGCTGATAAATTTATCGTATTTGCAGACTCTCTTCCCTAAACATAATATCCCTCAATCAATTGCAGCCAAGCCTCTTCATCGATAGCCTCGACACCTAACTCTTGCGCTTTGGCTAACTTCGATCCTGCTCCAGCTCCAACAACAAGAAGATCGGTTTTTTTAGAAAGTGAACTGGAGGTCTTAGCACCCAATCGTTCTGCCAATGCTTTTGCTTCATCACGTGACATATGTGCTAAAGTTCCTGTAAAAACAATGATCTTCCCTGCTACAGGTGAAGAATCTGTCATAATAGGTTCCTCATCAAGAGGTGTGACTTCCTTAAGTAAGACCGATAGAACCTCATGGTTATGCGCTTCTTGATAAAAATCAATAATAGCACTCGCTACCTGTGGTCCAATTCCTTCGATATTAGTAAGCTCCATCCAAGCCTCATTGCCCTTTTCATTTTCCTTATTACATGGCATCTTAGCAGCCATCACAGCAGTTTCAAACGCTGCATAATTTTGATAAGCACGTGCAAGACGCCGCGCATTAACCTCTCCCACATGACGAATTCCTAATGCAAAGAGAAAACGACTTAAAGGAATTTCGCGGCGTGCATTAATGGCATCATACAGTTTACGGACTGAAACAATGCCAAAACCTTCCATATTTTCTAAACGCGTCAAAGATTTTTCTTGTCGCCGTTGTAAAGTAAAAATATCGGCTGGTGTATGAATACAAAGCGTCTCATCTTGAACATGAAAAAAGAACTCCACCTGTTTTTTCCCAAGTCCCTCAATATCAAAAGCATTCCGTGAAACAAAATGACGAATACGCTCAATGGCTTGTGCTGGACAAATAAGCCCACCTGTACATCGACGTACAGCTTCACCCTCCTCACGAACAGCATGGCTCCCACAAGCTGGACACAGATGCGGAAAAACAAAAGCAGAAGCGTCTTTTGGGCGCTTTTCAACAACAATATCAATAATCTGAGGAATTACATCACCAGCACGCTGCACAATCACCGTATCGCCTACACGGATATCACGCCCTTCACGAATTGGCTCGCCCTTATGACCAATTCCCTTAATATAATCCTCATTATGCAAGCTTGCATTGGTAACCACTACACCACCAACAGTAATAGGGGCAAGGCGTGCAACAGGAGTTAGTGCTCCAGTACGACCGACTTGAATATCAATAGCTTCTAAAAGCGCCATAGCTTTTTCTGCTGGAAATTTATGCGCAATTGCCCAACGTGGTGAACGAGAAACAAACCCCAAACGTGTCTGGAGCATTAAATTATTAACCTTATAAACAATCCCATCTATATCATAGCTTAACGAATGACGGCATTCTTCGATATCATGATAATAGGAAATCATTTCTTCTACTGTTTTAAAAACTTTCGTCAATGGGTTGATAACAAAGCCATAGTCTTTTAACTTTTTCATCATCTCCATTTGGCTTTCTGCAAACATTTCACTCACTTCACCACAAGCATAAGCAAAAAATTGAAGCTTTCGACTAGCAGTTATCCGTGAATCAAGCTGACGAAGCGAACCAGCTGCTGCATTTCTAGGGTTAGCAAAAGTTAATTTGCCTTTTTCTTGTTGACTGCTATTAAGTGCTTGGAAATCCTTCTGTCCCATATAAACTTCACCACGAACCTCAAGAATATCAGGAAATTCGCCCTGCAAAACTTTTGGAATATCAGCAATTGTTCGTGCATTCACTGTAACATTTTCACCGACATATCCATCTCCACGCGTTGCAGCACGCACAAGTTTTCCTTTTTCATAGCGCAAAGACAACGATAAACCATCAATCTTCGGCTCAGCCGTTATTTCCAAGATCTGTGTTGCTGGCAGTCGTAAAAAACGACGAATACGCTCAACAAATTCACAAACATCTTCAGCGCTAAATGCATTATCTAGCGAAAGCATTGGCTGTGCATGAACAGATTTTTCAAACTTTTCAGAAACTGGTGCTCCAATTTTATAGGAAGGAGAATCTGAACGAATGAGCTCAGGAAAAAGGGCTTCAATTTCTGCATTACGGCGACGAAGTGCATCATATTCTGCATCAGAAATTTCAGGCTGATCATTCGTGTTATAAAGAACATCATGACGGGCAATTTCTTTTGCTAACCATTCTAGTTCACTTTCTGCTTCAAGAGCAGTTAAGTTTTTAATTGCTTCCCTTTTCATAAGATTAATTCCAAATTATGAGCCATGATGATAAGATTCTCTTCTTCTTTTGCTGAAGAGAATCCATATGAACACATGCGCGTCTCTCTCTATGTGAGAAGCTTTTGAGCCGCAGCACGTGCTTCTTGAGTAATCTGCTCTCCTGCTAGCATGCGAGCAATTTCCTCTGCACGCTCATTCTCCTCCATTTTACGCACACCCGTCATAAAACGCCCTTTATCACCACTTTCAACCTTTGAAATAAGAAAATGACTATGGGCTTTGGAAGCTACCTGTGGTGCATGTGTAATAGCAAAAACCTGAACACTTTTTGATAAACGCTGCAACCGTTGTCCAATGGCAGCAGCAACAGCGCCCCCAACGCCCGTGTCAATTTCGTCAAAAATCAATGTGGGAGCCGATCCACGATCAGACAAAACAACTTTTAATGCTAATAAAAAACGAGACAATTCGCCACCAGAAGCCACACTAAGCATTGGTCCCGCTCGTGTTCCAGGATTTGTCCGAACCCAATACTCAATACGATCTATCCCTTCTGCACTTCGTTTTTCAGCATCACTTTGTATTTCAACGATAAATTCTGCTTTTTCCAACTTCAATGCAGGTAACTCAGCCATAACACTCTTAGACAAGTGATTTGCGGCTTCTCGACGCTTTATTGACAATGCTTGTGCTAATATATCATAATTTTTTTGTGCTTCCCGTGCCTCAACTTCAAGATGAGTTAATGTCGCTTGCGCATCCTCAAAATCAGCAAGCTCCGCATCCATTTTATCACGCAACGAAACCAAATCATCCGCAGCAACCTGATATTTACGAGAAAAACCGCGAAGAGAAAAAAGACGCTCTTCTATCCGTTCTAATTCACCGCTATCAAAATCCAATGCTCGCATTGCTGCTTCAATCCCTTCTTGCGCTGCAGCAAGTGCATGTAATGCCTCATCAAGAGATTTCACCACCGGTGTAATGAGCTCTTGTGCTTCAGAGATTTTTCGCTCCAAACGCCTCACCAAATTAGAAAGAACAGGAATTGGTGATTTAGAGCCACTTAAGAGATCATCAGCTTCCTTAATATCCGTTGCTATCTTTTCTAATTTAAGCATATCAGCACGACGGAGAGAAAGAGCTTCTTCTTCACCAATTTGAAAATCAAGCTTCTCCAGTTCTTCCACACAGGCACGAAGATAATCAGCCTCGCGCGCAGCATCTTCCACTTTACTACGCTGTTGTTGCAAGCGCTCTTCAAATTCACGCCATATCCGATAGCATTGGCGTAAATTTTCTGTCCCGTTCTGAAGCCCCCCAAAGGCATCTAATAACTGGCGATGCGTTGCAACATCAACAAGTGCACGATCATCATGCTGCCCGTGGATTTCAACCAACAAACGACCAACACACCGCATAAATGCTACACTAGCAAGCTGATCATTGATAAAAACACGGCTACGACCATCATTTGACTGCACACGCCGTAAAATAATATCACCTTCATCATCAAAACCGTTCTCACGGATAAGCTGACGTGCAGGATGTGAAACAGGAACATCAAAAACAGCCGTTACTTGCCCTTGTGCAGCCCCATGACGCACAAGAGAAGCATCGCCGCGCCCACCAAGAGCTAGCGACAAAGCATCAAGAAGAATAGATTTCCCAGCACCCGTTTCCCCAGTCAAGACCGACAAACCCGCTGTGAAATGAATATCAAGCGTTTCGATCAAAACAATATCATGAATCGAAAGCTGTACCAGCATAGAGAATCAACGTGCCTTCTTCTTATCACCCTTTAGAGCATGTGAGATCCAAGAAGATTTGTGCTCCTGTGGAGATATGCTATTTTTTTGCAATAAATTATAAGAAAACTTATACCACTCACTTTTAGGGTAATTACGTCCTAAAATAGCTGCTGCTGTCTGCGCTTCCGCAGTTAATCCAAGAGCAAGATTAACTTCCGTCAAGCGGAAAAGCGCTTCTTCAATTTGATTTGTATCGGAATACTCTTCAACCACTGTACGAAATCTTCTACTTGCAGCAAGATAGCGGCGCCCTTCTTCATAATAACGGCCAACCTGCATTTCTTTACCAGCCAACTGCTCCCGTCCAAAACGTATTTTTGCTTTAGCATCCTCGACATATTCAGAATTTGGATAGCGCTCCACAAGAAGTTGCATAGCAGCAATAGCACGCTTTGTATCACGTTGATCTCGTGTAACATCAGGAATCCGACGGAAAGAAGAAAGACCAATAATATAATAAGCATACGCCGAATCATCAGCTCCTGGATAAAGAGTGATATAGCGTTGAGCCATGCTAATTGAATCATCATACTTACCAAGCCGATAATTTGTAAAAGCACCCATTACCAAGGATTTACGGCCCCAATCCGTGTAAGCATACTGTTTTTCAATCGCAAGAAACTTTTTCGACGCATCGGCAAGCCGTCCACTCTCAAGGCTTGCAAGTGCCTGATTATATAAAACATCTGGTGGATCCATTTTTAACACATATACAGATGGATCAAGGGTATTTTTCTCTTTAAATAAACAACCCGCTAACAAGCAGGTGCTCCCCAAAAGCATCACCCCCAAAACTGTGCGTACAATGTTAGATTTCCTATCTGCCATATTTTCAATACATATATAAGATTTTGTCATAGTTCTTCCGGCCTCCAGAGAATGTCACCTTGTAGCAAAAATTATTTATTAAGCGTTTCTATACCATATCGCTTTAACATCCACTAACCAATTTAGTGACTTAGGTCAATCATCCCCCTAAAAATCAAACAAGCTATAAGAAAATCTTTTCAATTTTTGCTCTACACTCCCTATAAGTAACTTATTTCGTAACAAGATTCGTCTGCCAAAATAGCTTTTACCAATTGCGAATTAATTCTATGCCCACTACAATAGGAACGAAACAATCCAATAAAAGGTGCTCCAAGCAAAGCGGTATCACCAATCGCGTCAAGCATTTTGTGTCGCACACACTCATCCTCCCAATAAGGACCGCCTGGATTCATAATTTCGTCGTTAAGTCCGATAATAAGAGAATTTTCAAAAGAGGCACCTATTCCCTTTCCAGAAGTCCATAATTTTTCTACATCTTTAACAAAACCAAAAGTGCGCGCACGTGATAAATTATCGCGAAATCCTGCTGGGGTAAGATCAAAGCTAAAATGTTGCTTACCAATAGCAGAAGAAGAAAAAGAAATCGTTACATCAAAACGACGCCCATCAAACGGCAAAAACTCAGCAACTCCACTCGCAACTTCAACACGCAGCGGTTTTTTTATGATAAAATAAGGACGCAACGCATTTTGCTGTACAATACCAACCTCTTCAAAAGCTTGACAATATTGCCATGCAGCCCCATCCAAAATAGGTATCTCATGACTCGATACCTCAATAATAAGGTTATCCAAATTATAAGCGGTAATTGCAGCCATCAAATGTTCAATTGTTTCAATTCTGAATTCACCATGACCAAGCACTGTTGATAATTCAGTCGATCCCGTTTGCGATGCATGCGCATAAAGGATTTGATTCGTTCCTTCTAATCCACAACGCTTAAAAATAATACCACATCCAACATCAGCTGGATGAATTTTCACCACAGATAAACATCCACTGTGAACACCATAGCCCTTCAATGCTACGGATTTTTTAAGAGTAGACTGATATTTTTGCACCAGCTTCATCATGTTACTTTATTGAATAATTTTATAACCTTTGAAAATATTTATAAAACTATAAAAATGATATTCATAGCAAACAATAAACCCGCTCATCATAAACGGGTTTATAAAAAATAAAACACTTTTCTCAAAAACACAGTATATTCTGCTACTTAAAACTTTTAACCATCATGAAAAAAGGATTAAAATAGCCTCTTTTCCTCACTTTTTGCCAATCAATTGGCCTGACGACGCAAAAATGCTGGTATTTCTAATTGATCTTCTTCGGTTATAAAGTTACGCTGATCTTGCGGGACATGAGGATGTAATTCGCCAGAACGACGTGGAACATACACAGAAGCATCCTGAGAACTTTTATTATAAACCTGCGCTTCTTTCTGCTGAGAGGATCTCACAGCAGGCTCTAACCGAGCTTCTGGTTCAACTTCCTCACGATGTGTCAAGCTCTGTTTCAAACGTTGCCAAAGATTGCGAGGACCCTGGCCAGCTGCTGGAACCCTCTCACGTTGAGCATGAACAACAGGAGGAAAATCTTTTAACTCAGGCATACGCATCGGTGATCGTGCTTGCATATGTTGTACTTGCTTGTCTTTCTGCTTCACAACCTCTGTCATTTCATCAAGAACATGCGCCGTCGCCTCCATACTGACCGGTGCAACCATCGACTGTTGAGAAGCACGGCTTGCTTGCATACGTGGCGCATTTGATATCTGACTATGCACAACACTTGAACCATAAGGAGCAGTGCTCACACTTCGTGCAGCAACAGTATCGGCAGGCTGTGCAAAAATCTGGCTCTTAGGACGAAACTGTTCTCCAGCTGGTTTCCCTTTCTCTATTTCAAGTGCTTCTATCACTTCTACCATTGACTCAGAACGTAAAGGAGGTGACTGAACATGAAAAGAAGTCTGTGACGATGCCGCAGGATCACTCTTACGAATTGAAGCAGCAGGTCTTTGAAGTTGAGGATGAGATGGCTGAACTATATCACTAACCTCACGATCAATACCTGTTGCAACCACAGATACACGAATAACACCCTCTAGGGACTCATCATCAATGGCACCAAAAATAACATTGGCATCGGCATCCACTTCTTCGCGAATACGATTAGCAGCTTCATCGACTTCAAAGAGTGTCATATCACGACCACCCGTAATGGAAATAAGTAAGCCACGAGCACCACGCATAGAAGTATCATCCAACAGTGGATTCGCAATAGCAGCTTCAGCAGCATTCAAAGCGCGACCTTCACCAGACGCTTCACCCGTTCCCATCATCGCCCGGCCCATTTCATGCATAACAGAACGAACATCAGCAAAATCAAGGTTAATGAGCCCTTCTTTAATCATGAGGTCGGTAATAGAAGCAACACCAGAATAAAGTACTTGATCAGCCATGGCAAATGCATCAGCAAATGTTGTTTTTTCATCCGCGATCCGGAAAAGATTCTGATTGGGAATAACAATAAGCGTATCAACAGACTTTTGCAATTCATCAATGCCGGCCTCTGCCGTTTTCATACGACGCGCACCCTCAAACTGAAAAGGCTTTGTTACAACACCAACAGTCAAAATACCTTTTTCACGCGCAGCACGAGCCACCACAGGTGCCGCGCCAGTTCCGGTACCTCCCCCCATACCAGCTGTAATAAAAACCATATGAGAATCTGCTAGATGATCGATAATTTCATCAATACATTCCTCTGCCGCTGCTTGACCAACTTCTGGCAAAGCTCCAGCACCTAGACCTTCCGTAACTGCTGCACCAAGCTGGATAACACGTTCAGCCTTTGACATAGCCAAAGCCTGTGCATCTGTATTTGCAACAACAAAATCAACTCCCTGAAGACCAGCATTAATCATATTATTCACGGCATTCCCACCGCCACCGCCAACACCAAAAACGGTAATGCGTGGTTTTAATTCCGCGATATCTGGCCGATGCAGATTAATCGTCATTTTCTTTTCCTTCTCATAAAACATCGCAAACCCAAGCGATAAAATTTAACTTACCTCAATAAACTTATTTAAAAACTCTCACGCAACCACTGACCAACACGCTGAAAATACCCACGCGTGCCCATCGATAAATGTTTCACTGCACCCTGCATTGTTTTTTCTTCAAACCCCACCAATTGCGGATAAATTAACAATCCAACAGCAGATGAAAATGCCGCCCCTTTTGCAAGAGAAGGAAGCCTCGAAATACCTAAAGGCCGTCCTATACGAACATTTCTTCCCAAAATACTCCGTGCCATTTCTGGCAATCCTGTTAACTGGCTTGCACCCCCGGTCAAAATAACACGCTTACCAATAATGTGACCAAAACCAGAACGATTTAAACAATCACGTACCATCTCTAGAATTTCTTCAACACGTGCACGAATGATACGACCAAGAACAGCACGAGGATATTGCGTCTCACGCTGTCCATTCCCAATCTCTGCCACATTAATCATATGTCGCTCATCAGCACTTGTCAGAAGCGCTGAACCATAGACAACTTTTAAACGTTCTGCCTCTGTAAGTGACATAGAGAAACCACGTGCAACATCAAGAGTTACATGATGCCCACCAATCGCAAGCGCCTCTGCATGGACAAATTTTCCCTCAAAAAACACTGAAAATGTCGTTGTTCCACCACCAAAATCAATACACGCGGCCCCTAGATGCGCTTCGTCATTCATCAAAACAGCAAGACCACTTGCAAAAGGAGTTGCAACCATTGTTTCAACACTCAAATGTGCACGATTAATACAAGTTTCTAAATTACGCAAAGAAGCTGTTTCCGCTGTTACCACATGAACATCGACACCAAACAATTCTCCCGCCATTCCAATAGGATCAGAAATCCCTTTATCTCCATCCAATACATAGGAGACTGGAACGGTATGCATAACATGACGCTCAGCATCAAAAGCTTTACGAGAAACATCTGAAAATGCCACACGCACATCACGCTGAGTGATTTCACGACCATTCAAATTTACCATGCCATTAATAAGAGCACTTTGTAATCGACTTGAGGAAAAGTTTACAATCACCGAATCCACGACCAAACCAGCCATTTTTTCTGCCGCATCAACAGCCAACCGTATTGATTGCTCTGCTGCAAACATATCCATCACAACACCGGATTTGATACCCTGTGAGCGCTGTACTCCAAAGCCTAGAATTTCCATCGAATGTGTACGACCATGTAAATAATGCGTATGTTTCAAAGGACGCAAACAAGCAATAAGACAGACAATTTTACTTGATCCGACATCAAGAACCGTTAAAAAACGTGTTTTACGCCCCCCCATATGCTGTGATCTGAGCAACATCATAGGCTTCCTGCCTTTCGCGCCTTCAACATGCGTTCTTCTTCTGCTACAGCAGCACCACGACGGTCTAATGCCTCATCGGACAAGGAAACTGTAATACGATCAGAAAGGCGTAAATCAACACTCAGAATATCACGAGAAAAAAGATCCTCCGCTGTGCCAGTCTTAATCAAAGAAGAAAGCCTTTCAAGCGCATCATTTTCAGGCAACATAACGCGTACCCCATTATTCAAAACAAGATCCCAGCGCCGATCACCGACACGCACAAAAGCACGAACACGACTATACAACTGTGGATACACAGAAAGTTCTTGAAGAAACATTTTGGCAGCATTTTGCGCGCCTTGGCCAACCAAAAGAGGCAAATTCCGAACAACTTCACCTTTAAGAGGCAAAATAATACGACCTGTATCATCAACAATATCCATCATGCCATCATGCTGCCAAATTGCATAAGGCTTACGCTCTACGATTGAAATACGCACTCTATTGGGATAAATTTTCTGAACATTAGCCGATTGAACCCAAGCTTGCTGCTCCAAAACAGAACGGGCCTTCTCAACATCAAAAGTGAATATAGACTCAGCAGAATCAAGTCCTAAAATTTTCAAAATCTCCTGTTTTACCAAGCGTTTATTACCATTTATATCGACATCAGTGACCAAAAAACCAACATCCGATATTACAGTTTTCACAATCACCCCCATACGACCACTCGATGAAAGCCCATAAAGCACTGTAAAAAAGAAAAATAACAAAACCGCAAAAGAACCAAAATGGCGAGGAACATGAATATCGGCTATAAACTCAAACACAATTCGAAGAACGCGACGATAAAGACGTGGCAAAACTGACACGAACAGCACCTCCATCGAACCATTTGCTTTATTAACATTCAACGCATACACGACGCGTCCTCCACCATCCACTGAACAATATCGCCATAACTACGACCACTTGCTTTTGCAATATCAGGAAAAAGAGAGGTTGGTGTCATACCGGGCTGGGTATTAATTTCAAGCCAAACCAATTCTCCTGCTTCCTCATCAAAACGAAAATCAGAACGGCTAACACCTCGACAACCTATCGCCTGATGCGCAGCTAAAGACATTCTTTGCACCTTTTGGTAAATATTTGATGAAAGTGGTGCAGGACAAATATGAAGAGAGCCACCAGTTTTATATTTTGAATCATAATCATAAAATTGGAAATGCTGATCGGGAAGAATTTCACAGACATCCAGCACCTCATTTCCCAAAACAGCACAAGTCAGTTCACGACCAGGAATATATTTTTCAACAATTACTTCATCTGCATAAGCCCACTCAGATCCTACAATATTATGGGGTGGTACAGATTCACTTTCTTTAACAATCACAACACCAAAACTCGACCCCTCGCACACAGGCTTAATCACATAAGGAGGCTCCATAGGATGCACTCGCCCAACAGAAAAACGACTCATCACCAAAGAAGGCGCAACGGAAACTCCAACACTTGCCACAATAATTTTTGCACGCCCCTTATCCATCGCCAATGCCGACGCCATGACTCCAGAATGCGTATAAGGAATTTTCAAATATTCAAGAATACCCTGAATACAACCATCTTCTCCAAAAGAACCATGCAATGCATTGAAAGCGATATCAGGCCGCAACTGTTCAAGAACAGAAGCAACATGACCGTCAACATCCACACGACTTACACGATACCCCTGTGCTTCAAGAATATCAGCACAAGCAGTACCTGAAGACAAACTTACAGACCGCTCAGAGGAGACCCCCCCCATTAATACAGCTATATGTTCATCTTTCATAAAAACTCACCCTCCTTTGTCTACCATATATAGACTACATAGAAATAACTAACACCATATACAGAAAATACTAAGATTTATCCTTGCGAATCAATCATCTAGCATTTTTCGTAATGAATCAGAATCAGGCACAAGACGCAAGAGCTTCTCTGTTAATTTATTGATTCTTAATGGAATTTTTTTATTATCTCTTTGAAATGACTCAATTTTTTATTGCACTTTTTTATGCACTCAGTAAATCAGTGAGACTGTTCAAAAGAGAGAACATTACGACCTTGTTCAAATTGACCAATACGCCATATTTCCCACTGTAAAAGATGGGCTGAATGCGCAAAAACACGTGCACGGACTGTTTCACCCAAAGCTTCAAGATCATAACCTGTTGCTTGCCCTGTATTAATCATAAAATTACAGTGCATTTCGCTCATTTGAGCACCCCCAACCCGCAAACCACGGCATCCAGCTTCATCAATAACACGCCACGCAGATGTACCTTCAGGATTTCGGAAAGTTGATCCACCTGTTTTTTCACGAATAGGCTGTACTGCTTCCCGATGACGTGCAACCTCATCCATAGCTGCACGAATATCATCTTTATTTCCCTGTTGGCCTTCCAACAAAGCCGCCGTAAAAATAAGATCTTCAGAAACATTACAATGACGATAGGAATACTGCATATCCTTTAAGCTCAAGATATGGCGCTGTCCTTTACGATCAAATGCATAAACCTCTACAACACGTGCAGCTGTCTCAATACCATTAGCCCCAGCATTCATTTTAAGGGCTCCTCCAAGACCACCAGGGATACCATGATAAAAATGAAAACCTGCAATCTCAGCTTCTAAAGCTGCCGCTGCTAAATGTTTATCTGCCGTAGCAGCACCAACAAAAAAGCGGTTTGGAGAAACTTGTCGCACTTGCCCAAAACCTTTAGCTGAAAGACGAATAACAACACCAGGAATTCCCCCATCACGGACCAAAAGATTAGAACCGATCCCCACAATTGTGACAGGAATAGATTGAGGTAGATTTTGTAGAAAAAGGGCTAAATCTGCTTCATCCGCAGGTTGATAAAGAAGTTCTGCTAACCCACCAGTGCGAAACCACGTCACCTTCCGCATCTCGATATTAGGCGCAAGTTTGCCTTTTATTCTGCTTAACATCGGTTGCAATTGCGCCAACAGCGCCTCACCATCAATGCGTTGAAAATTTATCATTATGATCCAATACCGCCAACTGATGCGGCAAAGCACAAGCCCACTGTGTGATATTGCCAGCACCAAGAAAAACAACATAATCCCCCGATTGAGCAACTGTAGAGACAATCGAAATGACATCTTCCAGAGAATGAATCAAACGCACATCACGATGACCAGCCATTTGAATATGTTCGACCAACTCTCTAGCACCAAAACCATCAATAGGTTCCTCACCGGCTGCGTAAACAGGTGTAATCAGCACTGTATCTGCATTATTAAAACAAGCAGCAAAATCATCAAACAAGTGATACAAACGTGAATAACGGTGTGGTTGCACAATCGCAATCACACGCCCTTTTGCGCTTTCACGTGCTGCACATAAAACAGCCTTTATTTCGACAGGATGATGTCCATAATCATCAAATATTTCAATTCCGCGCCAACTTCCTGTTTGCGTAAAACGTCGTTTTACTCCACCAAATTCTGCTAAGCCCTTTTTTATCGATTCATTTGAAATGCCAAGTTCATGAGCAATAGCAATCGCTGCCGTTGCATTAGAAACATTGTGCTGCCCAGACATTGGCAAAATTAAATTTTTTAACTCAGTCCTTTTCCCTGTTTTACGCGAACGAATAAGAACATCAAACTGCGTTTTTTGACCATCCATCGAAACATTAAAAAAACGAACATCTGCTTGTGGATTAGTCCCATAAGTGATCACCCACCGATCATCAATACGGCCAGCCAACAACTGAACCTCTGGATGATCAAGGCACAAAATAGCAAAACCATAAAAAGGAACATTTTCTACAAATTGCCGAAAAGCTTCACGTACAGCACCAAAACTTCCGTAATGGTCTAAATGCTCAGCATCAATATTGGTAACAACGGCAATATCGGCAGGCAACTTCAAAAATGTACCATCACTTTCATCGGCCTCAACGATCATCCAATCCCCTTCTCCCATACGCGTATTCGTACCATAAGCATTGATAATACCGCCATTAATCACCACCGGATCCAAATGACCAGCGACAAGCAGTGCTGCTACCATTGATGTGGTGGTTGTTTTACCATGCGTACCACCAACAGCAATTGCCCGACGAAACCGCATAAGCTCCGCTAGCATTTCCGCACGTCTTACAAGCGGCAAATGTCTTTCTTTTGCAGCAATATATTCAGGATTTGTTTTTTTTACGGCCGTAGAAAAAACAACAACCTCTGCATTCCCTAAATTTTCAGCGTGATGACCTATATGGATATTAATTCCTTTTCTCCGCAAACGTTCAACATTTGCACTTTCAATTTGATCTGAACCTTGAACCTTATAGCCAAAATTATGAAAAACCTCAGCAATTCCACTCATACCAATACCACCAATTCCGATAAAATGGATAACGCCTATATTAAGCGGCATTTTCATTAAAAAACTCCTCTCTTATATCTGACAATGGTTGCCCTCCAATCAAGGCTTCAGCCATATCAGCAAGGCGACTGGTTGCATAAGGTTGTCCAACTTTTTTTGCAGCAAGCGCCTGTTTTTCCAATAAATGCGGCGAACAAAAAGCCTCTATTAAAAGAGCAGCAAGTCTTTGTGCGCTTAAATCTTTTTCTGCTATAATTTGAGCACCTCCCACAGCAGCAAGCAATGCTGCATTTTCTGCCTGATCGTGATCTAAAGCATGAGGATATGGGATAAGCAAAGCGGGCCGACCAATCACAGCTATTTCACAAACAGATGACGCACCAGCACGTGATAAAATAAAATGAGATCGCGCCATACGTTCAGCAATATCATCAAAGAAACAAGCAACTTCTGCTTGCACACCCATCTTACGATAGATTTCTATCAACTCTTCAGCTCTACCCCGAACTTGCTGAACAATTCGTAAGCGCTTACGGTTCTCATCATCCAGCAAAGCAATTGCTTCCGGAACAATTCGTGAAAAAGAAGAAGCTCCTTGGCTACCACCAAAAATCAACAAATGAAATGGTTTGTCACCCGTTGAAGGATGATAAGGAACATTTGCTGCTTTAAGAACAGCCTCACGCACAGGATTTCCCGTAAGAAGTATTTTATGGGCATAGGTGTTATTGGGCAACAACAAACCACCTGCTATTGCACGGACAAAAGTTGCCAACGCTCGATTAGCACGCCCCATAATAGCATTCTGCTCATGAACAAATGTTGCGCGCCGACTTAAGGCAGCAATCAAAAGAGGTGGAACAGTAGGATATCCGCCAAATCCACCAACAAGCACGGGACGTAACTTATAAAACAGCGCTAACGACTGCCCCATTCCTTTTAATAAAGTCAAAAATGTTTTTACAAGCGCAAAAGGATGGCGTCGTGTAAATGTTGCTGATGAAACTATATGAGTATGCTCTTCATCAAACCATCGTACAAAACATCGAGCTCTTTCATCTGTTACCAAATGTACATCATATCCACGTCGCCTTAATTCAACGGCAAGCGCTTCAGCAGGGAAAAGATGCCCGCCTGTACCACCAGCTACCAAAACAATAACTTTTTTATCGGTCATAAGGAATATCCAAAACAGAAGGAGAGGAAAAAGCTGAAAGGCGTGCTTCTGGCCAACGGCGTGTTAAACTCAGCAAAATGCCCATTGAAAGGGCAATCGCCAGCATTGATGAACCACCATAAGAAATAAATGGTAATGTCATACCTTTTGGAGGGATTAAATGAAGATTAACCGCCATATTAATCGCTGATTGAAAGCCAATCATCATCGCTATGCCAGTAATACCAAGACGTATAAATGAATCTCGGGTATTTAACGCTATATACAGTGAGCGTATAACGATAAAGCCAAAAAGCATCATAATGAAAAGACACAGGATAATACCATATTCTTCAGCAGCAACGGAAAACACAAAATCTGTATGGCTATCAGGAATGATACGTTTCACTGTTCCTTCTCCCGGACCTTGCCCAAACCAACCACCATTCAAAATAGCTTCACGTCCTACATCCACTTGAAAGGTATCGCCTTCCCCTGTTAAAAAACTATTGATACGTTCACGTACATGGTGAAGAAAAAAATAGGCGAACACAATTCCTACCATGCCTAAAACGATAAATAAGAAAATAATGGTAAGAGGCACGCCCGCAACAAAAAACAAACCACCCCATGTTGCGCTTAATAACAGTGTTTGACCAATATCAGGCTGTAGAACAAGAAGCACACAACAAAAAGCATAAAGTACAAGAGCTAACATGTAGCCAAGAATACCTTTACGCCGCATCTGTTCTGAAAAAAGCCAAGCAGACATCACCACAAAAGCTGGTTTCATAAATTCTGAAGCCTGTACAGAAAAACCAAAGAGAGGAATCCACCGACGGGCTCCCTTTAATTCTGGACCAACGAACAAAGTTGCAACCATAAGAACAAGCGTTGCAATAAACAAAAGAGCACATAAACGGCGAATATTACGAAGCGAAAAAAAAGAGATGGTAATCATCGTAAAAAATGCTGGAATACTAAAAATGATATGCCAGCGAACAAAATAAAAATTATCAGCAATTCCGATTTTTTTTGCAATCGTGGGGCTTGCAGCAAAAGAAAGCATAATGCCAATCCCCATTAAAATCAAACAAGCGGCAAAGATAGAGCGATCAATCGTCCACCACCAATTAGCAATTGGGTCTCTATCTACACGTGTAACCATCATGCCCACCTTCTCTTTTTCATAATTATCTTCAAAGTGATATGGTTCCTACCTTTTTAGCAAACACTTTAAAAAAACAAATTACTCAAAAAAAGATTCTGGAGTCTTAACGTAAAAGGATTTTTTAAAAGTTCATGTTTCTTTTAACTGCCTAACAAAAGAAACAAAGGCTTCTCCACGCATTTCATAATTTTTGAATTGATCATAACTTGCACAGGCAGGTGAAAAGAGAACCACCGCCTCTTTCGCCTTACAGCACATTGCATCAGCAACAGCTTCATGCATTGCATTTTCCAAAGTTAAACTCATCGAAAAAGGAAAGGCAGATCCAATAACACTAGCAAATTCTTCCGCTGCTGTTCCAATCAAATAAGCTTTGCGGATTTTATGAAAAAAAACTCTCAAAGCCTCAATTCCACCTTCTTTCGCCTGCCCTCCAACAATCCAAAAAATATCATTAAAAGCAGCCAATGCAGGAGCCGATGCGTCTGCATTGGTAGCCTTACTATCATTGATAAACAACACAGCTCCCATCTTGCGCACCTGTTGCATACGATGTGGCAATCCTTTATAATTAGCTAAATGCTTTTCTATATGTGGATCTTTGATTTTTAAAGCCTGCAATGTTGCTAACGCCATAAGAGCATTTTGCGCATTATGACGACCGCGCAATGCGGTCATATGAGCGAGATTTGCCAGCATATGATGCCGCCCATGACGAACACAAAAAAGCTGAGTCCCATCAGCATAAAAGCCATTTTCAACAAAATGTTCCTTGGAAACCGCTTTAACTTGATGACCTTCATGAAGCAATTGTTGATATAAATCCTGACAAACTGCATCATCAACGGAAATAAAAGCATGAGAAGCCTCAGCAACCAAACGTCTTTTGGCTTGCACATAATGAGCAAAATTGCCATGTCGATCAATATGATCAGGCGTCAAATTCAATAACAGTCCAATAGTTGGCCGAAGAGAGAGTGTAAGATCAATTTGAAATGATGAACATTCAATTACATAAATACGTTTTTTAACAAAGGGTTTCAGAGTTAATATTGCAGTTCCAATATTTCCCCCCATCTGAACATCATAGCCCATTTGTTCTAACAGATGAGAAAGCAAAGCTGTCGTTGTTGATTTCCCATTCGTGCCGGTAATAGCAATGAACGGAACATCCTGATCGCAAAGACCATTCTGCTGTAAAAAATAATTGCGCGCACGCACAAATAATTCAATATCACCGATAATTTCTATCTGTTTTTGACGTGCTTTCTCCACAATCCAATGCGGCTTAGGATACGTCAAAGGCACTCCAGGAGCTAAAATCAATGCGACAAACTCTGTCCAATCCTCATAACGAAGATCTCTCGTTGGAATATTTTGCCGAACAGCAGCTTCTCGACTTGAAGGATTATCATCCCACGCAACAACTTCTGCACCGCCATTGATCAATGATTGCGCAGCAGCTAATCCCGATTGCCCCAATCCAAACAGAGCAACTTTCTGATCTTTATAACACGTAACAGAAATCAAAGTTTTACCGCAATTTAAGTGTTGAAAGGCCAATCAAAGCGAGGACAATCGAAATAATCCAGAAGCGTATCACGATTTGACTTTCAGTCCACCCTTTTTTCTCAAAATGATGATGTATTGGTGCCATAAGAAATACACGCTTTTTTGTTAATTTGAAGTAGCCAACCTGAATAACAACTGAAAACCCTTCCAAAACAAAAAGCCCACCAATAAGAGCCAAAACAATTTCATGCTTTGTTGCTACAGCGACAATACCTAAAAGTCCTCCAAGAGCTAACGAACCTGTATCCCCCATAAAAATAGCCGCAGGTGGTGCATTAAACCATAAAAATCCGAGGCCTGCACCAACAACGGCACCCAATAAAACAGCCAGTTCACCTGTTCCCGATACATAGTGAATTTGTAAATAATCAGCAAAATTTATATTACCAGAAAGGTAAGAAATCAGAGCAAAAGACAAGGCAGCAACCATTACAGGAACGATAGCAAGTCCATCAAGACCATCCGTCAAATTAACCGCATTCCCTGTTGCTACAATGACAAAAGCAGAAAAAGGAATGAAAAACCAACTCAAATTGATAAAATACTCTTTCATAAAGGGCAAAGCTAATCCAGGGGAGCCAACTTGCAAGATAATAAAGGTAGCGATTGCTGCAACAAGAAACTCCAAACTTAATCGAGCTTTACCGGAAAATCCTTTGTGTGTTTGTTTTGTTACCTTAAGATAATCATCATAAAACCCAATTGCTCCAAAGGAAAGCATAACAAAGAGCGATACCCAAAAATAAATATTCAATAAATTACACCACAAAAGCGCTGATACCACAATGCCCGTTAAAATCATTAATCCACCCATAGTAGGTGTCCCCGCCTTTTTAAAATGTGTCTGAGGACCATCAGCACGAATTGGTTGCCCTTTTCCCTGCCGTAATTTAAGAGAGGCAATAATGCTAGGGCCAAATAAAAAGACAATAAGCCCCGATGTAAGCGTAGCAGCTATCGTGCGAAAAGTAATATAACGAAAAACATTAACTCCTGGAAACCAGTCACTAAGCGAAGATAAAAACAGCATCATGATACAAAAAAACCTATTAAATTATAGCGAGACCACCTTATAGCGATAAAGCAATGCAGCCACAATATCTGAGGAATAAAGACTACGGGATGATTTAATCATAAGCAGATCTCCATTAGAAATTTCTGCCAAAATAAGCGGTAAAATTTTTTCAATACTTTCAGCATAATGAACCTTAACAGATGCGCTCAGATCAGTAGCTAAAAACTTCATTGCTTCACCAAATAAAAAAACCAGATGAGCACCAGAACGATACACAGGCTGTACTAAATCACGATGGAGTTTTTCACTATAAGCTCCTAACTCCAACATATCACCCAAAATAGCAATTCTCCTACCACATGACCCTACTGGCCCTGTAGCAAGCAGATCAAGAGCCGCACGCATAGAAGCAGGATTTGCATTATAGCTTTCATCAATTAAATGAAATTCGCCTCCATTTGGTAAAGAGAGTCGATAACGAACACCACGCCCCTCTTGAAGAGAAAAACATCTCAAAGAAAGCAAAATACGTTCTAAATCAACACCAATGGCATCACAAACAGCAATAACGCCTAAGCTGTTTTGCATAATATGTCGTCCCGGAGCGCCAATTTCAATTATCTTCTCTTGGCCAGAAATGCGAACAGTCATAGAGGAAAGATCTGTTAAAAGACGGATATCGCTTGCTTGATAATCGCAATTTTTAGCTTCACCAAAGCTTAAGACCTTTTTTATACCCCATTGCTTTGCTTTTTGAGCTAGATAGGAGAAAAAATCATTATCGGCATTTAAAACAGCAATACCCTCCTCATCCATCCCTTCAAAAATTTCAGCTTTTGCATCTGCTATCTCCTCAAGGCTTTTGAAGAACCCAAGATGTGCCGCAGAAATATGCGTAATGAGAACAATATGCGGATGAACCAACTTAGCCAAAGGGCGAATTTCATCTTTATGATTCATACCAATTTCAAAGATACCATAATCACATTCCGCAGGCATTTGTGCCAAAGTAAGCGGCACCCCCCAGTGATTATTCAAAGAAGCGGAATTAGCATGAACCTTTCCAACAGTTGTAAGCACTTGTTTCAAAATTTCTTTTGTCGTTGTTTTTCCGACAGAACCTGTTACCGCTATAATCTTAGCCTTTGAGCGTCTACGCGCAGCTTGTGCAAGTTTTCCTAAGGCTTGCAAAACATCAGGAACAACAATCAGTGGTGCGGATATTTTTTTTATGTCAGCCAAACGATCTTGCGCAACAATAAGAACACCTGCACCTCTTTCATAAGCTTGTACAGCAAAATCATGTCCATCAAGACGATGCCCTTTAATACAGAAAAAAATATCACCTTTTACAAGCGTACGACTATCAATAGAAATCCCAGAAAAAGTTTCTGGTAAACATCCAACGACGACACCATCAATTGCAGTAACAAGCGCTTGTTTATCCCATAAAGCTCTCATTTATTGCGCCCCTGCAAAGCATCAATCGCTTTTAGACGATCTGAAAAAGGATATATTTTTTGCCCTATAATCTGGCCATTCTCATGTCCCTTTCCAGCAATAATTAATGTATCTCCTGCTTTCAGAAGCCCAACCGCATAAGCAATAGCTTCACCACGATCTGCTATTTCCATTGCTTTTGGAACAGCTTGTAAAATATCCTTACGGATTTTTTCTGGCATTTCCGTGCGTGGATTATCATCTGTTACAATAACAATATCAGCCTTATTTTCTGCAATTTTTCCCATCAAAGGTCTTTTTCCTTGATCACGATCGCCTCCACAACCAAAAACAAGGATTAAACGTCCTTGCGTAAAGGGGCGAACAGAAAGCAATACCTGCTCTAAAGCTTCTGGTTTATGTGCATAATCTATATAAACAGGCGCATTATTTTCCGTCTTTCCAACCAATTCCAATCGCCCAGGGGCTCCCTGCAAGGTTTCAAGGGAACGAAAAACCCTATCAGGAGAAACACCTGTTGCAATTGCTAGGCCGGCTGCCATAAGCGCATTTATCACCTGAAAATCTCCAGCTAAAGGCAAATCAAATGTATAAATATTATTTTCCACACGACATTCAACACGCTGTTTCGAACGTTGATGTTCAACACGATTAAGTGTGATAAATTGTCCTTTCCGTCCAATTGTTAAGACACGGCGGCGTGCTTGTCTAACATGATCAATAACCTCTTGCGAATAAACATCATCTGCAAAAATCAGAGCAGGTGCATCTTGCGGTAGCAGCTTATCAAACAACCTCATTTTAGCACGTAAATAATCCTCTACGCACGGATGATAATCCATATGATCACGCCCTAAATTGGTAAAGGCACCAGCCGCTAAATGTACCCCGTCAAGCCGACATTGATCAAGCCCATGCGAAGATGCTTCAAGGGCTAGATGTGTAACACCTTCATTGGAAATTTCATAAAGGAGGCGCTGCAAGACTACTGGATCAGGCGTTGTGAGAGAACCAGAATCATTTCGGTGAGGAGTAATAACCCCTACAGTCCCTATACTAGCAGCACAAAATCCCACATGAGTCCAAATTTGCCTAACAAAAGAGACAACAGATGTTTTACCACTCGTCCCTGTCACAGCAACGACAGTTTCAGGTTGAGAACCATAAAAACGTGCAGCTGCCATTGCTAAACTATGACGAACATCACAAATATGTAAAATGGGAACAGATGAATCCTCAAGCATAATATCACAATCTGTAACGATTGCTCGTGCACCACGTTTTATGGCATCATGAATATAGTGTCTGCCATCACCTTGCTTTCCTTGAACAACTACAAAAACATAGCCTGGCAAAACTTGCCGAGAATCTGCACTTATTCCTGTTATTTCCATTGAAGAAAAGTTCTCATCTTCAATACATTCTGTAAAAACTGTTCCAAACAACATGATACCGTACCTTTATATTCATTTTATTGTTGTTTAACGAATCTCAAACTCTTCTTTGTACTTAAAAGTGGTTCGTACTCTTTTTCAAAATCTGGTTTTATTCCCAAAAAACTTGCTGAACGGCGAATAATATTAGCAAGCATCGGCCCTGCATTCATTGCTGCTGTTGCTGAACGCTGTCCCTCTTCAGGCTGAGGCTCATCGATAATTGTCAAAACAACATAAGCAGGATTCTCAATAGGAAAAGCAGCAAGAAAACTATTGAAATTTTTTGTTTTAGAATATTTTCCATTTTCAACTTTTTCGGCTGTTCCTGTTTTCCCGCCAATCCGATAACCTTCTACTTTTGCATTACGCCCAGAACCAATATCGCTGTTTAACTTATAAAGATAACGCATATTTTGACTCGTTTTGGGATTTAAAACTTGTTTTGCATATTTCAAAGTTTCTGTTTTTGTGCGTTTCAAAAAGGTAGGTTCAATTAACCAACCATCATTCATTAAAGCAGCAGCACCCACTGCTGTTTGCAAAGGCGTTGTTGCCATTCCGTGTCCAAAAGCAATTGTCATAGAATGGATATCCTTCCAATGCCGTGGAACAACAGGATGTGCGACTTCAGGCAATTCTGTTGTCAATCGATCTAGTAAACCAAGTCGTTTCAAAAAATTACGATGTCCATCAATCCCTACCGCCAATGCCTCCTTAGCAGAACCAATATTAGAGGAATAAATAAAAACTTCCCAAAGTGCTAAAGGGCGATTTTTTCCATGAAAATCACGAATAAAATAATTCTTCCCTGCTTGCATAGGCCGTGAAGCATCAATAACACTATTTAAATGAAAAAGACCTGAATCGAGAGCCATGGCGGTCGTAAAACTTTTAATGATAGATCCCATTTCAAAAGTCCCCGCACTCATCCGATTAAGGCGTTCACTTTTTAGAGCTTCAACCGGTTTTCCAGGATCAAAATCTGGTAGTGATGCCAAAGCCAAAACTTCACCAGTATGGATATTTAAAATAACAGCTCCAGCAGCAAGCGCTTTATAACGTTTCATTGCCTTCATAAGTTCATCATGCACAATACTCTGAACACGCACATCAATCGAAAGCTGAACTGGTTTTAATGATTCTTCCGTTGCAAGACCAGCAGCACGCAGAGCACTCAAACCAGCGTCATCAATATATTTTTCCATCCCCGCTATGCCTTGATTATCAACATTAACCATGCCGAGAATATGCGAAACCACCGATCCACTTGGATAAAAACGACGAATTTCAGTACGAAAACCAACCCCAGGAATACCAAGAGCCATAATTTTCGTCTTTTGTGTTGGTGTTAATCCGCGTTGAATCCAAGAAAAACTAGATTTTTTTTTGAGACGTTTATAAGTTTCCTGCCAATTAAGATTGGGCAAAACGGTTGAGAGCAATTCAATTGTTTCATCCACATCAATAATACGTCGTGGTTCAGCAAAAAGCGAATAAGTTTTAATATCCGTTGCTAGCAAACGGTTATTCCGATCAATAATATCAGGACGTGCCGTCAATTGAAGGACATTTGGTCCTTTTGCCTCTTCAATCTGCCCACCTTCCAGACCATAAGAAATAAGGTACCCCCCCATAACGCCATATAAAAGAGCAAAACAGAGCAAAGAAAAAAGCAAGCGTGGACGACTAGAATAGGAACGACGAACCGGAAAGTTATGATCATCTAAAGGTGTCTTTAAACATTTTCTTTTCTGCGTAAATAGAAAGGTCGATTTCATCACCGCACGCCTTCTTGAACACCGTTATTCACCGATAAAGGACGATTATTTGCTAAAATACCTTTCTCTTCCTCCAAGAGATTTTGTTTAATCACTTCCTCAATTTGATCATGAACACGGACTGGAATATCCTTAAACTCTACGATTTGACGAGGCTGTATCATCTCTAATCCAAGCTCTTTTTGATAACGCTTCGCAAGTTTTTCCATGCGTGTGGGCTCTATCATCACAGCCCACTCAGCATGAAGTAAACTCACTGTATTTTTTGCTGCAACAATTTCATGTTCAAGACGACGGATTTCACTCATCCGTTTTTGAACATCATATTTCACCTTATAAGTAAGACCTGCCATACAAATCATAATCATCACTAAAATCATATCAAATGTACGAAAAACTGTCATGTATTACCGCCTTCAAAACGAGCAATCTCTGCCATACCAAATAAATTCATATCTACAGCAAGACTATCAGCCTTGGTGCGGATACCAATACGTAATCGCGCAGAACGGGCACGAGGATTTTTCTGCAACTCCTCTTCATTTGCTGTTACTCCTCCTTTAAACAAAGGAAAAAATGTTGCTGGAGGCGTCTCTATTTCAGGAAGATAACGCGATCGCATACGCTCTCCTGAACGAGCAGAAAAAAATCTTTTGACCATCCGATCTTCAAGAGAATGAAAACTCACAACACCCAAACGACCTCCTGGTTTTAAAACGTGTTCCGCAGCAAATAAGGCACGTGCAAGTTCACCAATTTCATCGTTAACATAAAGACGAAGAGCTTGAAAAACACGCGTTGCAGGATGAATGCGATCTCCGCTTTTACGGCCAATCAACGCCTCTATGGTATGTGCAAGGTCCCCTGTCCGTAAAAAGGGCCGAACATTGCGACGCTTTTCAATCATCCGTGCAATTCGACCCGCATAGCGTTCTTCTCCTAATCTTTTAAAGATTAGCGCTAAATCATCACCTTTTAAACGATTCACAACATCGGCAGCGGTAAAACCAGTCTGAGCCATTCGCATATCTAATGGGCCATCTTTTTGAAAAGAAAACCCCCTTTCTGCTTCATCAAGTTGCATTGAAGAGACACCAATATCCAAAATAACAGCATCCACCTTTTCTTCAACGACACGATCCAACTGAGAAAACTCCATGTGCACCAAACGAAGCCGTGGAAAAAATTCATCAACAAGAGATTGTCCTTGGGCAATAGCATGAGGATCACGGTCAAGAGCAATAACCTGTGCACCTGCATTTAACAACGCGCGCGTATAACCACCAGCACCAAAAGTACCATCAATCACTCTTGCTCCAACCAATGGCATAAGCCCAGCCAAAACTGGCTGTAATAACACTGGAATATGGCGTTCAGTTTTATTACCCTGCTCTGTCAAAATAATCCGTCTTGATTTATGCTTTTTCAAATCGATAATCGTTCATGGCAACCGGTATCAAAATAACCAAAACCCTAACTCTCATATCTATCACGATGAGAATTAAAGCTAACCAGATGTGCATTCTAAGGCATTATACTTAAAGAAATATTATAATTGTATAAAGATACTTTTCCTTTGAGTGTACACTTCAAAAATGCACCCTCCCAAGAAAGAGCTCATATACAATATCCCATAGCAATATCAATTGTTTGTAATATTCACTCTATTAAAGAGTGTTTAACAAAAAATATCAGTCGGCCTATAAGCCGGGTTCTGTATGGTAAAGCTTACACTCTCCATGGCAACCATTCATCTGGGACGGATGTTACCATCCGCCTCGTGCAACCTACCCGAATGACTCGCCCGGAAACCGGCTGCAAGTTAAGTCTTGCGCGTCATTTCTATTCGGTCTTGCTCCCGGTGGGGTTTACCTTGCCACATTCATTACTGAATGCGCGGTGGGCTCTTACCCCACCCTTTCACCCTTACCTATAAAAATAGGCGGTTTGCTTTCTGTGGCACTTTCCCTAGGGTCGCCCCCGCCGGGTGTTACCCGGCACCGTCTTTCCGTGGAGCCCGGACTTTCCTCACCTGCCACCCTTAGGCATAAGACAAGCGCGGCTGCCCAGCCGACTGACATATCACCTATAAAACATTTTTCATGATGTGAAAATACCATCCTCAAGATATTTTATAGCAAACACACCATATTCAAGTTCATTTTCATTTTAATGAAGCCAAATAAGTTTTTACTTTTGAGCAATATTTCGCTGAAATAGAATTCATTTTTTTTGCAGCATGACCTGCATTATATTTAAGAATCGTACCACAAGTATTTCCACCACTGAGTGTATATGCCCGCGCCAAATAACGTATACCATATTCAAGATTGGTGGCAGGATCGTAAAGATCTTGCACAGAACCATTAAAACCCAACCCTCGTGCAGTAGAGGGTTTAATTTGCATCAAGCCTATTTCGCCAGCTGCCCCCTTTATACGTGCTTTATAATTACTTTCAACCCTTACAACAGCATGTGCTAAATTAACAGGAACATTATACTTATTTGCAAATCTCTGAATAAGAGATTCATAAGGGCGAGCAGACACCTTAGAAGTGGTCGTCACCAAGCCTTCTTTTGAGCTTGCAACATTCAAGACAATATGAGCTAAACTTATATCAAACACAAAAAATACAGCAAACGCTGTATTTAAAATGATTTTCAAAAATTGCATGTTCTTTCTCTTCATCAAAACATTTTTAAATCCTAGCCACAATGGCTTTACCATTGCATTCTACAGAGAAAGAAAGCTAGAGAACGGCGTTAAAATGGAAATATTAAGACAATTTCAAGATAAATTCTTACAAAAGAAAAACATCATTCAAATGATCCACTATATCTCTCTGTATTTCATAAAATATCAAAACTTAAAAAACTATAATAAAAATTTTAACATGCTAAAAAAGCTAATATACTCTATCAATTTTTAAAAGAATCTACGGTATACAAAAATTTTGGAATCTGAAAGTAACATTGAAAATACCTCTACCATTTTTTACCTGCGATTATTAAGGCTTTTATTAAGGTCAATTTCATAATTGCAAAAAGCAATAGAAATAAAAACAGCATCACCAAATGCTCTCGATAGCGTAAAACTCTACTTGGAAGAGAAACCATCATCTCCTTTTCCCATTGGTTGATAAACACCCGTAGAAAAAAGTCTTATGTCAAACAGGCCATCCATCAAAAACAACCTCATCGACAAAAAACAATATTACGTATGAGAAATCCATAAATATGCATAAACACATCAAATGTTCGTGCCATATTTAATAATCACGTCTATTTATTTTTATAATTCTGTAAAGAGGCAATACAAAAAACACCCTCAAAACCAGTTACCAATGCAATTCTTCTCAAGAAAGAACTAAAAATAAGCATCAACAACAGAAGGATGCAACATTGCTTTCGATAAAGCCATAACAACAGTTTCACCCAACTTCGAAGCCTGTTCATCACTCTGACCACTTGCAGAAGCAGCAGCAACAACATCACGACGCACTTGTTCAATCAGTTTCTTCTGTTGCTTAAGATTTAGCTTAGAGAGTTGCATTATAATATCTGGAAAAGAGACCACCAACCGCTCTAAAAGCACTTCTTCTGTAATATTAACCTGATGAGAAGAAAAAGAGCGATCTAATAAAAGCTGAGGAATAGAAACACCACGAAAGACAAAAGTGCTGACAAAAAAAGCCAAAAAAACAAATAAAGAAAAAACAATACGACGCCAGCAAAATCCCATTATCTCTTACCTAAGCATCACACTCCGTGAAGAAAATATTACTCCACAGCACTCATTAAATTCCCAGTAAAGAAGAATTTTCTTACCACTGAAAATAACATAACACCACCACCACGCAGCTTTCATTTCCCCCCTTACACATAAAATAAGAGCTTATCTCTCTCCCCCTCACAATATCCAACAAAAATTTAAATTCTAAAAAGCCTGACTGAGGAAAACCTCAGCCAGGCTCGACAATCTAAGGGATCCACGCGGGGGGGGGGGGGAGGAGGTTCCCTGATCGTCTCTCACATCAGCTATTAAGAGCTGATGCAATATCTTTGCTATGGAATAAAACGTTTTAAACAACAAGAAATTCTTATCATCTTTCAAGCAAAAAAACATAAAAAAATTATAAATTGTCAAAAAATGAAGAAAATAAGGCAAAAAATACTCAAAATGATCCAATTTGAAGCAATTTTATTTCACAGGATCTCAATAAGAATCGATGATCATCGTAATTTTAATTGATATAAATTTTTCTCATAAAAAAACATAAAAACACAGCAAGCATACGTTGAAAAGCTCTCAGCACAACAATGAAATCATGGATCTTGTTGCCCTTTTAAGTTGATATAAAAAATTAACACTTAAGCTTTTTTCGAAGATTATTCGCTCCGAATCATGTACTCTCGGGATTTAAGATGACTACAGATTCTATAACCAACAACAAACTCAAACACATTCTGAATAACAATCCTTCATGAAATTATCTTCTCCCCTTCCTAACCTCTCTTGCAAAATGATAAAATCGCAATTTCTGTATCAGAAAATTGCTATATTTTGTCTCTTTAATAAGTTAGACAGTATTTTCTTTTTGCTGTTCGCACTCTTTAACAGACTTCCTCCCCTCAAAAAGTTGCACACCACAACACTGCTTATTCATATCCTTGCTTAAAAAGAGACCTCTTTACCCTCAATTTCTCTCAACCCCATCCGTAAAAATATAATAAAATCCATGGGAAACATTCTCTTTACACTGAGTGACAAGATAAACAACAACAATGATTCTATCTACCGATTCTTAATATTGCAGCTACTTTTGCATTTAAGAGGTCTATTCCTCTTTCCTTAAACAGTTCTTACGCACACGCTGATCCCTTTAGCGATATGCAAATAGACATTTTTGCGATTATGATCAAAAGGTTTGAAAAAAATATTCTTATATTCAAAGCTCTTACTCAAATTACAAAACGCGACGAACTCTCTTTATAAATCAATATATTACTTATCAAACAAAACCTGTATCAATGGATATTAAATGGCTGACCTCATAGCTTCATCTCTATAAAAACACCTTTCACTGTCCCCCTACACGTCCACAGATTAAAGTATCAAGAATCCAATGCAAAAAACACAATGTGCATACAAAAAGCGATAACTTTTTAAAGATTTCCTAGAATTTCACTCTCGTATTTTTTACTAAGAATGATCAAAGAATAAAGCACGTTAACAAATATAATTATGCAAAATCTACCTTTTTATCTTTGAGATCATCTACCAGTAAACGCGGATCACGTGCAAGCCAAAGCTTAACCATAGTCCCTTCATGATTTTCATTTTGTACAGGAGGAAAACAAACTGTTTTCTCTAGAACAAGTCCAGCATTTTTAAGCCATTGCTCTATTTGTGAATCTGAAAATCCAAAATGCCTATAAGCATGGGAAGAATGCAAATCAACTTCATGACAAACAAAATCTACAATCAGCAAACGCCCATGAGGACGTAAAACACGTGCTATTTCATGAAGTTCTATCTCAGGATTTTCAAGAAAATGTAAAGCCCAATAAAGAATAACCAAATCAAAAGTTGTTTCTCCAACAGGTAAACGTAAAACATCACTCTCCAATGCACCTTCAAGAGCACACGTATAAAGACCTGAAAACAATGTTAAGACAGAACCTATATCTGGACCAACCCCCAGCAATGTTTCAAATGGTTTAGCACCAATGATTTCCAGTAAGGTGCTTTCTAGAATATGGTCTGAAATATATGATAGCCGTAATGCATTCCACTGTAGGGTATTTTGTAAAAAAGACTGTCTCTTCACTGTTCGACGCTGTTTTTGAACATTCAACAAACGTTCAAAATCATCTATTAACATCACATCATGCTTTGATAAAGCTGCAAGAGCAGCCATCACAATATCTTTACCAAAACAACTGTGACAAAACTTAAAATAAGTTCCTTCCCCCTTTTGATAACGCTCAATCAATTGTAATTCGCACAATAAACGCAAATGCTGTGAGACATGCGCTTGCGACTGACCAAGGATAAAAGTAAAATCAGAAACTGTTAAATCGTCACGGCACAAGAGTGCAAGAATACGCAAACAACTTGTCTCTGCCATGGTTTTCAGCAACATAATCATTCTATCCAAACTGACTTGTTTTTTCATTAATACTCCTTACTGCTCCGATAAGTATTTATTCCTACCAATAGAAAATCAAGCAGAAGGCATAGAGTTGCATCACTTCTGTTCATAGATAATATAAAAAAGGTTAATTGCTAAAAAACCAACGCCGCCCCCACTCTCCCTCCATAACACGAGCAAAAGGTCTTATATTTTAACTATCCACACATATGAAAACATATAATCTCGATTAAAACCTGATGAGTAAGGAACTCCCCTATCCATCATAAAAATCAGACAACATATTAATTTATAATGATAATTCATCGTTTTGCATGTTGAACTAAACCCCCAATATTATAAGATTCTCTTATCTCAAGTCTTTTCATTTTGAATCAATTAAAGTCACTTACTTGCACATCACAAGCAGAGTTGGTGTATAGATAAAAAACTCTAAAGAAAGGAGTAAAAATGTCTCGTATGAATCGTCTGAATAGCAAGGGCTATCGCAACATTGGGAGCTGGCAAATAGTATGATGGTGCCGGCTTGTCCCTTTATAAGCGTAAAGATGGTAGTGCTCAATGGATTTACCGGTATACCATCCATGGGCGCCGTCGTGAAATGGGCTTGGGTGCTTTAAGAGACGTCTCTTTAAAACAAGCCCGTGAATGTGCAACCCAATGGCGGCCTGTTCTTCGTGAAGTCCGTGATCCCATTAAAAAACGTGAGAAACAAAAATATGAGGCAATGCGTAATCTCCATTATTTAAAAGAAGCGCTCTCGATGCTTTTGAAAGTCGTAAAACTGAACTCAAAATGATGGTAAGAATAGAGATTGTTTTTTACTTTACGTCTTTATATTCTTCCTAAATTGGGCTGTTTACCGCTTTCAGAGATTACCCAAACCGATACACGCAATGCTCTCGCTTCCATCTGGCATACAAAAGCGATAACGCACTTCCTGAAAAGTAACTTCAGAATTCTATGGTTTTTTATTCCTATCTTAGTCGTGATGAATAAGAATCTTACAATATGGCAGACTCATTTTCTTTTGAAGAATAAAGATAACACCAGACAGCATTACTCTTTTCTCAACCAATATGAAAAAGATAAGAAATTCTAACGTGTAAGCGGCTTATAATTCCCACGCCTTTGATTAAGAGTGTCGATACCAAGGCGGCGGATTTTATCAGCCTCATATTCAGCAAAATTACCTTCAAACCACTCTACATGCCCATCGCCTTCAAAGGCCAAAATATGCGTTGCCAATCGATCAAGAAACATACGGTCATGCGATATGATAACAGCACAACCAGCAAAGCTTTCCAATGCATCTTCCAATGCCCCTAATGTTTCAGTATCAAGATCATTTGTCGGTTCGTCAAGGAGAAGAACATTGCCACCCTCCTTTAAAAGTTTAGCCAAATGTACGCGATTTCGCTGCCCTCCTGATAAATTCGCCACCTTTTGTTGTTGGTCTACACCCTTGAAATTAAAAGCGCCGCAATAAGCACGGCTATTCATCTCATATTTTCCTAATGTAATGATGTCATTTCCGCCAGAAATCTCTTCCCAAACGGTCTTATCACCCACCAACGAATCGCGACTCTGATCAACATAACTCATGTGAACTGTTTCACCGATGCGGATTTGACCTGAATCTGGCTGTTCCTGTCCAGTCAACATTCTAAATAAAGTGGTCTTTCCCATACCATTAGCACCAATGACTCCAACGATACCACCAGCAGGAAGTTTAAAAGAAAGCGCATCAATCAACACACGCTCACCATATGCCTTAGAAAGGTTATCAACTTCAATAACAGTCTGCCCCAATCTTTCACCAATAGGAATAATGATTTGTGCTTCTCCAGGACGGCGCTCACTTGCAGCCTGAACTAACGCATCATAGGCCTTAATCCGAGCTTTTGACTTCGCTTGCCGACCTTTTGGACTAGAAGCTATCCATTCTTTCTCGCGGGACAATGCACGCTGACGAGCCACCTCTTCACGACCTTCCTGAGCCAAACGTTTAGCTTTTGCTGCCAAATAAGCAGAATAGTTTCCCTCATAAGGAATACCTTTACCGCGATCTAATTCTAAAATCCAACCTGTTACATTGTCGAGGAAATAACGATCATGGGTAATTAAAAGCACCGCACCAGGATACTCCCGCAAATGCCTTTCAAGCCAAGCGGTCGTTTCTGCATCCAAATGATTTGTTGGTTCATCCAAAAGTAATAAGTCAGGTTTTGACAAAAGGAGTTTGCAAAGTGCAACACGCCGCTTTTCACCTCCTGAAAGTTTTTCCACACTTTCATTAGCTGGAGGACAATCAAGAGCAGCCATAGCCATGTCCACTTGACTTTCTAAATCCCAAAGACTCTGACTGTCTATAATATCTTGAAGGCGAGCACCTTCATCAGCGGTTTCTTCGCTATAATTCATCATCAACGTGTTATAGCGCTCAACAATTGCCTGCTTATCTGCCACCCCTTCCATCACATTACCACGGACATCTTTGCTTGCATCAAGAACAGGCTCTTGAGGAAGATAACCACAACGGGCTCCTTCGCAAAGCCATGCCTCTCCCGTATATTCCTTATCGAGCCCAGCCATAATTCGTAAGATAGTTGATTTACCTGCACCATTAGGTCCTAAAATACCGATTTTTGCATCTGGATAAAAAGACAAATGAACATTTTCTAAAATTTTCTTATTGCCGTAAGCTTTATTAAGCTCAGCCATGTGATAGATAAATTGACGTGCCATAAACTTCTCTTTATATTGTGCGGTATTAAAGGTTAGAGTTTTGAAAAAATTTCTTTGCTTTTCTCAAACTGCGCGGTAAAAAGCGCTTGTGTTATATCAAAAGCCTTTCACTTTATATTGATACATTTTTTCTAATCTCACAAGCCCTGCTACGGTTCTGAATGCAAAAAAATGTCCCCTTGAAGAATAAAAAACAAATCTTTTTAGCTGTACCCGAAACATGCTATCAAACGTCACCCATCTTTTCTCTACCAGATACAACTCTGTATTTTTATCGTATTAAACCGACTTATCAATGCAAGAGTGTTCCTCCAAGAAAACCAATTCTCTATGCCCCCTCTTTTTTTTCTTTATGGGCTTTAGATTATGCAGTAAAAAACGACTCTCTTTTTTCATCAATTTTATGTCATGGAAAACAATGGAGTTCATCCCTTGCTTTGCTGTGGCTTAAATTGTGTTTACAAAATGACCGTCGCCTTATGGGATCTGATGTTCCAAGCTTGATGATCATGAAAGCTTTACACCGACATGTGGCACTTAGTGACCACAGTGCTCTTCCCATTGCGTCATGGTTGCAATTCGTAAAAAGCTATAAAGAGAATTATAGAAATCTTTCCATTCCTCTTTTATGGCTTGATAATTACAAAAATAATACCAATATCCACGAAACTATTTTAAAACTTCAAGGTTAAAATAGAGCCTCTTAAAGGTATCATAAAGAGCAAGTCTCTTACAGGAATATGTTTATGGAAAAAAAAGCTTTAATCGTTATTGATGTTCAAAATGACTTCTTACCAAGTGGAGCACTTGCAGTACCACAAAGTGATGCTATTTTACCCGCGGTCAATAATCTCATAAACCATTTTGATCATGTCATTTTAACCCAAGACTGGCATCCAAAAAATCATTGCAGCTTTGCTTCTTCCTATCCCCAAAAAGCGCCCTATGATACCATTGAACTTGACTATGGCCCGCAAATACTTTGGCCCGATCATTGCATACAAGGAACACACGGATCAGATTTTCATACATCTCTCAGAGTTGAAAAGGCACAACTTATCCTTAGAAAAGGTTATAATAAAAAAATTGATAGCTATTCTGCCTTTTTTGAAAATGATCAAAAAACACCAACAGGCTTACAAGTTTATCTCAGAGAACAGGGTTTTACAAATCTAGCTATGTGTGGTTTAGCAACTGATTTTTGTGTAGGATTTTCCGCACTTCACGCCATACAGTGCGGCTTTAAAGTAAGTGTTTCATTAAATGCCTGTGCTGGTATTGATCTTAACGGTTCACTTAACACTATGCTGAAAACGATGAACGAATCCGGCATAGAACTGTTAATGGCTTCTTAAAATGCCTTCGTTTTGCAATAACAACGCATACAATTTTCAATTTACTCAGAGAGACCATTCTTATTCAGGGTATGACGCTTGAAACGAAGAGAAGCATAAAATGCCATTCCAATAATACAGACCCCTACCAGTCCTGTGAATATTTCAGGAACCGATAGAATCGTTTGCAGATACATAATCACTGCAAGCACCAAGATCGCATAAAAAGCACCATGCTCCAAATAACGATAATGCAACAATATCCCTGATTCGACTAACATTATCGTCATAGAACGCACATAGAACGCACCGATACCAAGACCAATTGCAATAATAAAAAGGTTGTGTGAAAAAGCAAAAGCACCAACAACGCCATCAAAAGAAAAACTCGCATCCAGAATCTCTAGATAAAGAAAGGCTCCAGCTCCCCCTTTCACAACGGTAGCTAAAGCCGCTTTTGGACCATCCAAAAGCGAACCAATAGCTTCAACAGCTATAAACGTCAAAAGTCCATAAAGGCTAGCGAGTAAAAAAGTCATTTTATCTTCTGTTACAATTTGTTCTGAAAAGAACAATATCAAAGCTAAAACGATTGCAATATCAACGCCAACAAGCGCTCCAAACTTTTGCGCAGGCTTTTCTATAAAAGCAAGCCAATGCACCTCTTTTTCAGGATCAAAAAAATATCTCAAACCAACCATGATCAGGAAAGTTCCTCCAAAAGCGGCAATCCCCACATGAGCATCTGTTAAAATTGCGGCATATTGATGTGGTTCCCATATTGCTAATTTTACTGCTGCAATTGGATTAATCCCAACAGCAACAGCAACCACCAGCAAAGGAAAAACAATCCGCATTCCAAATACAGCCACCAAAATACCCCATAGCAGAAAACGACGGCGCCATAATGGGTCCATTTTTCCAAGAACACGAGCGTTGATAATAGAATTATCAAAAGATAAAGAAATTTCTAAAATTCCTAAAACACAGCAAATAAAAAAATATTTTAAAAAACCAATAAAACTTTCTGTTTCGAACCAACCAATCACCCCCCCCATAAAGACGCCAACAATTGTGAAAAAAAAAGCCCACCTAAAATAACCCAACAGGGCCATGACCATTCCTCAAAATTTACTTGTTCAAATTCATCTATCACGCAAATTGAAAAACTAAACTATATCCCTTCACGCAAAGATAGAGAGAATCTACACGGCAAATTTATATGAAATTTCCACCAGAAAAAACAAGAAAAGTATCAGTAAGCTTATTTTTACCTCTAAAATGAATAACAATTTTAAATAATGTGCTATACAACAAGTCAAAAATTGCTTTCTATCCACTAAAATTTAAAAAAATAAAGAGAAATAAAACTATAAATATTGACATTATATCAAGAGTTATTAATACATAGTGTGCCTTTATTGGCTAAAACCTATACCATGATGATTTACTGAGGGAGATAATTCGTGGCCCGTCCTGAAACTGAATCAAAAACTATCTTTGGAAAACGTTTGCGTTATGTACGTCTCGCTCTAGGAGATCCATCACGTGAAGCATTAGCTAAAAGTTTTAGTATGACAAAAAATTCCATTGCTTTTTATGAGCGGGGAGAAAGAGAACCCAATCTTAGTGTTTTACAAACATATCGCACATTGTACGGTGTCAATATTAATTGGCTTTTAACTGGACAAGGAAAAATGTTTGACACAGAGTATGCTAAAAGTGATTTTGATTGGAATTATTTTATAAAAAAAATTGAGGGACTTGAGGAGATTCTTACCCAAAGTGGTCGTCATGAAAAACAAAATCAAGAAAAAATCGATAGCTCTTATGAAAAGTTGCAGCACTACTTGTCAAAACAAGGTTTATCGAATAACCTTAACCCAAAAGCAGCAACCTCGCTGATCGATATGAAAGCAAAAATGGCTAATTCTTATACCCTTAGCTTGTTCATTGATTTACTCATTCGAAGTGTGTCGCAAAAAGAGATTATAGCTAATCAATAAATATCCTTATCACAAAGGATAACAAAAGAATTATAAGCTTTATCAACACGAAAGAGGTTTTCTTTATTTTTCCATACTAGTGATATTTTATTAAACGTATGAAATTTGTTTTTATAGAAAAAAATTGAGTATATCTGCCCAGTAGCAATAAAAAATTTTTCCCAAAAAAGCTATAAATATAGCATGGTTAAAGTTTTAAAAAACGGTTTTGTAGTGTAAAGTGTCTCTTTATAGCTTATTGACAATAAATATTTTCTTGTTACAGAATGTTGCTTTCATAGAGATTTTATCTAAGATTAAAAAAATTAAGAGGAATATATTGACTACTCACTATAGAGACATACTTTAGTGCTCATAGTTATACTGGTTAGATGTTTATCTTGTAATTACAGCTATTTTATGAGGTGAGAAGCATGTTTTTTGAGGTATTTCAAGGTGTTCATAACCAATGGTATTGGCGTTTAATCTCAGGAGACAAACAAAAAATTGCTTTTTCTAGTAAGGGTTATCCGACAAAACAAGATATCTTGGTCAATATTGAACAGATAAAAGAAATCACGCATAAAGCCCTTATTAGAGAATTACAATCCTAACGTTCTTTAATATTAAGATAAAAATTTTGCTTTTTATATTAGAAATCTTGTCCAATAATTTCGTGCTGTAGGAGGAGCCCTTGCTTTTTCTTAAGGGAGGGGGGTTTTTATGTGATGTTTAACATCCATAAGCGACTGAATAAAATACACGTGATACACAAATTATGAATATGTTTATCCTGCTGAATTCCTAAGAGTTTTTTTTTAATCTTTTTCTATTGGCATTCTCTCTCATCATCTTTTTAACCCTCTTCAAAGGTAATCTCTTTTTGGTGTTTTTGCATAGCTTCCTCGTACTGCTGAATTTGTTTTTTTAGTCTTTCAATTGCTTGATCCCGTCTTTTAATCATCATATTTTGCTCTCTAATTGCCCTATCTCGTTCTTCAGTCATCTTCATGGAATCCCGTAAGAACTCATGCTTTAGCTTTCTTACTTCTTCTTTAAGAACTTTAGCCTGATCGCGATAATAAAAAGCAAATCGAAACATGCCCCCACTGAAAAGAAAAACAACAATCACCGCCCCTAATAAAATTGCATTCACACTCACTTTTGATCTCCTTTAACAACTATCGAATCAATCATTTTTAGCAATTTGTTTCGTTTAGTTTTTTATTAAAAAAGAATACAAAAACCACCTGTACTAAATGGAATAAATCACACTTAGTACCCTTATCCTCTCCACAAAAACATGCTAAAAAATAAGATAAAGCAACCTCATGAAAGCTGCCCAATTATATCCTCACCCCTATGATTTGCAGCATATTTATTTATACAAAATGCAAAGACATCACTGATTTCAAAAAATTCCAAGGATGCAATAAACTCAATAGGCACCTCCTCCCTTACATCATTCCTGCTATCCTCTTTTATACCAGGAAAAAGCTATCTAATTGAAAAAAATCTTCATATTCATAAGACTCTGCATTTCTATAAACTTTTACTTCCTTACAAATCTTTGCATAACCACAAACTAAAGCACCTACATAATTTTAGAATCTTTGAAAATTTTACAGTTGTAAGCTTAAGCATTCCTATAAACACAAGCACCGCCATTAACCTTACTATTACAGCAAATTCTTATCCCCTCATATACCGCCTACCACAACCTGTGAATTACCATACACATGAACACTGCTAAAATCAGGCTATTATAATAGAATAGATATGTAGTTTATTATAAACAATGCTATCATTAGCCAAAACACATCCACCTTTTATAAAATATCTCGCACTTGTCTTTATATCCTCCTCAACAAATTCCTTCACGATTGATAATCTCTTTATACTCTATAAAATTACCAACATCATTTTTTTGGTATTTCCAAAATCTCTCAACATACACATGCGAAAAACCATTTGAAAGTAACTTCATTTATTAAAATAAAAAGAAAAATAGTGTCCTGTACCCGTGAGTTTTTTGCATTCTTTCCAAAGCCATGATCCTTTCCCTTACGACCACAAAGCTCCATACATCTGCACAGCACCCTCCCGCAAAAATTTCTTACAAATGCCAATGTTGGGGTATATCTTGATTTATAATGGTGCTGAGTATACTATTGATAATATTTCATGAACATACCACGTGTGTTTCCATGTCTGGTTATACGCGCAAATTCTGTCACGATAGTGAAACTAAGCAACAATTTTTTATTGATTCAAATTTGAAAGTATATACGGACATTTTTTTATTAATAAAAAACAACCTGATATCCTTCATAAGCGAAAAGCTACACATGGATATTTTTATGCTCCTTGTATCATGTACTCTGGATTCGCAACGCAATATTAACGCTATAGCGTAAATATGTAAAGGTCTAAAAATGACAAAGACTGAAAAAGATTGGTTCCAACGCTTAATTGAATTAATAAAAAGTGATGGACGCACAATGATTGAAATAAGCAAAGCAGCAGGCTGTGGACAAAACTACGTACAACAAATGATAAACGGAGGGAAAAGACCCTCTGTAGATAAACTCATGGCTATTCTTAACACACTCGGAAATACTAGCGCCATATATGTAATAACTGGTTTTAACATCTCCGATGAAGATCTAAGACTCATCGCTTTGATTTCCTCTGGAGATAAAAAGAAGATTGAAGCCTTAAATATTCTGTTGACTGAGCAACATTTGTAAAATTTTCTACTATTTTCAGTATCTCTTGCTTCTGCACCGTCGACAAAGCCTCCCATTTAACGATAATGTTGGATAAATCGACCTTAAATTTTTCATCATTCTTCATAGTTATACTCCATGTAGTCAAACTGGATAACGCTATAACGTTCAGATATATCCCATACCTTACAAAAAATATTTGCAATAGGCAGTATGGAAGCGACTGTGTGATAATTGATTTTATACAATTAGAAGGGATTCTGTTAGTTATGTACCATGGTGAAACAGAAGACATCGCACGGCCCAAGCCCTTTTATGATAAAATTGGTTCTACCACTTTTATCAACAACACTCACAGTGTTACACAAATCCTGTGATTCGAACCAATAACTAATCGACGTAAAAATATCTTTGAAAATACTTCTGACCTCTAGGTGAGAGAATATGAAAAAGCTTATTTAAAAAGCATATATTACAATTTTATCCTATACAGCACTACCTCTATTTTCAAAACAATATCGCAAAGCAAAAATACAAACAACGCGATATGTACAGCCCTCATGAACAGCCATGCTGCTTACGAATCTTTGAGGTGCTTCTCAAAAAATCGGCTTTTCTTCTAAAAGCACTCTTGCAATCTAACATAGAGATCTATCATGAACAAAGATGGCGGTACTTAAAAAGATACAATGGGTCAAGCTCTAATGATATCCCTCCATAAATTGCATAAGTATTTACAAAAAAAGAAGATCCTTTTGTATAAATATATTGAATTTGAAGAAGAAATAAATTTTTCTTTCCGAAAAAACGAATGCATCTATCAACAGCTTTACATAAAAGAGAAAGGTAATGACAAAGATCTCTACACTCAACAGAAAAAAGAGTAAGATTTACTTAGCACTCTAAATCTTATAAAGTACAACATTAAAGAAGATCTTGATAAATTTTCTCTTAGGTGACAATTAGACCATAGTCCAAACAGCATTTATAAGCGCAACTTAGCAAAAATATACAACGATAAAAGAAAGGCATTTTGATGAAAATCTTCATTCCATAGAAAAAAGATGCCTATGACAGCAAACATCGAACAACACAAAAAAAACACACGAACACATCCACACAAAATATTCTGAAAAATACTCAACAAGCTTTAAAAAACAATTAATCAAAAACTTTTAGAAGCACACCTGATTTCCAGCTCTAAAAAATTCTTCCTCAAAAAAAGAAAAAATTTCCACCTTGGAAAAACAACAGAGATAAATGTTATATCGTTGATATACAGTGCCTATGAACATCTACAAACTGTTTTTTTTGTACAAGATTGAATCATACTGATGCAGTTTAGATCAAACTCAAAGATGCAAGAGTTAAGTTCATTCATAAAAAAATAAAGAAATCACTTTAAAGCAAATATTTCCTTCTGGGTTTACCTAGAACAACAAAAGCCTTTAAATTGCTCAGTCTTTAATAATAAGATTCATTTGCGGGGAAAAAACGAACTCATCAAAGGAAATTTAACACCCTATTTTGGGAAAATACACAGAAACAGAAATTAAAAAATCAATTCATAGATTAAGGACTGTATATAAGCTTAATAGAGAGATGCTAAGATGTCATCAATCAGAGCCGTTTTGACTAAATTGATGAAAATATCACTCCTCTATACCAAGAGAACGAATAAGAAACCACCCCACAATAGAGAAAAAAATGAAGGAGAAAAAATCTCAAGGATTCTCTATAACGCACTTAACTTTATAATGGTGGGCCCGGAGGGACTCGAACCCCCAACCAAGCGGTTATGAGCCGCTGGCTCTAACCAATTGAGCTACAGGCCCCACACAGGTTGCTTTTCTCTAAACTAAAACGCCCTATGATACAAGGGCTTGTTTAAATTATAACTCATCTTTTTTTCTTTATCTATCGGTTTTTTTCGCTACTACTCTAATTTATTTACAAAAACTTCCAAAAATGAGAAAGTAGTAACCTGATAAATATAGAGGAGCAGATATGAAAAAAACAATTTTCCAATCATTGAACCATTATAATGTTAAAATAATTATGGTGATACTTACACTGCTAACCAGTTCATTTTCCATACATGCTGAAGAAAGCAAAATAAAAAACGCAACGATTACAGTTACTGCAACTGGTGAAAGTCAAGCAGCACCAGATATGGCAATTATTAACCTAGCCGTTGTTACAGAGGACAAAACTGCCCAAAAAGCATTAGCAGCCAATAATAAATCTATGAATGATATTGTAACTGCTTTTAAAAACAATGGAATCCAAGCCAATGATTTACAAACATCAGGCTTGTCCATTTACCAATATAGCTCTGATCAACATCATGAAAAAAAGAATAATGAGAAATACTATCATGTTTCAAATTCTTTAACAGTGCGTATTCGCGACCTTGCCAATGCTGGTAAAATATTTGATCAAGCAATGACTCTGGGCGTTAACTCAGTTAATGGCATTACCTTCACCAACGCTGATACAAAGCCATTTTATCAAGAAGCACGTAAAAAAGCTATCGCTGAAGCCATTGAAAAAGCTGAAACTATAGCACAAGCAGCAAATTTAAAATTAGGAAAAATTATTCGAATCAATGAAAATAATGATAATTACTCTCCACGCCCACGTCTTATGAGCAGTGCAGTACATGCAAGCGACGCCGATACAAATTTCTCAGGAGGAGAATTGGGTTATAACGTCAATGTTAGCGTAGTATTTTCTATAGACTAAAGCACAAAATTATAAACTATTGCATGAAATAATCATATCACTAGCCTTCACAAAGAAGACCGGTGATATGATGGAGGTAATCCTCTTCAGAGGTTAATTCATCTTCGTAAATTTCTATCTGTTCACGCGCCGAAAATTGTGTTTGATGGACCATCTGCCAATTCCCTGAAATCAGTGGGTGCCACCATTGAAGGTCTTTTCCCTCATTAACCAACCGATAAGCACAATTTTCCGGAAGCCATCGAGCTGTTTTAACCGTTGCAATATCCAACGATATACAATTGGGAACAATTGACTTGCGGTGAACATAATCTCGGCACCGACAAGTTTCTCCATCTAAAAGACGACAAGCGACACTGGTTGTATATATATCGCCAGTATCATCATCTTCTACTTTGTGTAAACAACATCGCCCACAACCATCACAAATACTCTCCCACTCAGAAATGGTCATTTCTTCCAATTCTTTTATTTTCCAAAAGGGAGCTTCTTCATTCATAAAATCAGTCATATCTTTTCAAGAGAAAAAAATCTATCAACAAGAGCAATAAAATAATTTAATCTTTACAATTTCACCAATTTTCGTTTTTTAAAAAACATTAAATTTACTTCATTGCCTCAAGACAATCTTTTTAAAACAAATTTAATAAGGATATTTTTTCTTTAGAAAAAACCTTTATGCGAAGAAAAACAATTAAAATACACGACTCTCAATCTTTCACAATCTCAAACAATAATATAACCTCAATGGAATCTTGAGATTCGTACATATCGAGATAAATCGCTTGTGTGAACAACCTCATAAAGCAAAAAAGAATCCATCTTTGTCACTAAAAAGTCGAGACATTACCCATAAGGTTCTTTTAAGATATCATATCTCTTAATAAACTTACCATTATAGACAGAGTAAAGCTTGAAATATTCGTTCATTCTTTTGAAAAAACACTCTATGATTTCATCCCACCTATCTTGCTATCTTTATGATAAAAGCCAAGACAACCTTTAGACAACACATTGATTGATAAAGATAATTCATTGTTTTTTCATTTTGAATAGGGATTCTGAATATCGTAAGATTCTTTGAATTTAATCCTGTTTATGATGAAGAAATTAAAATCATTCCCTTGCACATCACAAAATACTTTACAACTCTTGTCTCGTTTCCTTTTTTAAGAAGGTACCCTAAAAACTCTATGAAATATGCTTTTCCACATTCCTTAAGAAAATGATACATTCTTGGAAAAGACATAAAGCCCTTGTTAAGAATCGAGAAAACTACGCAATTTTCTTGAACGACTAGGATGCTTCAACTTACGAAGCGCCTTTGCTTCAATTTGTCGAATACGCTCTCTTGTCACTGAGAATTGCTGCCCAACTTCTTCCAAAGTGTGATCTGTATTCATCCCAATACCAAAACGCATTCGCAAAACACGTTCTTCACGTGGCGTTAATGAAGCCAGCACGCGCGTGGTTGTATCCCGTAGATTTGCTTGAATAGCAGCATCAATCGGCAATAACGCATTTCTATCCTCAATAAAATCACCTAAATGCGAATCATCCTCATCACCAACAGGTGTCTCGAGTGAAATAGGTTCTTTTGCAATTTTAAGGACTTTTCGTACTTTTTCTAACGGCATAGAAAGTTTACTCGACAATTCTTCTGGTGTAGGCTCCCGTCCGATTTCATGGAGAATCTGCCGTGATGTACGAACAATTTTGTTAATTGTCTCAATCATATGAACAGGAATACGAATAGTACGTGCCTGATCAGCAATTGAACGAGTAATTGCCTGACGGATCCACCATGTGGCATAAGTTGAAAATTTGTACCCACGGCGGTATTCAAATTTATCCACGGCTTTCATCAAACCAATATTGCCTTCTTGAATAAGATCCAGAAACTGCAAACCACGATTGGTATATTTTTTTGCAATTGAAATCACGAGACGGAGATTAGCCTCGACCATTTCTTTTTTAGCAATTGTTGATTCGCGTTCACCTTTTTGCACCTGCGTAACAATCCGACGAAATTCACCAATTGAAATAGCAGTTTCTTGTGCAAGATTTTGTATTTCGCTACGCAATCTCTGAATTTCTTTTCCTTCACGCCTTGAAAATTCTTTCCACCCTGATCCTGATAAAGCCGCAATATAATTTATCCAATCTGCATCTAGTTCACGTCCTTGGTATTCTTTTAAAAAATCCTCATGACCAATACCATAACTGTTAGCAATTCGCTTCAGCTTACCCTCATTGTGAATCAATCTCTTATTGATGTCATAAAGCTGTTCAACCAAAGATTCGATACGGTTTTGATTTAAAGAAAGAGATTTTACGGCTTGAATCAACTCACCCTTTAATTGAACATATTTTTTTCTCTGTGAGGATGTAAGAGCCCCCTCTTTACGCTCTGCCAAACTACTCTCAACATGTTGATCTTGTAATTTCCGCAATTTTACATAGGTTTGTGCAATAAAATCCAATGTTTCCATGACTTGGGGACAGAGTTCATTTTCCATTGCAGCAAGCGACAAGTTAACATCATCCTCATCATCTTCTTCATCCTCAACGCCTCTCTCTCCCGCAATCCCCTCCATATTGCGCATACCAGAAGATATTTTTTCCTCTTTTATCTTATTAATTTCACTTCGCTCAACAAGAGGAGCCTGCTTTGCTTCTGGACCAGCATAAGTCATTTCAAGATCAATAATTTCACGAAGAAGAATACGCTGCTCTTTCAATTCTTCACGCCAAATAATGAGAGCCTGAAAAGTCAAAGGGCTTTCACAAAGTCCTGCAATCATTGTCTCACGCCCTGCTTCGATACGTTTGGCAATGGCAATTTCGCCTTCCCGCGAAAGCAGTTCAACGGCTCCCATTTCCCGTAAATACATGCGCACCGGATCATCAGTACGATCTGTAACTTCACGCTTATTCGTTGTCGTTGCAATCGCGTGACTAGAAGCCTCTACGAGATCTCCTCCCTCTACCGTGACTTCTTCCTCATCATGTTCAGAATCGATATCATCTTCATCGTCAACAACATTAACACCCATCTCAGAAAACATTGCCAAGATATCTTCAATTTGTTCAGACGTAACCTCTTCAGATGGAAGAACTGCATTCAGTTCATCCATTGTCACATAACCATTTTTTTTGGCGAGCTTAACCATTTTTTTAATGGCATCATCAGAAAAATCAAGAAGAGGACTATCCAAACTCGTTTGGCTTATTACTTCCACATTATTTTTCTGTTTAACCTTTGTTGCCATACCGTAACTCCACTTGATCACTCCACAGCTTCCACGTGACCAGCATTTCTCATTCTTACCTAACGTATCGGAACCTTTCCAATATATACTTCCTCTTAGAGGAGATTACTATCAGAAAGAATACATTCGAAATAAGTACTTCATTCACACAAAAACGCGGGAAAACTCAAGAAGTTTCCCCGACACCTCTCAGCCTTTCTGAGATAATCTCTGCAGCATATAGTAAGAACCAATTTCCCGCTTTTCCTAAAATCCAGTCGTCATTCTTTATAAAAATGTCGCTCTACATAAACTTCCTCATCTTAAGCCTTAGGTGACTGATTCGCATTAAAAAAGCGAATCATTTTATCGTATCTTGGTTATTCCCGTCTATTTTTTTATCCAACTAACTTCCAAATCCTTCAATTAACGCTTCTGTCGCTTGCATCTGTTCCAGCTCACTTTTTATCTCACGAAGCAGATTAAAGACCTCGCTGTTAGGATTCCTTACAAGTTGCTCTTCAATATCTTGTAATCTCTTATGTAGGTGGTGTTCTTGAAGATGCAAGTAGAGAGCCTGTTTTAATATAGCCCGAGCATCTTCTATAGGAGCTCCAATAAAAACAGTACGCATGCCAACATGTTGCACAAGATGTTTCATACGCTCTAACAGAGCTGTTTGCCCTTTTTCCTCTAAGAGCGCAATCATTGTTTCTTTATCATGAAGCTGCTGATCCCCAAGAATTTCTAACATAGATTGATGAAAACAGACTAATTGACTGTTTTGCAACTCCAATTCAGCAAGAACTTCAAAATTTTCATACCATAACTCAGGATAGTAAGCTAAAATCAACAAAATAACTGCTTCACGCAAAGGAATAGATTGCGACGAATTACGCACTATGTCAGAATTTTCCAAAACAGAAAAAGAGTGATCTTTTAGGATCCTATTGTGGGAGGGCTGTTGATACCGCCCTGTACTCTTTTTTTTCGAAAAAGAGGGACGAAAAAAATCAAAAAGCCGTTTTTTTATATCTTGCAAATAATAACGGCGTATATCTTGATCTTTAATTGTAAAAATTTGTTGTTTTAGTTGTTGTTCTAGCGTCGCCCGTGCTTCTGGAGTTTCAAAATTCTTTCCGTAAGCAGCACGCTGCCACAAAAGTTCAATCAACGGAATTGTTTTTTGCAAAAAAGAAGAGAAAAGTTGTGCACCACCAGCAGAAATAATTTCATCTGGATCTTTACCTTGTGGCAACAAAACAAAGCGCACAGAAACGCCTGATTTCAAAAGAGGCAGCACACGATCAGCAGCACGAAAAGCAGCTTTTAAGCCAGCATCATCTCCATCAAAACACAAAATGGGATCGGATCCCATCTGCCATAAAAGCTCAATTTGTGCTTCCGTTAACGCTGTCCCCAAAGGTGCTACCGCTCCTTCAAAACCAGCTTTAGTCAACGCGATGACATCCATATAACCTTCAACCACAACAAGTGAATGGATTTTCTCATCGCCAACGAAGCGGCTATTTTTGCGAGCTGCTGCTGCATTATAAAGCATATTTCCTTTGTGAAATAGCACTGTTTCGGGACTATTGAGATATTTTGCTGGTGTATCTTTCTCTAACGCACGCCCTCCAAAAGCCACCACACGTCCGCGTAAATCTTCAATGGGAAATATAATACGATTTCTAAATCGATCATAGGAAACCGTATTATCTTCACTCAATTTGAGCAATCCACAATCTTCCATTTGTTTGATTGAAATTCCGCGCGCACTTAAAGCTTCTTTTAAAGCTGTCCGTTTCACTGGAGCAAAACCAATTCGAAAACGCTTTGCAAGTTCTGGTGTCACACCACGTGCATCAAGATAACGACGCGCATTCACACTAGCTTTATCATATAAGCTCTGTTGGAAAAAATCCGTAGCTATTTTCATAACATCATAAAGATCAGCCTTTTCCATTTGACGTTTATGACTTTGTGGATCAAAAAGAGGTAATTTGATCCCTGCAAAATCAGCCAAACGCTCTACACTTTCTGAAAAGTGCAACCCATCAAGCTCACAAAGAAAAGTAAAAATATCACCACTCACACCACAACCAAAACAATAATAGCGTCCTTTACGATCATCACAATGAAAACTTGGAGTCTTCTCACCATGAAATGGGCAACAACACCAAAAATCTCCTCGCGAAGGTTTACTTTTCTTGGGATCAAAGATCACCCTCTGGCCAATAACTGTTGAAATTGGCAATCTAGTGCGAAGGTCATCAAGAAAATCGGCCGAAAAACGCATTATCTCTCACAGAGTTTAAAAATTCTTTTTTGCATATTTAACCACTTTAGAGCATAATTCCAACACTTCCTTTTAAGCGATTGAAAAGTTTTAAAGGTTCAACCGCATATTTTTCAGAAATGGAGAGTAAAAAAAGTGATAAAATTTCTTGTTCAGTATCCTTTGCTAGAATCTATTGTTTGGCTCATTATTCTTATCATCATTGCGCTTTTAGTCAATTTTTTAGCACGAAGCCTTCTCTTTCACGGAGCAAAACGGCTTTCTTCTTTTCTCCCTAAAAATACTACCGCTGATATTGAATCCACTATTCGGTATATAGCGAACATTGTTGCAGCTTTTACTCTCTCAATCGGCATTAATTTTATCCCAACACTTCCTGATGCTCTCAACACTATTATAGGCAATGTTGCTAATGCCTTCATTATTTTTGTGGTTGCCCTTGCAATTTCTTCCCTTCTTAATGTTATTAATATCCTTTATGAACAACAGCCAACGGCGCGGTTAAAACCAATAAAGGGTTATATTCAAATCGCCAAAATTGCGCTTTTTACTGTAGCTACAATTCTCATGGTAGCGACATTAATTGACCGCTCACCACTTATCCTTCTCTCCAGTCTTGGTGCAATGGCCGCCGTCCTCATGCTGATTTTCCAAGATACACTTCTGTCTCTCATTGCAGGCATCCAAATTTCATCTACCGATATGGTCCGTGTCGGTGATTGGATTCAAATTCCCAGCCTCGATGTCGATGGCGATGTCACTGAAATTGCACTCCATACCGTTAAAGTTCAAAATTTTGATAAAACAATCACGACTGTGCCTATTCGTAAATTGGTAACCGACGCTTTTAAGAATTGGCGTGGCATGGAAGAAGCAGGTGGACGGCGTATTAAACGGTCGCTCTTTATTGACCAATCAAGCATCCGTTTTCACACAGAAGAAGAACAACAATATCTATCCCGATTTAATTTGTTAGAAAATTATTTCACACAAAAAATACCAGAAATTAATCAATGGAATACTCAATTAGATAAAAATCATGACGTGTTAGCCAATACGCGCCGTTTAACCAACATTGGAACTTTCCGTGCATATGTTGTTGCTTATTTAAAAAAGCATTTAAACATCGAACAAAACATGACCCTGATGGCACGACAATTACCTCCTACACCTGATGGTTTACCTTTGGAAATCTATTGTTTTACCAACACAACAAATTGGCTAGAATATGAACAAATTCAAGCTGATATTTTTGACCACCTTTATTCCATTCTTCCTAGTTTTGGTCTAAAGATTTTTCAAAATCCGAGTGGTTATGATTTTCGTCATGTATTAGAAACGAAAGAAAAGTAAAATAATGAGCTTCAATGCATGAATTTTTTACATCAACCTTATTTATAACAACAAAGAAAGAGAAAGTATCATGAATGGTTCATTGGTACTCCTTCATCTTGCCGGCGCTATTTCTTTACTTCTTTGGGCAACACGCATGGTACGCACAGGCGTTGAACGCGCTTATGGTGACAGGCTTAAATATAAAATGCGTCATGTCATCTCCAAACCATTGTTTGCTGTAAGTTTCGGACTTTTTTCAGCAATGATTTTACAAAGCTCTACAGCAATCACACTCCTTGTTGGTTCTTTTGTCGAATCTGGTTTTGTCTCTGGTGTAGCAGGACTGATGGCTGTCCGTGGAGGAGAATTAGGATCAGCATTTGTTGTCAAAATTCTTTCCTATGACCTTACTCTTGTTGTGCCACTGTGTCTTTTAATTGGCACAAGTATCTTCATGACAACTGAAAAACGTGAGTGGCGTCAAATGGGACGTATTATCATTGGCATCGGTCTTTTGATTTTATCTTTACAAATGATCAGTTCAGCCACTGAGCCTTTACGGGATAGCGCTCTTTTACCTAGCATCATTCGTTATCTTTCAACAGATCCTATTTCTACTTTTTTATTGGCAGCAGCACTCACTTATCTCTTACATTCATCCATTGCAGGAATCATCTTGCTGGTCAATTTTGCCAACTATGACCTTATACATGCCCAACTCTGTGTTGTAATGGTCCTTGGCGTTAATTTTGGTTCCTCTCTTATAGCACCGCTTTTAACACGCAATGCCTCCCCTAATGCCCGCCTCGTGCCCTTGGGGAATTTGCTCATGCGCGGAGCCGGTTCAATCTTGATCCTTCTCTTCTTTCTCTTCTTTCAACCACCAATCACATGGCTTGGCAATACCCCCTCTACTCAAGTTATCAACGCCCATATCATTTTTAATGTTTTCATTCTCCTTGCCGGGATACCCCTCTCAACAGCGGTTTTAAAACTAACCACCACAATTGTTCACATCAGTACAAAAAAAACACAAAGTGATAAAACACTGAATTTATCTGATCAAACAGCTCTTGATGATAGCGTTCTTGAGCGCCCAACTTTAGCACTTTCTAATGTCATGCGTGAAGTTATCCATATCTGTGATCTTGTGGATATTATGCTAGAAAAGATCATGGGACTTTATGAAAAACCTGATCCCGATATCATCCGTGAGCTTAATCAGCTAAACACAATGCTGGACAAAAAGCATATTGCAATTAAACTTTATCTTGCACGATTAGCTGGACAAAAATTGTCTGATGAACAAGCCCTCCAAACACAAGAACTTCTAGGTGCTTGTATAAAATTAGATCAAGCAGGAGACATCATTATTCATAATATGCTTATGCTTGTTAAAAAGAAACAACAAAAAGGTCTAAAATTTAGCAGCGATGGATGGAATGATCTCTTGCGCTTCCATTCCATTGTTTTAGCCAATGCGCATATCGCATTTAATGTTCTTGTCTCACGTGACACCCATACCGCACATTTATTGGTGCAGAAAAAAGACCAGCTCCGAAATTTAGAAAAAGAGATGAGTTTAAAGCATTTTAAACGCCTTCGTGAAGGTGACCTTAAAAACATAGAGTCATCCAGCCTTCATCTCGACACTGTACGCGATTTAAAACAAATCAACTCCCTTTTAACCTCAATGATCTACCCAATTTTAGAAGCGCAAGGACTTCTTCAAAACTCCCGCCTACGTAATCCTACTGAACAACAAACGTCTAAACCTTCACCTTGAGAATATTTGAACAATGAACATATTCCATCGATTATTAAATTTTGCGCATTCACGTCTTTAAATGTCTTTGTCCAATCAAAGCTTGCTAAAGACTAAACCGATCCACAGCACTAAGAAAAAAATGGAATATGAGAAAGATAAAACGCCATCGGTTTGCAAAAATTATAATATTTTTAAAGATTCAATTGACACAACAGTTTGTAAAAATTTAAAGAACAACAGCCTTAAAGATCACTTCAAGGATCATTGGTATCGTATGGACAAGCTTCCGTTCAAACTTCTCGAATTATAATTTTTCTTGTTTCTTTATTTATATCCTTTCAGTCTTTTTAAAACTTGTTAGAAGAGTTGGCAAAAAAATCTCCTCATAAATTCAATTTATATGCTCTCAATGCGCTTTTACAAACATTTTTTCTTTACGGAAAACAATTGCGAATTTCAGCATTTTTTGGTATTATGCGGGTAATGGTGTGTTTTTGTGATTTTAGAGATACAATATTGCACGTATAAGATGTTCGCATCAATTGAGAAAACAGCAAAGTAAAATATAATAAAGTTTTCAAGAGGAGCATTCCTCTATCTATCCCCAAGGCAAAAGAGTTAGCCTTGATCTTTGTCGAGCTTACCCTAGTTTTAAGATTCAGGCAAAGGAGAATATAAATGGAAGACGCAAATATCGGCTGGATTGCAGCTATTATTATCGGCGGCCTTGCAGGTTGGGCTGCGCAATATTTTATGAAAAGCCAAACAGGAGTTTTTCTAAACATTATCTTAGGAATTATTGGGGCTATATTAGCCAGTTTTGTTTTTGGCCTTTTAGGCGTAAGCTTTGCTGGTTGGTTTGGCTATCTCATTTCAGGTTTTATAGGAGCCTGCATTCTTATATGGATAGGAAGAAAAGTTCGCTCGTAAGACACCTTTTCATTTTTTCAAGGCACTTTTGGGTGCTAAACGAGAAAATTGAAATATCGTTGCTGTAGCTTTTTAAATTACCGCGAATGAGCAAGTGAGGGGTGGGTGTTTTAGCAATATTTTTGCATTACCATCCTTTTTGGGTTATCATCCCATCCCTTTGGGATCACCGTTATTTTGTTGTTAAACTAAAAGCGATACAAAGCTTTTGCACCTTACCATCCTCAATCGCTATGCTACAACCTATTTATATCAGCAAAGATAACAGTGTTCTTTCACTGTACTAGCTTCCTTTTAAAATTAGCGTTTAAAGATCACTGTTTTTAATATCTGATTTCTTCAACACATACCTCTCCTAAATTTTGATCTAGGAACAAAGAGATGTTAAAAATTTTATTCTACTCTTTTTTCAGTATCTTTTATTTTCGTTTTTTATCAATTAAAACTTTTCTAAAATCATTGAAATATGCTTCTGGAGTATAAAGAATAAAAGCCCCTTTTAAAGGTTTCCGATTCAATTTTTCCTTTAAAACTTTTTATTTAAAATCTTGCTGCCTTTGCATTTCTGTATTAGATTGCAAACATCTTTTTATACTATTCAGTATAGTATACGGAATATGGTTTTAGATGTGGAGTAAAATGATGTCTGAACCCAAAGATTCCATCTTGCCACCTTTACAGTGGCTACCTGATCAAAACCACCTCATACCAGAAAATATCCGTGACTGGCTCATGGAAACGGGTTCGATGACACTTCGATTGAAAAAACACTGTACCTGTATACGTGTCGAACCACAACGTGAATGTTTCATTACACGGGATAAACTAAAAGAGGAAGCGAAACATCTCCCTGAGAGCTCACGTTACTGGTTACGCGAAGTTATCCTGATGGGAGACAATCAACCTTGGCTTCTTGGACGCACGATAATCCCGCAAGAAACTCTCTTCGAACACAATCAAGAACTGATGCATTTGGGAACTAAACCATTGGGACACTATCTATTTAAAAGTGGCAAATTAACCCGCGATTACATTCATATCGGACAAAACGGCGCATTGTGGGCGCGCCGTTCTCGTTTGCGATTAAAGGATAAACCACTGCTGCTAACCGAATTGTTTTTAACGGCTTCACCACTTTACACAACAAATCCCGCATAAATAAAGAAAGTAACATCTTAAAGAAGAGCATAAAATAGATCACAGATGTTTTACTCATTAACAAAAAAGACTCATTCTTTTCTTTTAACGCCCTCATTTACATTAATTTTTTCTAATGAGTTTCACTTCTTATCTTTAGTTTATATATCTATGTCAAGAATTGCTTATTATAATTACAGATGCACTTTGTTGCTCAATAAACTTTACTGAATTTTTTTATGAAGCTCTTACCAATTCTAGAAAAATTTATTTTCCCTATACCTGTATAGTATTTTCCCTTAAGTACACCATAAGCTGTCACAGTTCACTTCATTTTCTCTCTTTTCTTGTACCAACCCTACGGAAAGGACTTTCCTTTCTTCCATCTCATCAAGTTAATGGAGAAGAATTTTATAAATAACTCCCATCCCTTTGTTTTTTCTAGCAATTTTAAGCAACTAAACTCTTTATAAAGCCCCATTGGCATTGTATTTTATTTCATTTTTTTGATTTGTTTTCTGAATTTCAACTAAAATAAACTGTATATAATGATCTCTCACTTCTGATTTTTCTTCATCATAATAAAGAAATATCACGATCTCTCAATCTAGTGATTAACTAACCCAAAAGAACGGCACGATACATACTCTTCTACACCTTCAAAGCAGGCTTGAGAGCACCACCAATCTTGTCAGACAACGTAAATTACCCTAATTTTGTTCAATCAGAAAATAATTTCTCAGCAATCATTAAATTATTCTATGTCTTACATTCATTGCATGGTAAAAAATAATTAATATCGATGATTTTAGAAAATTTAAAAACAGGACTTTACCTCTTCAGACAATGTACCTATACTCTCTTTCTCAAGCAAAACATTACAAACAATATACACAAAAGCTGTTACACTTTTGTGGGATGTTGATTGGTATACCTTTCAGAAATAAATTGTAGGCGCTCACTATGACACAAACTACCCCATCTCGCGATCCTTGGAGTATAAAAAAACCTACAGCTCTCTTAGTATTAGCTGATGGAACAGTTATTGAAGGTAAAGGAGCAGGTGCTACAGGCGTTGCTGAAGGTGAAGTTTGTTTTAACACTGCTATAACAGGCTATGAGGAAATTCTTACAGATCCATCATATACGCAACAAATTATTAATTTTACATTTCCTCATATAGGAAATGTAGGGACGAATAGTGAAGATATCGAAGATCTCACGCCCCTCAACTGTCATGGCGCAGTCGGTGCTCTTTTCAAAGCAGACATTACGCAGCCCTCCAACTATCGTGCAAATGAAAACCTGCATCAATGGCTTAAAGCACGTAAAATTATTGCACTTTGCGGCATTGATACACGGGCACTAACCATTCTTATCCGAGAAAAAGGTGCTCAAAATGCTATTATTGCACATAATCCTCATGGGAATTTTGATATCCCTTCGTTAAAGAAGCGTGCACAAAAATGGTCTGGTCTCATCAATCTTGACCTTGCAAAAGGAGTTACATCTCAATCCTTAAGACAATGGAATGAAAAACCATGGATCTGGAATAAAGGCTATAAGACAAACAATGTGCACAATATTCATATCATTGCAATCGACTATGGCATTAAGCGTAATATTCTTCGTCTTATGGCGACACAGAATGCACGCATTACCATCGTGCCTGCCCATACAAATGCAGAAGAAATTCTAGCAATGAACCCTGATGGTATTTTTCTTTCCAATGGTCCAGGCGATCCAGCAGCGACAGCGCAATACGCCGTTCCAACTATTAAGACGTTAATTGATCATAATTTACCGCTTTTCGGCATATGCCTTGGTCATCAACTTTTAGCCCTGACTCTTGGAGCAAAAACCATAAAAATGCACCAAGGACATCATGGTGCCAATCATCCTGTTAAAGATCTGAACACCGGAAAAGTTGAGATTGTATCAATGAACCATGGTTTTGCTGTAGATGCTAGCTCTTTACCACCACATGTCCAAGAAACACATATTTCCCTCTTTGATGGTTCAAACTGTGGCATTCGCATTATTGGAAAACCAGTTTTCTCTGTTCAACATCACCCTGAAGCTTCCCCTGGTCCACAAGATAGCCATTACCTCTTTCAACATTTCAGTGATCTTATCATGAATTATAAAAAGATAGCTTAATTGAAATGCTTTTCTTTTGAGCTTCTTTCCCTAAACCATGTTCTTTCATTTCGCAAAAACATATTACTTTTCAGTATAACTATAAATGTGATCTTCTTTTAGAGCTCATAAGCTTTCTTTACCTTATGAAGCTTGGAAAAATTCTCATCAATAAAAACTTTAAAGAATTAGCGGACCCGTAAAGCAAAAACTATCGTAGTAACGATAAGGACACAAAAGCCTCCCACAAAAGGAGCACCAGAAAAATAAAAGTCCGCATCTTCATGTGTAAATTGTTCGAAAAGAAACATATAAAAAATGGGACCAAATATTAAACTCAATGAAACAACTGATGTCATCGCTCCATGCAATTCTCCTTGCGCATTCGCCGGCACCTGTGCTGAAGCAATAGCGCGCATAGGCGCATGAACAAGGTATTCAAGCATAGTACACGCAAAAACCAAGTAAATCATCCAGCCTTGAATTGCAAATGTGTAGCCAACCATAGCAACCAATGCAAACAGGAGCCCCAACATCGCAATATGCCAATTGCTCCATCGCTTAGAAAAATAAGGCAGAATAAGAGAGACCACAATAATCTGACCTATACCGAAAACACTATAAGATAATCCTATAGAAAACGTGCTCCAATTGTAACGTTCTTTAGCAATAAATGCCCAAATGCTTGGCCATAGAGATTCCGCAAACCAATAAAGAAAAAAAACTAATAACATCCAAAGAGCTTTGGGATATTGTCTGAGTTGCAAAAAAGCACCTAAAGGATTTGCCCGCTTAATATCAAAGGAGCGCCTATTGCATATAGGAAGCGTTTCTGGAAGCATAACCCATGAAAAAATGAAATTAATAAGAGAAAAACCGGCCGCAAAATAAAACGGAAGACGTGGACTGAATTGACCTAAAAAACCGCCTATAAATGAGCCTAAAACAAACCCAAGCCCAGATGCAATTCCTAACAGACCAAAATTGCGGGTGCGAGTTCTATCGTCAGATAGATCAGCAAGATAAGCTGTACAGAGTGCAAAACTAGCACTACTTATCCCTGACAAAAGGCACCCAATAAGCAACAGAGAATAGCTCCACGCTATAGCAAAGATAAAATTATAAAGAGCAAAACTGATAATAGAGATAAGCAAAATAGGACGTCGACCATAACGATCAGAGAGATTGCCAATAAATGGAGAAAATAAAAATTGCATTGCTGAATAAGCCATAAGTAATCTTCCTCTTTCCCCAGAAACCTTGCTAATATCCTTTCCTGTCAACTGAGCAAAATATTCAGGTAAAATAGGGTTAATGATTGCGATACTGATAAAATCCAATAACAAAATAATAAAAACTAAAATAAGCCCACGATGGGTAAATTTTGAATCAAGTTTTTGATTACTTATAGCCTGCAAATTGTTTTCCCTACAATTCTAAACTCTATCTGCTATTAAAGCTACATAACATATTCTCACAAAAACTATAACGAAAGTAAAAACAAAAAAATATCAAAAATTCTCATTGTACTAAATGCGCAAAACTATAAGTTTATAAAGAATCATATTTTTAAAAAATTTCTTTTAATGAATTAAATGCATACAAATTATATTATAACAATTCACCGCCAATTCTCTTCAAATAAAAATACTGCTGATAAAGATGCTCTATAAAAATAGAAAATGATATTTTACTCTATAATAATTAACGCAAGATAATATGACTAACGCAAAAGAAACTCTTTGTTAAATTTAAAAATGGTGAAAAAATGCGAAAAATATTCCAATTCATTTTAATTTCCGCGTTGGTTACAGGATGTGATTTTCAGACATCTGACGGAAATAAAGAAACGCCTGAAAACAAAACGGAAACACAGCAAAAAAAACAAGTAAATCTAGATCCCTATACTTTAAAGAAACTCAATATTCTTCTTAAAGAACGCTCGAAAATCGATAACCACGAGACAGGAAAAATGATTGATTTTCTATCAGGAGCTTTTTTAGGAACACCTTACCAAGCAAATATGTTGCATGGTTCAAAAAACGTACCAGAAGAACTCATAATTGATTTTAGAGGTTTAGATTGTTTCACTTATCTAGACTATGTTGAAGCATTACGGAAATCAACTTCGCAAACAGAATTCATAAATAATGTTATCAAAACGCGTTATGTTGATGGTAATATAAACTTTTTGAAGAGGAAGCATTTTTTCACTGACTGGGCTTATAGAGAATATAAACTTGCAAATGACATCACCGCACAGCTCAGCCCCTATGCAGTAAGCACTGAAAAATATCTCAATAAAAAAGCTGACGGTGGAAACTACCTTCTCGGATTACCAATTGTTAAACGCAACATAACTTATATTCCAAGTCATTTTATTAATGAAGAGGTTATAAGTCATTTACAAACCGGTGATTTCATTGGTATATACACCAAACTTGCTGGATTGGATGTAACCCATGTGGGTTTTTTCATCATGACAGAGAATGGTCCAATGTTCCGAAATGCTTCTTCACGAAAAGAAAATGAAAAAGTAGTGGATTCCCCTTTTATGGATTATGTAACAAAAACACCAGGAATTATTGTTTTAAGAGCCCTCAAATAAACTTATATAGGGACAGAAATGTTCCTTATAATACTAATATTTACTCAAATTATCCAAATTCGTGTCATGTCTTTATACAGCACATTGTTTTATAAGGATAATTTACTGTTTTACATAATGGATGAGAAGCCCGAATATCCTAAGATTCTCTCATTTCAATTCTGCTTATCTTGTATCAAACCATCCCCTTGCCCATCACACGTGGGAATATCGTATGGATAAAAACCTGTTAGAAAAGGAATAAAAATATCTTTAATGAATCGTCTTAATGCAAGAGCTATCGCAACATTGGGCGATAGTCAATATAATGATCGTGCCAGCTTATTACGATAAGAGTTTTGATCATATTTTGAATCATAACACGAGAAAATTTTGTTCTAATTTTGCATCTTGATAAAATAAACAACTTAGTATCAAGACTTATTCTTTACAATTCTCAATTTTTGACCATAAAGAAACTCATATTCAAAGCTATTAAATTTGACTTCTCTGAAAAAAAACATGGAAAAGGCATTTTATGGCTTACTTTCTTGATCACTTAACCTATAAAACAATTTTAGCCTTAAAATTTAAATATTCTGCCTGACGCAATTGCACACAGATGTTTGTCATAGGAAAAAACCATGCCAAAACGCACAGATATAAAATCTATTCTTATTATTGGAGCAGGACCTATTGTTATTGGTCAGGCATGTGAATTTGACTATTCAGGCACACAAGCTTGTAAAGCATTAAAAGAAGAAGGTTACCGAATTATTTTGGTTAACTCTAATCCTGCCACCATTATGACAGATCCAGATTTAGCTGACGCAACTTATATTGAACCCATTACTCCTGAAATAGTTGCCGAAATTATTGCTCGTGAACGTCCCGATGCTCTTTTACCAACTATGGGAGGGCAAACGGCCCTTAATACCGCCTTATCATTAAAGCGTATGGGGGTTTTAGACCGCTATCACGTTGAAATGATAGGGGCAAATGCCGATGCAATTGATAAGGCTGAAGATCGTGCTTTATTTCGCAAAGCGATGGCAAAAATTGGTTTGGAAACACCACGATCTATGTTAGCTAATGCAACAGAACTTAAAGAAGAAAATCGCCGCCAACACGCAAAAAAGCGCGATGAACTTAAAGCGAAACTTTCTGGTGACGCTCTTGACCAAGCACTAGAAGATCTTGAACGCAATTGGCGTCATACAGAAGCTGAGCGTAAGCAACATTATATTGCACATGCTACCGCAAAAGCAGTTCAAGCTCTTGATATTATTGGTCTTCCAGCGATTATCCGTCCTTCATTCACCCTTGGTGGTACCGGCGGTGGAATTGCGTATAACCGCTCTGAATTTTATGAAATTATTGAACGAGGGCTTGAAGCTTCCCCAACTACAGAAGTTTTGATTGAAGAGAGTGTTTTGGGATGGAAAGAATATGAAATGGAAGTTGTTCGCGATAAGAACGACAACTGTATCATTGTTTGCTCCATTGAAAACATTGATCCCATGGGTATTCATACTGGCGATTCGATTACGGTAGCCCCTGCCCTCACCTTAACGGATAAAGAGTATCAATGTATGCGCAATGCTTCAATTGCTGTACTGCGTGAAATTGGTGTTGAAACGGGTGGGTCCAATGTACAATTTGCTGTTAATCCTGAAAATGGACGCCTCATTGTTATTGAAATGAATCCACGTGTTTCCCGCTCTTCAGCGCTTGCCTCAAAAGCAACGGGTTTTCCCATTGCCAAGGTAGCGGCTAAATTGGCAGTTGGCTACACACTTGATGAATTAAAAAATGATATCACAGGCGGTGCAACACCGGCATCATTTGAACCTTCTATTGACTATATCGTTACCAAAATTCCTCGTTTTGCTTTTGAGAAATTTCCTGGTTCATCAACTGTCTTAACAACTGCGATGAAATCTGTAGGAGAAGTGATGGCAATAGGACGCACTTTTCAAGAATCGCTGCAAAAAGCGCTCCGTGGGCTTGAAACTGGACTTACCGGTCTTGATGAAATTGTAATCCCTGAACATGCTGAAGGTGATGAAAAGAGTTCTATACGCTCTGCCATAGCCATACCAAGTCCTGATCGTCTACGCTACATTGCTCAAGCAATGCGTACGGGCTTACCCTTAAATGAAATCCACCAAATCAGCAAAATTGATCCATGGTTTTTGGAACAAATAGCCTCCATTGTTGACATGGAACAATACATCCGCACCCATGGACTACCCAAAGACGCAGAGAATTTACGCATGTTAAAAGCTATGGGTTTTTCGGATGCGCGTTTAGCTACCCTTACGGGACAAGAATCTGCTGATATTGCTGCTCTGCGCAAATCCCTGAATGTTAGGAATGTTTTTAAACGGATTGACACATGTGCAGCTGAATTTTCTTCACCGACAGCCTATATGTATTCAACGTATGAAGTTCCCTTTGCAGGTGTAGAACAATCAGAAGCACAAGTTTCTGAACGCAAAAAAATTGCTATTTTAGGTGGAGGACCAAACCGTATCGGCCAAGGTATTGAATTTGACTATTGTTGTTGTCATGCTGCTTTTGCGCTCCGTGATGCAGACTTTGAAGCCATTATGATTAACTGCAATCCAGAAACCGTTTCGACAGACTACGATACCTCTGACCGTCTTTATTTTGAATCTTTAACGGCAGAAGATGTTATTGCTATTTTAGAAACAGAACAGCAAAAAGGTGAATTGGTTGGAGCCATCGTCCAATTTGGAGGACAAACACCACTGAAGTTGGCAAGCGCACTAGAAAAACAGAATATCCCCATTTTGGGTACTTCTCCTGAAGCCATCGATTTAGCAGAAGATAGAGATCGCTTTCAAAAATTGTTGTTTAAACTTAACTTAACACAGCCTCAAAATGGTATTGCCCATTCAATTGAACAAGCACGCCTCATTGCCCATGAGTTAGGTTTTCCATTGGTTGTACGTCCTTCTTATGTTCTAGGCGGACGTGCTATGCAAATTATCCGTGATGAGCGTAGCTTACAAAATTATTTGCTTGAGAGTGTCCTTGAATTGGTTTCAGAAGATATCAAAGCCCGTTATCCCAACGACAAAACAGGACAAATCAATACATTGCTTGGTAAAAATCCACTTCTCTTTGATACCTATCTAACAGAAGCAATTGAAGTTGATGTTGATTGTCTTTGCGATGGAGAAAAAACACTGGTTGTTGGTATTATGGAGCATATTGAAGAAGCTGGTATTCACTCTGGTGATTCAGCATGTTCACTACCAGTCCATACACTTTCTCATAAAACAGTAGCTGAATTAGAGCGCCAAACAATAGCATTAGCACAGGCACTTCATGTTCGTGGTCTAATGAATGTACAATATGCCATTAAAGATGAGACAATTTATGTCTTGGAGGTCAATCCGCGTGCTTCGCGTACTGTTCCTTTCGTCGCAAAAACGATTGGTCGTCCCATTGCTAAAATGGCCGCACGGATTATGGCAGGAGAAACGCTCGATAAAGCTCTTCAAGCTTACGGTGGACTACCCTCTCTGCCGCAAAAACAACATATTGCTGTCAAAGAATCCGTTTTTCCTTTTGCTCGTTTTTCAGGTGTCGATACACTTCTTGGTCCAGAAATGCGCTCAACGGGTGAGGTCATGGGACTTGATTATGAATTTGCTCTTGCTTTTGCTAAAGCCCAACTTGGAGCGGGTATTGAGCTACCAAAAGAGGGAACATTGTTTGTTTCTGTAAGAGATGAAGACAAAAAGCGTATCTTAAATCCTGTAAAATTTTTATCTAAGCTTGGTTTTACTGTTTTAGCAACAAGTGGAACACAAAAATTCCTGACCGAACATAATATTGAGGCAAAAAAAATTAACAAAGTCCTAGAAGGGCATCCTCATATTGAGGACGCCATTCGTAATCGACAAATTCAATTGATTTTTAATACAACCAGCACTGCCAGTGCTATTTCCGATTCGAAATCCTTACGCCATGCAGCACTCATGCAAAAAGTCCCCTATTATACAACCGTAGCTGGAGCCGAAGCTGCCATGGAAGCTATCAAAGCACTGAAAAAAAAGGACCTTGGAGTGCGTTCACTGCAAAGCTATTTCACTTGAACTTTTTACCATGATGCAAAATACTCTCTCTCAATTTTTTTATATAAAAGTACCAATTAATTCTTGCTTTTTATCTCAAAAACTCTTATAGAGTTCTTATCGAACTTTCGGTTATGTGACTTTCTTTCCTGTGCGATCTGCACTTTCGACGAAACTTCTCCCACCTAATTTCGATCTAAAATCGTATTGGAGGCTTTTTGACTTCAATGCACAACATAATTATATATTCTAAGGAGTTTCCTATGTCTACAGGAACAGTTAAGTGGTTTAATACAACAAAAGGCTTTGGATTCATTCAGCCGAGTGATGGAAGTGCAGATGTCTTTGTACACATTTCCGCTGTTGAGCGTTCTGGTTTAAATAACCTTAATGAAGGACAAAAGATTTCTTATGACGTTCTTCAAGATCGTCGTTCTGGAAAATTTGCTGCTGGAAACCTTGCAGCGCTTTAATCTTTCAATTCTGCAATATGCTTTAAAAACCCTCGTTTGCAAAAACGGGGTTTTTTTGCTTTTTACAAAACGCATTCAAAAATCGTATAAAAGAAAAAACTTTTTATCGAATCGCTAGAAAATACGTCTAACCTGTTAGTTTTTTTTGAAGAATCATCCGATAAAATATCGTCTTTTATCATATCTTTTTATTGTAATGAACAGCAATGAGAGAGATCGGTACGGATAAAGAGAGCATAAACCATTCTAGATTTATATTCAGAGCCCTTGATAAATTTTTCTAAACTTGTGTCATCTTCACGAAGAACAGAGCGCCATTGGGTTGCACATTCACGGGTTTGTTTTAAAGGGATGTCTCTTAAAGCACCCAAACCCATTTCATGACGGCGCCCATGAATGGTATTCTGATAAATCCATCGAGCACCACCATCTTTACGTTTGTGAAGGTACAAACCGACCCTATCATACTATTCACCGGCCCCAATGTTGCGACAGCCCTTGCTCTTCAGACGATTCATAAGAGGCATTTTTACTCCTTTCTTCTCTATTTTTTATCCACACAATAATCCCACTTGTGATGTGCAACGAGATAGTTTTAATTGATTCAAAATGAAATAAGATGAAAGAATCTTACAATATTCGGGGGTATGATACAAGTTATAAAAATAATGATTTATCTTTATAAATCAATCCGTTGTGTTATTTATTCCACACAAAGATGCGTAACATTTACCGCTCCTGTACACTTTCTTAAGGATAGAAGAAAATTTCCAGTCCTCATTCTCATAAAAAAACTTTTCTTAATAAACCGTAAAACCTTTGCTAAACTCTAACCCTTGATGAAAACTTTTTTATGAGAATATTTTCGTTGTTTGTAAATAAAATACTACAATTATCTTTTGAAGCCTTTATTCAAGCACATAACACTAAAGAATTTTTTTGCAATTTTTTATTGCATACAATGTAATCTCTTATAAAATACCTCAAATCAAGAATTATTTGCTTCTATCATCTAAGGATTGGAATCATGGCTTTTATCGCCGAAAGGCTTTTTCATATCAAACCTTCTGCAACAATTGCTGTTTCTCAAAAAGCACGTAATTTGAAAGCGTTAGGTCGTGATGTTATTGCTTTAAGCGCTGGAGAACCCGATTTTGATACACCAGATAATATCAAAAACGCTGCCATTGAAGCTATTCAACGGGGAGAAACAAAATATACCCCCATCTCTGGAATTCCAGAATTACGTCAAGCAATTGCAACCAAATTTAAAAGAGAAAATAATCTTAACTACCAACCAGAGCAAATTATTGTTGGTACCGGTGGTAAACAAATCCTCTTCAATGCGTTGATGGCAACCTTAAATAAAGGAGATGAAGTCATCATTCCCTCTCCTTATTGGGTCAGTTATCCAGAAATGGTTACACTCAATGGCGGTACACCTGTCTTCGTAGAAACAAAAGCTGAGTTTTCTTATAAACTTCAACCGCAAGAGTTAGAGGCTGTTATCACGCCTAAAACCAAATGGTTTATTTTTAATTCTCCTTCAAATCCATCAGGTGCGGCTTATACGCACAATGAATTAAAAAAGCTAACAGATGTTTTAATAGAATATCCTCATGTTTATATCCTCACCGATGATATCTATGAACATCTAACATATAACGGTTTTACCTTTGTCACTCCAGCAGAAGTAGAACCGAAGCTTTATGAGCGCACACTCACCATGAACGGTGTTTCTAAAGCTTATGCCATGACAGGTTGGCGAATCGGTTATGCAGGGGGACCACAGGAATTAATTAAAGCCATGGATATCATTCAAGGTCAGCAAACATCCGGCACAAGTTCTATTTCACAATGGGCTGCCGTCGAAGCACTTACTGGTCCCCAAGATTTTATTGCTCAAAATAAAAGTGTTTTCCAAGCGCGCCGTGATCTCGTCGTTTCCATGTTAAACCAAGCTCCTGGTATTCACTGTCCAACACCAGAAGGCGCCTTCTATGTTTATCCTTCCTGTGCAGGACTCATTGGAAAAAAAACACCGGAAGGTAAAGTGATTTCTCATGATGAAGACTTTGTCATAGCACTTCTAGAAGCAGAATCAATCGCTGTCGTTCATGGATCTGCTTTTGGACTAGGGCCAGCTTTTCGCATTTCTTATGCGGCATCGGAGAAGTTGCTTGAAGAAGCTTGCTTACGTATCCAGCGCTTTTGTCATAGTTTACTTTAAAAAGCGCTTTCCCTCTTTCTTGCTGATCAAATTTTTTGAAAGAGTATTGACCGTTAGACTATGGCATAAATAAAGAGAGGCTGTAAAAATGTGTCCCAGTGAAACTGTATGAAGATAGAAACCAAGAGCAAATTTAAAAAACTGAAGTGTTCTACTCAAAAAGATGAAACAGGTGTAATTTTAAAAATGAAATTTTTACATATTTTTCCCCCATATTGAGATCTATACTTTCAGCTATTTTACTTTTATCATCAAGAAACAATTCTTTTTGAATGCTTTAATCATCTTAAATGATCAGCACTAAAAAAGCTTTTATAGGCTCGTAAAATATACACTGCTTCACTCAATTTATGCACTGAAAATTGAACGCTTATAAAAACTACATCTCTCATTCAAAGCTGTTTTGTTTTGCAATGATCACTATAATCCTAAGCTTCTCACCCACCTTGATGTTTCCTAAAAAATTGTTGGACTTTCATAAAACTTGTGAAAATTTTTCGTTACTGTCTTCTAAAAGATTTAAAAGATTTGCATTTTTAAATGCTTATTTCAAAAGCTAAAAAAAAGCCGGACAAATGTCCGGCCAATTTGGAAAATCTCCAGAGATAAAATCAATCTGGCAGACTTTCATAAGGGAACACTCAAGAAAATGCAATGGGAGGCAAACATAATCAAGAGATAATACTCTATGTCATTTTATCAGAAGAATCACAAGAGAGACTTCAGCGCATCTGCTATGCAATAAACACATAGCTTAAAATACTGTCTCTTTAAAAGGACCACTGACGCGCTTTTAAAAAAATATAATCTCGAAAAGCTTTCAGCTTTGCCAAATTTTTTAAAGCATAAGGGTAACAAAAAAAAGTATCAAAGGAAGGAATATCAACCATATCAGGAAAAAGGCGCACAAGTCGCTCATCATTATTCACGATATAATCAGGAAGCACAGCGATACCAAGATCACATATAATCGCTTTCTTTATTGAAATAATGTTATTAATTCGTAAGACTGAAAGGCGCAAAGAATTATCATTTCTACCAGCCTTTTCCAACCAATTCAAACCAGCCAAATAGTGTGGAATAGGTTCTCCAAATGAAATAATACGATGTGTATCCAGTTCAGACAATGTTTCTGGTTTCCCATAGTTTACAATATAATTTTTTGAAGCATAAACATGCATATGAATTGTAAAGAGTTTTCTTTGTATAAGGTCAGGCTGTTGAGGCTGATGCAAACGAACAGCACAATCTGCTTGACGCATCGTTAGATCAAGTTCTTTATCATCAAATAAGAGTTGAACCTGTATATCTGGATAAAGGCTAAGGAATTCTGGCATACGCTCGACAAGCCATCCTGCCCCCACTCCAAAAGTTGATGTAATCCGTAGATCCCCTGTTGGTTTTTCACAACTTTCACTTAATTGTGAGCGTGCACTCTCAAGCTTCATCAAAACATCATGCGTTGTACGATAAAGAATTTCACCCTGCTCCGTTAAGATTAATCCACGCGCATGACGCTGAAATAAACATACACCGACATCTTGCTCCAAAGCTGAAACCTGCCTCGAAATAGCTGATTGAGATAAATGAAGCTTTTTAGCCGCATGTGTAAAAGAACCTGCTTCTGCCGTAGCATGAAAAACCCTTAGTTTATCCCAATCCAACGGTGATGTCACAATTTGACCTCTTATTTTAAATCAATTTTATGTCTGTTTTATACTTGCGAATCTAAAAAACGTTCTGCCTCCAATGCTGCCATACACCCTCTTCCTGCCGCTGTTATAGCCTGGCGGAAAACTTCATCTGTTACATCACCTGCGGCAAAAACACCAGTAATGCTTGTTGCTGTTGAATCTGGTACTGTCCATAAGTAGCCACCTCGTTTTTGTTTTAGTTGTCCTTCAAACAAAGAAACAGCTGGATCATGCCCAATGGCAATAAATATTCCCTCCGCATTGACCTTCATTTCTTGTCCCGTTTTAACATTTTTAAGGCGTGCACCTGTCACAACGGCTCCTCTTGAATCCTGAGCTGGCAAACCAACGATTTCTTCTATGACGTGATCCCAAAGAACACGGACATTTTTGCAAGAAAGCAATCTATCTTGTAAAATTTTCTCCGCTCGGAAAGAATTGCGCCGATGCACTACGCTTACACTTTTCGCCAAATGCGATAAATAAAGAGCTTCTTCAATCGCTGTATTACCACCACCCACAACAATGACATCCTTATCACGATAAAAAAAGCCATCACATGTAGCACAAGCAGAAACACCACCACCCATAAAAGTCTGTTCACTTTCCAAACCAAGCCAACGTGCCTTCGCTCCCGTTGCAATAATGAGCGCATCACAACAATATTGAGCCCCAGAATCCCCCTCTAAAATAAAAGGATACTGCAATAAATCAGCCTTTATAATGCTATCATAGACAATTTTTGTTCCCATATTTTCAGCTTGTTTTGCCATTTGGTCCATCAACCATGGTCCTTGAATTGAATCAGCAAAACCTGGATAATTTTCAACATCAGTTGTAATCGTCAACTGTCCGCCCTGTTGCAAACCAGTAATTAAAACTGGTTTGAGCATTGCTCTTGCTGCATAGATTGCTGCTGTATAGCCAGCTGGACCAGAGCCAAGGATGAGCAGACGAATATGCGATCGTGCCATGGAATCCCCTTCACTTATTGTTCTTTAATTATCTATAAATTATAACGGAATACAGTCTTTAAAAAAACATTTTTCAACAGTTTAAATTATGGTGTATATGTACTTCTTTCAAGTTTGGTAAAAAGCTTCGATTGCCAATTGATAAAGATGCGCGTAATGTAAAAATTGATCTTTATCTTTAAAGATAAAAAATGTAAATTTTTATGAGCACAAAATCGTAATAAAAAGTGATACAAAGATAGGGAACGATCATTTTTCAGTTTATTATCAATGTTTGTGCACGTTTTGCATTAATTATGGGAGCAGCAATGCTTCTGCCGGTTTTTGTAGATTTGCACGACAAAAACCATAATTGGAGAACTTTCCTCTACTCTTGTGCCATAACCACTATGTTAGCGACACTGATTCTGTTAGCAACCAAAGGAGCTACGTGTCGTTTCTCAGCAAGGCTAGGGTTTATGCTCACTGTTTGTCTTTGGCTAACAGGAAGCATCGTGGGTGCTTTACCCCTTTACCTTTCTCCTCTTTCAATTTCTCTAGCAGGAGCAATCTTTGAATCTGTTTCTGGAATTACAACGACAGGTTCCACAGTACTCACAGGTCTTGACACTTTATCACGAAGTATTTTGCTATGGCGCTCGATTATATGTTGGATTGGCGGTATTGGCTTTATCGGTTTAGCCCTCTTGCTTTTACCCTCACTGCGTGTTGGAGGAGTACGCCTTTTTCACATGGAATCATCAGATAAATCTGAAAAAATATTGCCTCGTATCAATCAAATTGCCAACGGAATCATCATAGCTTATGTTGGATTAACATTGGCATGTATGCTCTCCTATTTTGCTTCAGGCATGAGTTTATTTGATGCCATTAACCATGCAATGAGTACGATAGCGACAGCTGGCTTTTCAACCCACGACGCCTCTTTTGGTTATTTTTCTAAAAACCCAGCTATCTTAATTGTCTCAACAATCTTTATGTTACTCTCCGCCTTACCTTTCGTGCTTTATGTTAAACTCGTACTTCCTGGCCGCTCCAAACGTTTTATTGATTCACAAGTGATTGTTTTTCTCAATATTGTTTTCTTCTTTAGCTTTGCTTTGGCAGCATGGCTACATTTTCATGACCATCGCTCCTTCCACTGGATCTTCCTTGATGTTATTTTCCATCTCACATCTATTATCAGCACCACTGGATATAGCGCTGAAGATTATCAGCTTTGGGGATCTTTTGCCCTTGGCGTTTTTTTTATTGTCTCTTTTACAGGTGGCTGTGCGGGTTCTACCTCTGGTGGAATGAAAATCAATCGCTTAATTATTCTCTGGCGAATTACCCAAGCAAATATAGAAAAACTTCTTTCGCCAAACGTCATTGTAAAAGCTCACTATGATAACGCAAATATATCGAGCGACGTTGCCAAAGCAGTTTTATTTTTTGTCTCTCTTTATATGTTCTGTCTTGTTATTGGCACGGCACTTCTTCTCACAACCGGTCTTGATTTTACATCTTCATTTACTGGTGTCTTAACCGCTCTTTCAAATATTGGCCCAGGTTTTGGAGATATTATTGGTCCCGCTGGTAACTTCTCTACAATTAACGATAATGCCCTATGGATTTTGAGTTTTCTCATGCTAGCTGGACGTCTTGAAATTATAACCATATTCGTCCTTTTTATCCCCGCTTTTTGGCGTGAACAATTTTAATGCACAGCATGAATTTTGGAATGAAAAAATATTTAAAAATATCATGCACATTATAAACTTCAATTTACTGAAAAACCTGTAAAGAGTTTCAAGCACTTAAATTGTAGAATACTATAAAGACACGCAAAGGTCTTCACATCAGATAATCTCTTATCGCACTGCTTTATGGATCTTCTTCCTCAACGATGAAAATAGATTGAGACAAGAACTCAAACGATCTCTAATTTAAAAATATCAATATTTTCTCCTAAAAATATTTTTTCTAGTACAAAACAGCTGATATAAATTTTTATAACTGAAAAAGGACAACACCTTTCACGACTAGAGCCAATACAAATAGCTTAAAGATTTCAGCCATAAAAAACAGCACACTCTCTTCTCAAAAGAGCGTTACTGAAATAAGCAACTATTACTCCTTTTGTGTACTTTCACATCGGCTAAAAAAGAGAATACCGATTGTTTCATCAAAAGTGTTTACAGCTTATTATTGTAAAATCTTAAAAACATACTCAATGTTGTAAAATAACATTTGTATGATTAAACTGCTGCCTTAAAGCCTTTTTTCATGAAAACGCTTAAAAATGACGCTTTTCATTGCTTCTCAAGAAGTTTTCTAATATCCTTAAAGTGTTTTTTCTGTAAAGAGTTCTTCATAAACACTTCCGATTGCTGCCGCCTCCTTTTCCAGAGGGAAATGAGTGCGAACGTGCTCTAAAGCTTTTTGCCCTGCCGCTAATGTTTTTTTCAAATCAGCAAAATAAGATTCAATTGCTGTCGTTAAAGCTGGTCCATCGTCTACTTTAACAACCGTACCTGTACCCTCTACCACCAATTCTTTAAAAATTCCAACATCACTCGTCACAACTGCTGTTTGTGAGGCCATTGCCTCCAACGGCGTTAAACCAAAACCTTCCAGACGAGAGGGTGCTACATAAAGCGACAAACGACGATACCACACAGGTGTATTTAACACTTCGCCAAGAAAAATAATGCGATCATCCAAACCGGCTTCAGCAATCTTTTGACGTAATTTTTTTTCAAAATTATAATGTTGTTCTGTCGTACGACCAGCAATAATCGCTGTCCACTCAGGATAACGGGGGAGCAGCGCTATCATTGCATCGACAAACAGATCAATGCCCTTTAAGTAGCGGACACGTCCAAAACATCCCACGGCATATTTTCCAGGAAACCCTGATGAAGCAAAGTGATCATCAACAGTTTCTGGTGGAGAAAAGCGCCTTACATCAACTCCATGCATAATAACCTGATGAGGGACCTCTAAATAGGACCCCGTGCATGCACTGGTAGCAATAACCTTATCCATACGACGCAATAACCATTTAGTAAAAGGTTTATGATGACGCCTAGATGCTGATGTAAAGATGAGTTTTAGTTTCATCCGCAAAATATCGCGTAAAAAGACTCCACAAAGCATTTCAATATTGCGCCGTGCATGCCAAATACGAAACGGCCTGCCCTTCGGGCTTTTCCAAAGGCCGAAAAGATCCTTAAAAGCAAGAGCAGGTAAATTTTTCGGTAACCCAAAACCAAAAGTAGATATACGCACACCTTGCTCACGCTGTAATGGAATAAGCTGAACAACTGTCGATGTTACTCCCGATAAGCGCTTTTTAAAGTGAGGAGCAATAATCTCAGTTTCTTTTAAAGACACCCGCATATGAATTCAAATATATTGAACCTCAATAATTTCATAATTATGCGCCCCTCCTGGTGCATTCACTTCAATCACATCACCTTCTCGTTTCCCAATGAGCGCACGCGCAATAGGTGAGGAAATAGAGATCTTACCAGTTTTTACATCAGCCTCTTGATCCCCAACGATCTGGTACACCTTTTTCTCTTCAGTATCTTCGTCCAAAAGTTTAATCGTAGCTCCAAATTTAATTTGGTCACCTGAAAGACGCGAGACATTAATAACTTCCGCCCGAGCAATATAGTCCTCAAGCTCATTGATACGCCCTTCATTATGACTTTGTGCCTCTTTAGCAGCATGATATTCAGCATTTTCTGACAAATCACCATGGGCACGCGCTTCAGAAATTGCTTCAATAATTCGCGGACGTTCCTGTTGTTGACGCCAACGCAACTCTTCTTTAAGATTTTCAAAACCAGCTGTAGTCATCGGAACTTTTTTCATAACCCGTCCCTTTCTGTCACACGGAAATCTCAATAAAAACATAAAAAACGGCTTCCAAAATCACTTTTGGAATCCGAAAACCACAATCTCATATATTATATAGTACAGTGTCCCTATTTTCCATATAAAAATAAAAAGGAAAAGAAAGCATTCACCAAATTTTGTTTAGCAAGTTCAACAATTGTCGACCTTAAAATATTCAACGAGAATCCTATAATGAAAGGCTCAAAGAAGAAACAATTGTAATTTTTTCTATTTTATCATAGTTTAACAACAAAGATCTTATATGAAGAGAGAAGAAGAGAAATCTCTAGAGGAATCTTCTGTGGGAAAATGAAAAAATTGCTATTTTTCTTTGTGTTTGGCTCTCTCCTTCTAGGCACAAAAGTCTCTGGAGCCGTTGGTGCTTTTGTCACCAATAATCTTAATTTTAGGTCAGGACCAAGTACGCAGTATACACTTCGTGGTTTAATCCCTGCAGGAACATTGGTCTTTGTCCAAATCTGTAAAGAAAACTGGTGCCATATCAAATATAACTCTCAAACAGGTTGGGTATCATCTCGCTACCTCTCATTTAAAGATGGAAATGATCTTTATCGCACATACGCAATGTTTCCCCTCACAAATTGCATTATGGACGATCTCTCGACTCATAGCAGTGGTGGTGAACATCATCATGGGTTAAATGAAAGAAGTAAGACAAACAACCTCAGCTGCTATCATCCTAAAAATGCCAAAAGAAATGCTTTAAAGAACTGATCAAATGTCCTACGAAAGATCTAGCAAGCTGGAACAAAACTGCTAACAAACGCTTTGTCGTTATCTCGATTAAATTAATATAATATTTCCCTGAAAAGCACAGGCCTTTCTCTCTCAAAGGATAGCAAGAATGAAAAATGGTGTTACAGCAACAGTTGAGGCTCTTTCTAAACTCATTGCTTCAGGAAATCCTCTTTTTAAGAATGGTGTCTTATGGACACCTCACCGCCCTGTTCGTCCTGAAAAATCTGAAGGTGGACTTTCCTTTCAACTTGAAACATCCTTTGAACCAGCAGGAGATCAACCCAAAGCAATAAAAACTCTAGTTGAAGGAATTGAAAAAGGTGAGCATACGCAAGTGCTTTTGGGTGTTACTGGATCAGGAAAAACTTATACAATGGCCAAAATCATTGAAAAAACACAGCGCCCAGCTCTGATCTTAGCCCCCAATAAAACGCTAGCAGCGCAGCTTTACGGAGAATTTAAAAGCTTTTTCCCCCACAATGCTGTAGAATATTTTGTTTCCTATTATGATTATTATCAGCCTGAAGCCTATGTGGCACGCTCTGATACTTATATTGAAAAAGAATCCTCTATTAATGAACAGATTGACCGTATGCGCCATGCAGCAACACGTGCTGTTCTTGAACGTGATGACGTCATTATTGTTGCGTCTGTATCCTGTATCTACGGAATTGGTTCAGTAGAAACCTATACGGCTATGACCTTCAAAATAGAAAAAGGTGATAGACTGGATCAACGGCAATTACTGGCTGATTTAGTTGCCCAACATTATCGTCGACAAGATATAAACTTCATTCGTGGTTCCTTTCGGGTTCGAGGGGATACAATTGAAATCTTCCCTGCCCACCTCGAAGATCGTGCTTGGCGTATTTCGCTTTTTGGCGATGAAGTGGAAACAATTACTGAATTTGATCCTCTCACAGGTCAAAAAACAGGTGACCTTCAATCGATTAAAATTTATGCCAACTCACACTACGTAACACCACGCCCAACACTCAATCAAGCGATGAAATCAATTAAAACGGAACTCATTCAACGCCTTGATGAGTTGAACGCAGCTGAGCGTCTTTTAGAGGCGCAACGTTTAGAGCAGCGTACAATTTTTGATTTGGAAATGTTGGAGACCACCGGATCATGTGCAGGAATCGAAAATTATTCACGCTATTTAACAGGCCGAAACCCCGGTGAACCACCACCAACCTTGTTCGAATATATTCCAAGCAATGCTCTTGTTTTTATCGATGAAAGTCATGTAACAATCCCTCAAATTGGTGGTATGTACCGAGGTGACTTTCGAAGAAAAGCAACCTTAGCAGAATATGGCTTTCGCCTCCCTTCCTGTATGGACAATCGTCCCTTACGCTTTGAAGAATGGGATGCCATGCGTCCGCAAACGATTGCCGTCTCTGCAACACCAGGACGCTGGGAAATAGAACAATCACACGGCACTTTTGCGGAACAAATTATTCGCCCAACAGGACTTGTCGATCCACCAACAGAAGTTCGCAAAGCCAGCAATCAAGTCGATGATGTTATCAATGAAATTCGTCAAACAATTCAAAAAGGCTACCGTACATTGGTCACTGTTTTGACCAAACGTATGGCCGAAGATTTGACAGAATATCTCCATGAACAAGGAATCCGCGTACGCTATATGCATTCCGATATTGATACCTTAGAACGTATTGAAATTCTTCGCGATTTGCGGCTCGGTACCTTTGATGTCTTAATCGGTATCAATCTCCTTCGAGAAGGCTTAGATATTCCAGAATGTGGTTTTGTTGCCATTCTAGATGCCGATAAAGAAGGTTTTTTACGCTCTGAAACTTCACTCATACAAACAATCGGACGCGCTGCACGCAATGTGGATGGCCGTGTTATCCTTTACGCAGATACAATAACTGGTTCCATAGAACGAGCCTTACAAGAAATGCAAAGACGTCGACAAAAACAAATAGCTTATAATGAAGAGCATCATATCACACCAACCAGTATCAAAAAAAATATCACTGATATTCTTAATTTAGGGGGTGAAAACAACCCTACTCCCACAAATATTCCTGACTTTATTATGCAAAACAAGAAGGTTGGTAACAATTTAGCCCTTCATATTCAACATCTTGAAAAATCAATGCGCAAAGCCGCCGCTGACCTTAATTTTGAAGAAGCAGCGCGACTTCGCGATGAAATTAAACACTTACAAAAAATCGAATTAGCAATAGCAGATGATCCCTTAACACATCAAAACGAACAATCCCCCCATGATCCCATGTTACAATCAAGCCTTTTCTCCAAACCAGACCTTAATCACATGGGACCAACGATGGATACTGGTATTTTGGAAAATAAAAAAACAAAACGAAAATCTCATCCCCCTCAATCAAGCGACAAAAAAATGAAAAAAAGCACCCAACGAAAAAGCAAAAAATTTTAAACTGCTAAAAATGGTCTTTTACTCTTAAAAAACGACTAAAGATCAAGAGTAAAGAGCGTAAAAGAGATAATCTTACAAGATCAAAGAGGCTCCAATTTGTCTCAAAAAACATAAGGAAGAGCATTTTACGAAAAATACTTTAACTTAACGACTTTTAAACAATTTTTCTTGTTCAAACACGTTTTAAAATCCCTAAAAATGTAAAAATCCTCATACATCATAGGCATCGTCCGCGCATACAATCCTATAGCTTAAAGATCATCAACCTTACAAAAGAAAACAAGAGAAAATTCCATACCGTAAAGAAGCAAAGGAATATTTTATCACTATTCCATATCCCTATAATGATAAAAATGAGATTCCTTGCTTATGTTCCTCCTATCCAAGCTCTATGGGATCAAGAAAAGAAAGATAAAGTATTATTTAATATAGAATTGACATCCATAGTAAAAAAATAAAGTGCTCTTAATCCAATCTTATAAATTAAGCTAAGCGGAAGACAGTGTTTAAAATCAAATTTTTGACATGATATTATTCTATGATTTATATTGTTCTATGATTTCGCAGTCTATACTCAACTAAATAGCTTTTTATTCGTTCTGTCAAAATAAAGTCCAAAATTGTTCAGGTTCTATTCAGTTTGGCATGTGTAAGATACTAGAAAATGCGAATTTATATAAGGAGTGTCGCTATGCAAAAAATAATTAAACTAGCGGTATTATCAGCGATGTCAACTGCAACCGTTTTGATACCATTGGGTACAACACTTGCAGATATGGCATCCTTTCATCGTGAAACTGTCACAAGAAGAATAGAGAGTATGCGAAAAGAAATGGATCATTCGATGAAAAAAATGCAGGAAGAAGCTCGTTTCCCTTCTCCTAGCTTTAGCATCCGTTCTGATGATTATAACTCTCGTTCAGCTCTTAAGAAGTATCACCCTTCTTATACTTCTGAGAGATATCATCACCATCATCATATTGACCATAAAAGAAAAGAAAAAAGCTATCATCAGGTTGAACGTAATACATATCATTATGTTGAACGCGAAAAGACAAAATACCGTAATGTTTATGTGAATCGCGATAACTCAGGAAATGTTTTAGCGGCAGGCATTCTTGGTCTTGCAACAGGTGCAATTCTGGGTAATGTTTTGAAACAACCAAAGCAGCCTCAAGTTATCTATCAAGTCCAACCACAAAATCAGGTCATTTATCAAGTACCGACAACGGTGGGCTATGAGCCACTTCAACAACAAGAGACATCGGATTGGCTTGAATATTGCACAAAAAAATATCGTTCATTCAACCCTAGAACAGGAACTTTTCGAGGCAATGATGGTTTAGATCATGTCTGCTATGCTCCAGTAAATTGATTGAAAGAAATCTATTGAATTAACATTGCAAAAACCCGCCCTAAAGCGGGTTTTATTATCTTGACCTGTTAAATTCCTTGAAGAAAAGGATTGTTTTGGCGCTCATAGCCTATGTGACTTCCTGGACCATGGCCACAGATGAAACGAACATCATCACCTAAAGGCAAAACTTTTTCCCGAAGAGATTTCATTAATTTTTCATGAGAGCAGAATGGAAAATCAGTGCGCCCAATAGAACCACGAAAGAGAACATCACCCAACAGAGCAAGACGTTCTTTTTCATTGAAATAAATGACATGACCAGGGGAATGTCCGGGTGTATGAAAAACCTTAAAAACATGCCCAGCAAAATGAACGCACGCGCTATCTTCTAACCATTGATCAGGAACACAAATACATACGTCAGTCATGCCATAATTTTTTGCACTCTCGCTCGCACTCTCCATAACAGGCTTATCATCACGATGGGAACCAAGGATCTTAACATCAAGTGCTTTTTTTGCTTGCATAGCAGCTCCAACATGATCAAAATGACCATGTGTAATCCAAATGGCTTCCACTAGAATGCCACTTTTTTCAATCACTTCTTGAATTCGAAACCAATCACCACCAGGATCAACAAGAACACCCACTTTTTGTTCATTATCAAAAAGCAAAGTGCAATTTTGTTGAAAAGGTGTGACTGGAATAATCCATGTACTAAGCTTCCCCATGACGTCCTGCCCAAAAATAAAATTTTTCTCAGTTTATAAGGAGCATTCCTTCTCCCTCGACAGAAAAAGAGCCTGCTCGACAGTTTTATGCAACTTATGTAAACTTAGATTTTGTGTAAACTAAATTTTTGTCAAGGTTTTTAAGAATGACCGATCACGTTCAAATTTTATGTGATGATGCCCCTCACCTTCTTGTAATTGATGATGATACCCGTATTCGTAATCTTTTATTTCAATTTCTCATTAAAAATGGATTCCGCGTTTCAGTTTCGTCCAATGCAGCTCAAGCAAGACGGCAGCTCACAAGCTTAGATTTTGATCTTCTTATCGTCGATGTCATGATGCCGGGTGAAAACGGCATCAATCTCACCTCCTCACTGCGTCAAACAAAAGAGGTTCCCATTCTCATGCTCACAGCTTTATCAGAAACAGATAATCGCGTCCATGGCTTAGAAGCAGGTGCAGATGATTATCTTTCTAAGCCGTTTGATCCTCGTGAGCTTTTACTTCGTATCAATGCTATTTTACGGCGTGTTTTCCCCCCTCATCAACCCAAAATTGAACAGATTGTTTTCGGACCTTACATTTTTTCAATTTCACGACGCGAACTTAAAAAAGGAGGAGAAATTATTAAATTAACAGACAAAGAACAAGAAATGATGGTCCTCTTTGCCAAAAATGTAGGCGAGACAATTCCGCGCCATCAATTCACGACGCAGGGCAACGATATCAGTGAACGTGCCATTGATGTACAGATCAACCGTCTCCGCCGTAAAATCGAACAAGAACCTACAACTCCCATATGGCTCCAAACTGTACGAGGAATAGGTTATAAACTCTCAATTGAATAGTCATACAATGATCAAGCCTTTAAGAAAATTTGTCCAATGGCTAACAAAGAAGATGCCTAAACGGCTTTATGCTCGCTCTTTGATCATTATTATTGCTCCTATGGTACTCCTGCAAACAGTAATTGGCTATATCTTTATGGAACGCCATTGGCAAATGGTAGCTGAACGTCTTTCAACCACCGTTGTCCATGATATTTCTGCTCTTATTGATATTATTGAAACTTATCCGCAACAAGATAACTATGAAGAGATCAAGCGTATTGCACAACAGCGCATGGGATTAAACATTTCTATCGTACCTCCATCGCCCCTTCCCCCAGCAGGACCTAAACCATTTTTTGCTATTCTTGATTATTTTCTAAGTGAAGAAATTAAACGCCAAATTAACCGCCCCTTCTGGATTGACACCGTAGGCGATTCTAATCTCATTGAAATCAGAGTTCACCTTGGTCATAATATCTTGCGCGTCTTTGCATTGCGCAGCCAAACCTATGCTTCCAACACCGCTATTTTTTTAAGCTGGATGGTAGGAACAGCTCTTGTTTTGTTGTTGATAGCAATTTACTTTTTGCGCAACCAAATCAAACCGATTCAACAATTGGCTGAAGCAGCAGAAAGTTTTGGACGTGGACGTCCTTTACCAAAAGGATTTCAACCACAAGGAGCTGATGAAGTTCGTCGTGCTGGCATCGCTTTTTTACGCATGCGTGAGCGTATTGAACGGCAAATTGAACAACGCACCATGATGCTCTCAGGAGTAAGTCATGATTTAAGAACCATTCTTACACGCTTTAAACTTCAGCTAGCATTAGCAGATACTGACTTTGATATTAAACCGCTTGAGCAAGATGTCAGTGACATGCAACATATGTTAGAAGACTACCTCGCTTTTGCCCGTGGCGAAGGAAACGAAAGTGTTAAAAGCTTTGATTTAAATGTCCTTATGCAAAAACTCTCCACTGAGGCCCATCTTCATAAACGTCAATTTTCCTATAGCATTGAAGGTCCTACACACATACAAGTACGCCCTCGCGCCTTCACACGCCTTGTGAGCAATCTTATGTCAAATGCATTTTGTTACGCCAACACTGTCCAATTGACAGCGACATCCCAAAAAGAATCTTTCATCTTGACTATTGATGATGATGGGCCTGGAATTCAGGAAAATATGCGTAAAGAAGTTTTTAAGCCTTTTCTGAGACTCGATAAAGCACGAAATCAAGATGCAAGTGGAACGGGTCTCGGTCTTTCTATTGCTCAAGATATAGCACGCAGCCATGGAGGCAACATTCAATTAAACGACAGCCCTCTAGGAGGCTTGCGCGCTACTCTTGATATCCCTCTATGAGAGCAATCTTTCAAAAATCGTCTGTAAGAAAAACCACAAAAAATGTGCTTTAAGCATTCCCTACAGTTTCAAACAAAGTATATTGTAGTGCCTTGTAAGCACTCTCCCCTTTCCAAGCAACCATCTGGAATGCAACATAATGGCTTTCACAGACTTTAAGCGCGTGTATCAACAATGTTTCAACCTGTACATGAGACGGATGTACCCCACCAGCTAAGAGAAGTCCCTGCCGATAAATAACTGAATTATTCCCTTGCCAATAATCAAAATGTCCCAGCAACAATTTTTCATTAATTGCCAGCAATAAGCGATGCATTTCTGCTGTTCGAGCATTTTCTATCGAGAGATCAAATGCACAGGCTAAATGAAGTGCCTCTTGCTCTTCCATCCATGAAAAAGCAAGGCGATAATTTGCCCGTTTTCCTTCCACGCAAACACTAATTTCATCTTGTACCTCCCGCTCAAACGACCAATCATATTTACAGGCAATCTGTTCAATAAAGTCAACAGGATGCTCTTCCCTTTCTGTGGCGCAAAATGCAAGCCTCATCATAACCCTCAATTATATTAAAAACAGTGTCAACAGAACATAAACCACCCGAACTGTAACAATATTCTGTTACAATCAAAGTTTTTACACCAAACAAATACACACTTAAAAACAATTGACAGTACACAACACCCCGGCACCCAATTAATGTTCCCCGCGGTAGCCTGATAATAAAAAACGAATCACCAAGCTCTTCCAGTGTATTGATACAATTTTATAGTACTAGTCCCCTGATTCAAAAAAATGTTCTTTTATAAAAAACAAATCAAAAAATAAAGGGACCATACGCTCTAACAGACTCAGGATTAAGCATTTTTCAACTTTACGCATCGCATTGAAAAATTGGGGATATTTTTCTAAGCCCCTTCTTTTTTTCGTGTTTTCCCTCTTTCTAACGCCTCGAGACGTTTTTTTAAATCAGCGTTATCAGCCTGTATTTTCAAGACCATCTCCTTAAATGTTTCAAATTCTTCTCGTGAAACAAGATCAAGTTTATTGGCTATCTTTTCAGCTTGCGAACGAAAAGCTGTTCCAGCTTCATGTCGTATACCTTGTGCAACACTCGCTGCATCGGTTGCTAATTTTGCTAATTCATCAAGAATACGATTTGATCCATTACGCATGAGATTTTCCTTTAAGTAAACTGACTGACACACGCATTATAGCGTATTTTCATAACATTTAGATATCGTATTTATCCCTTTTATCCTATAGGATTTCTTTTACCATACAGATTTGCTTTAAGCCTTTTTATACTCTTTTTACCATCATAAAGTTTTAACACTAAAATCAGTGGAAACCTCCTACCCCCCTCGCTTGACCATTCCGCATTCATCTGTCATTCCTGAGCATCATATAACTTTTTATAATGAAAATGCTTAACCCATGAACAATCTTTCTTGTCCAGCCATTGCTTTTCCCTCTTTTCTCGATCCCGTAATTATACATTTAGGCCCCGTATCTCTTCATTGGTATGGACTTGGTTACGTCGTAGGCATTCTTTTTGCTTGGTGGTACGCACAAAAATTATTAAAAAAACACTCTCTATGGTATGCAAATTTTCCTCCTATGGATAAAGAGAAAATAGGCGATTTTGTTGTCTGGTCTGCCATCAGCATTGTTATTGGAGGACGCTTAGGACAGGTGCTTGTCTGGGATCCCATTTATTACTTTAGCCATCCAAGCGCTATCATTGCAGTATGGGATGGTGGGATGTCCTTTCATGGTGGACTAATTGGCATCATCATTGCAATGGTCTGGTTTTCCAGAAAAAACAACATCAACATACGAGCAATGTTTGATATCATTGCTGCAGGGGCACCTATTGGTATTGGCATTGTGAGAATATGCAATTTCATTAACCAAGAATTATGGGGCAATATCACTACACACCCTTGGGCTGTTTGCTTTCCCTTAGACCCCTATTATCTCCCCCGTCATCCAAGTCAACTCTACGAAGCTTTTATGGAAGGATTTCTTCTTTTCATCATCTTATGCGTTATAATTTTCGCTTTCAAAGCCTTAAAGCGCCCCGGCACCGTGGCAGGAACCTTTATTGTAGGCTATGCAATAGCACGCAGTATTTCAGAAATTTATCGTGCTCCTCAAGAAGATCCAGAATGGTTTTCTACCCTTTTTCATTCTACTGGATTAACCTATGGCATGGCTTTATCTCTTCCCATGCTTTTTGTGGGGGTTTATCTCATTCTTAAAGCCTTTAAACACAAGCCGACAGAAAATGATTAGCCTCAAAGAAAAAATTACAGAAATCATTACGCTCAATGGGCCAATCACTGTTAGTCAATATATGACGTTAGCTCTTACCGATTCTGAATTTGGCTATTATCAAACCCAAACACCCTTCGGGCGCACAGGTGACTTCATCACAGCCCCCGAAATAAGCCAATTATTTGGAGAAATGATTGGCATTTGGTCCCTCGCAAGCTGGAAAGCCCATAACTGTCCTCAACCTTTCATTCTCGCTGAAATAGGTCCAGGACGTGGAACACTCATGGATGATATTTTGCGGACCATTCAAAAATTATCCACAACAGCCTTTAATGCTGCTGAAATTTTCCTTATTGAGATAAGTAGAAAGCTTGCCGAGGAACAAAAAAAGCGTCTTTCTTCTTATCAAAAAAAAATCTACAGCATTAAAAACTTTGATCAAATCCCCTCAAAACCTCTATTCTTAATTGCCAATGAGTTTTTCGATACACTTCCCATCAATCAATATATTAAAATCAATGGAAAATGGAGAGAACGCCGTATTACAGTGAATCAAGAGGGAAACTTCATCTTTGTTGCTACTCCAAATAAACTTCCTTCTTCCTGCTTACAGTCTTATTGTTCTAAAATACCTGACGGCACAATTTTTGAACATGCACCCGCACGACATCAATTAATGCAACAAATCAGCAACAACTTAGTACAAAGACAAGGTTCTGCTTTGCTTATCGATTATGGCGCTTCTGATCTTGCCTTTGGTGATACGCTGCAAGCAGTCTCAAAACATAAATTCCGTGATATTTTTGAGGCTCCTGGTCAACATGATTTAACATCCCACGTTGGCTTTTCTTTTTTAAAAAAAATAGCCCTTGAACAAGGCTGTTTTGCTGAAATTCTAGAACAAGGAGAGTTTCTTTTAAAAATGGGACTGCTGGAGCGCGCAAATCAGCTTGGAGCAGGTAAAAGCGCTAAACAGCAAAAGAAAATCTGCCAAGATATTGAACGATTGGCCGGCAAAGATCAAATGGGCAAATTGTTTAAAGTCTTACATGTGAGTGATAAAAAAATACCTGTGCCTCCTCAGTTTTAATGATCAGTAATAATGCTTATTGACAAATACATCTCATAGATCATTCTTACTTCGAAAAGTGCTATCTCTATAAGGAATTTTTATGAATTTCGTCCCTCTCCTAGCAAAAGATCTTTCTGCTTTACACACGCATGGGATAAAACACGGTTTCTTTACACGTCAAGGCGGTGTTTCAAAAAGTCTTTATCAAAGTCTTAATGTTGGCAAAAATTCAAATGATCAACCTGAAAATATTGCACAAAATCGTATTTTGATCGCTGATTATTTTGGTGTTGAGGTGCAAAATTTAGTTACTGTCAATCAAACACACTCCTGTGACGTTGTTGTCGTTAATCAAGCTTTTATTGGTGAAGTTCCGAAAGCCGATGCTCTCGTTACCAGCACACAAGGACTGGTAATCGGCATTCTTACAGCAGATTGTGGACCAATCCTCTTTGCTGACCCACAAGCAGGTGTCATCGCCGCAGCACATGCTGGCTGGCGAGGAAGCTTAAATGGCATTGTAGAAAAAACAATTTCCGTTATGGAAGAACAAGGAGCCAAAAGACAATCTATAATTGCAGTCCTTGGTCCTTGCATTGGTCCTTGCCACTACGAAGTAACGAGCGAATTTTATAACCAATTTATTGATTGTCATAGTAAGTTCCAAAAATATTTTGTAAAAACAGAGAAAGGAAATCACTTTCGCTTTAATCTATGGGCATTCATTATGAAGCAACTCAAAGAAGGAGGAGTCCATGCTTCTTGTGTAGAGCTTTGTACCTATCAAGATGAACAGCGTTTTTTCTCCTATCGCCGTGCGATACACCGCAACGAACCTGATTACGGACGGCAAATTTCTGCTATTATGCTGGAAAAGAGATAAGGCTTATTTCAGTCTAAAGAAAACAGCAAAATCGCCCAACATTTTTTGTATCTCAATAAATTAAGAAGCTCTCCTATAGATTTTTATAAAAAATGATCTCTTAACTCAAAGAATGTAAATGCTTTAACTGATATTATTTTCAATATTTTCTTATGATGACAAAAAAATGTTTATACATAAATTACCTATATTTGGAATCGTTCTTTTATAACGTGAAAGCAAAAAAGCTTAATCAAGTGATCTTTCTTTACCTCATAATCAAAAAAACTCTGCTTCACAGTAACAAAAATTCTGGAAAAAGAAAAAACCAAACGCATAGCTCTTTAACAATGATAGATAAAATTGTAATGCTGTTGTAATTGTTTCCTTGCAATCTGGTAACAAGAAGTTAAAAACCGTCTCTACCGTTATCACTCAGAGGTTCTATTATGAAACTTTTCTGCGGCAATTCTAACCCACGCCTTGCTGAAGATGTTACAAATTATTTAAATATTCCCTTAGGCAAGGCAACTGTGAAACGCTTTGCCGATCAAGAAATTTTCGTAGAATTACACGAAAATGTACGCGGACAAGATGTATTTGTTTTACAATCCACATCCTATCCTGCCAACGATCACTTGATGGAATTGCTCATCATGATTGATGCGCTTCGCCGTTCTTCGGCCCGTCGTATCACCGCTGTTATCCCCTATTTTGGTTACGCCCGCCAAGACCGTAAACCTGGACCACGTACTCCCATTTCCGCAAAACTTGTTGCCAACCTGATTACTGAAGCAGGTGCACACCGCGTTTTAACATTAGATCTTCATGCGGGACAAATCCAAGGTTTTTTTGATATTCCGGCAGACAATCTCTATGCCGTTCCGGTTATTTCTCGGGATGTCAAAATGCACTATTCCCTTGAAAATGTTATTGTTGTTTCACCTGATGTTGGTGGAGTCGTCCGTGCACGTTCGCTCGCCAAGCGTTTAAATAGTTTGCTGGCTATTGTTGATAAACGTCGTGAACGTCCTGGTGAATCAGAGGTTATGAATATCATTGGAGATGTATCAGGAAAAGATTGTCTTTTGCTCGATGATATTGTTGATTCAGGTGGAACGCTCTGCAATGCAGCAAGTACTCTCCTTACACATGGTGCCAATAGTGTTACCGCTTACATCACCCACGGTGTTCTTTCTGGCAATGCTATTGAACGCATTACCAACTCAGAAATGAAGGAATTGGTTATTACCGATTCAATTATGCCAACACAAGCAATTGAAAAAGCACATAATATTCGTGTTCTCCCTATAGCTGATTTGATTGGAGAAGCCATTGCTAGAACAGCAGCAGAACAATCTGTCTCAAGCTTATTCGGTTAAGCTTCTCCTTTGGGGTCTCCTGGGGCTGTTTCTACACCAAGATTAGGAAAAGCTATGACGCGTTGACCGTTAAAATGTGTATGAACAACAACCAGCCCGCGCTCTTCAAAGTAGGTTAAAAGTCGACGCGCACGACTTAAAGAATGAGTCCCATAAAGACGTGCTAAAAATACATCTGATGGGCATGGCTTTCCACCTAAAGCGGCCTGTGCTACATTTAAAAAAACCCCCTGAACATCATCTTCTAAACTTTCTGATAGATGCAAAATGTGTTTCCAATCTTCACTTTCCGCGATTTCTTCATCAACACAAGCCTGAGCCACAGCCAACTTACGCCGAAATTGTGAAAGATTTAAAAAATCGCCTGAGAGACCATGAATACGACAACGAACCAAGAAATCTTGATAGAGCACAGCTGTTGAACGATAAAAAGCTTCAGGATCATCAAGAATTTCCCGAATAACACGTTCTGTTTGAATATCACGATCAACAGTAGACAATTCAGGAAACAAGCTTGGTTCTTCTTCCAACACTTCTTGTTTCTTATGCATAGCCTCTTCTAGCATCTCATGAACTGACTTTTCTCTCACCGGTTCTCGTGATTGTTTAAAGGGAATTAAAATTTCCTCTGGAGAAGCAGTAAAAACGAGTTCTTTTACATCAGCCCGCTCTGTTGGGAGGGGCATTAATTTAGGGCTAGCAGAACGTGCCAATGTTTCGACAGGACCAATGATAATTGGTAAGGGACGTCGTGACAAAGCAGGACCTAAAGCGATAAAATGCCCCCGTTCAAGATCTCTAAACATTTCCGCCTGACGACGTTCCATCCCTAAAAGATCAGCAGCACGCACCATATCAATATCTAAAAAAGTCCGCCCTATTAAAAAATTTGATGCTTCAGCAGCTACATTCTTAGCAAGTTTAGCCAAACGCTGTGTAGCAATGACACCGGCAAGACCACGTTTTCGCCCTCGACACATAAGATTGGTCATAGCACTAAGCGAAATCTTCCGTGCTTCATCGGAAACCTCTCCTGCCGCCGTTGGAGCAAACAACTGTGCTTCATCGACCACAACGAGCATAGGATACCAATAATCACGTTCTACATCAAATAATGCCCCAAGAAAGGCACCTACAGCGCGCATCTGTTGCTCAGTATCCAGACCTTCAAGGTTAAACACCACCGAAACCCGATGTTGACGAATTCGATGGGCAATACGTGTCAATTCTAATTCGCTACGTTGAGCCTCAACAACAACATGATCAAATTTATCCGCTAAAGTTACAAAGTCACCCTCTGGATCAATCACACAATGTTGCACCCATGAAGCACTTTGTTCAAGAAGACGACGGAGAAGATGTGATTTTCCTGAACCTGAATTGCCTTGTACAAGAAGACGCGTTGCCAATAACTCTTCCAAATCGACGAATGCAGGCACCGATTGACGCAAAGCACGACCTTCTGTCATTTCACCCAAGGCGATATCAACTTTCATAACATCTCCGTCTTTGATTTTGAATATATCGGCTCATCTTTATTCTCCATCTACACCATGCTTGTAGCATTTCCTTTTTCTCAACGATAGAAATCATCGATTTTTCCCACAACTCTTGCATCTGTGAATGGTTTGAATTATAGAACAACCTTCTGCGTAGACACCCTTGGAGGCAACGCAGAATGGAGCAATCGCTGCTTGGCAGCGTATATCTTCATATTCATGCAAAAGCTGTTGTTAGTTTTTGATGAATCTCCAATTATATAAAAGGACTTAAATTATGAGCAAAAGCTACACTCTTAAGGCCGAAATACGCGAGCGGGTTGGTAAGGGGTCCTCCCGTGAACTTCGCCGTAACGGTCTTATTCCTGCTGTGATTTATGGTGAAAAACAACCACCTTTGGCAATTACAGTTCCCTATAAAGAAATTTTTTACAAAATTCACGCTGGTGGCTTTCGTACCACCACTGCAACTCTTGTCATTGGCAAACAAAAAATTTTGGTGTTACCAAAAGATTATCAATTAGATCCAGTGCGCGACTTTCCCTTACATGTGGATTTCTTACGTATTTCAGCGAAATCAGTTGTTGAAGTCAATATTCCTGTCCACTTCCTCAATGAAGAGACAGCACCCGGACTTAAAAAGGGAGGCGTCCTCAATATTGTTCGCCACGAAATTGAATGTACTGCTCCAGCCAATGCTATTCCTGAAGCGATTGAGATTGATCTTGCCAGCTACTCTATTGGTGATTCTATCCATATTTCAGCAGTGCAATTACCAGAAGGGGTAACCCCAGTTATTCAAGATCGAGACTTTACCATTGCAACCATCGCAGCTCCTGCTGGTATGGATATCAGTCATGAAACTTCTGAACAAGAGAATGACGAAAACAACGAAAAAGCTTGATAAATTCTAGCAGGCGGGAGGATTCCCGCCTTCCCTTATTTAAAATTTTTAACCCCCTCATACTTTACTGAAGGCGCACATGTGGCTTATTGCTGGTCTTGGCAATCCTGGTTCACAATACCAAAATAACCGCCATAATATTGGTTTTATGGCTATTGATGCCATTTACCAAGCTTTTTCTTTTTCTCCATGGTCGAAAAAATTTCAAGCCGAAATCTCCAATGGTCTCATAAATAATGAAAAAACTCTTCTTATAAAGCCGCAAACTTTCATGAATCTTTCTGGCCAAGCCATTGGTGAAGCCTTGCGATTTTATAAATTAGATTTAAGAAATTTGATTATCATTTATGACGAGCTAGACTTACCACCAGGGAAAGTACGTGTAAAAATCGGTGGAGGAAATAACGGACATAACGGTATAAAATCCATTGATGCCCATTGTGGTACTGATTATTACCGTATACGTTTAGGGATTGGACGCCCCAATTCCAAAGAACTTGTTCATCAACATGTTTTGGGAAATTTTACAAAATCCGACCAAGAATGGCTCCCCCCTCTTTTACAAGCGATTGCAAAAAACATCACGCTCCTCATCAAGGGTGACGAATGTCTCTTTATGAGCAAAATCGCCCAAGCAATAAAAAGTGATAACCTCCTATAACCACTCACTTTTCTAGGGTACGAAAGAAATCACACATTATGCAATTCTTGCACAGAATGTTCTCTTTTTTGAGAGGAAAGTCATTGAGAAACAAAGCGAAAATTATCAAAAAATACGAACCAAAATCATCATCCCTAAAATTAAAAGAATCCATCTGGATTAATAGTAGACAGGAGCGGATCAGACACTTTTGATTGTTGACTTAAAGTTCTAGATGCCCGCTCACTATTTTGCAAGACCACCACACGCGCGCCAACGGGAACACGATCATAAAGATCAATAATATCTTGATTAAGCAAACGAATACATCCGCTTGAAATAGCACGACCAATAGACCACGACTCGTGTGAACCATGAATACGGAAGAGTGTATCCTGCCCATTTTTGAAAAGATAAAGTGCTCGCGCACCCAATGGATTATCGGGTCCTGGTGGCATTCCTTGTCCCAAATGACCATAACGTTCTGGTTCTCGCGCCATCATTGCCGCCGTAGGAGCCCAATTTGGCCACCGGCGCTTACGCTGTACAACCCCTTCTCCTTCAAATGCCAAACCTTCCTTTCCCACCCCAATACCGTAACGCAAAGCTTGTCCATTTTCACCAATAAGATAAAGAAAGCACTCCTGCGTATCTATAACCAATGTTCCCGGTGGATAAGATGTATAATACACCACTTTTTGGCGCCAAAATTTTGGATCAATTGTCGAAAGATCAATAGTCGGCAAGAAGTAAGGTTCATTTGTTACAGGCCCATACAAAGCCTGCATTTCTGCTGGAATGTGCATAACTTGTTGAGATGGAACAACTGACATATCCGAATGACGCGTAGCACATCCAGCCAAAGCCAAAGGTACTGCAAATAAAAAAGCACGACGAGATAACACTCTTATATTCTCTCCAATTAATTCTTCATGCAGACTTGCATACTATGAAAAACTTAGCGTATTGTTAACGTTAATTTGAAAATCTCTTAAATCATTAAGAGAAAGAACTTTTAAAGATGTAGAAAAAACAAATCATTCTCTAACATAGACTTTTTTCTTATCTACAACAACAAGAGACTATAACTCTTCTCAAGATATGCTATAAAAATATCAAAGACACTTCGTTTTAACCATACAATCAATAGAAAAGAAGACTACTCATGGGTTTTAAGTGCGGTATTGTGGGATTACCTAATGTTGGTAAATCGACCCTTTTTAATGCATTAACAAAAACAGCGACAGCGCAAGCTGCCAATTATCCCTTTTGTACAATTGAACCGAATACTGGTGAGGTTGCTGTTCCAGATTTACGAATGGAAAAAATTGCATCGATCGCTGGATCAAAAGAAATCATTCCCACACGCATCAGTTTTGTTGATATTGCTGGACTCGTACGTGGCGCTTCAAAAGGTGAAGGTTTAGGCAATAAATTTTTAGCCAATATCCGAGAAGTCGATGCCATTATTCACGTTTTACGCTGTTTTCAAGATGACGATATTACTCATGTAGAAGGCCGGATTGATCCTGTTTCGGATGCTACAACCGTTGAAACAGAGCTCATGCTTGCAGATCTTGAAAGCCTTGAGCGACGAATCGTACAAATCCGTAAACGTGCAGCCGGAAAAGATAAAGAAGCCCTAATAATTCTTCCCGTCATGGAAGCAGCCTTAAATTTACTTCAAAAAGGAAGCCCTGTCCGATTATTACTCAAAGATATCTCTTCCGATGAACGCCGTATCCTTGATAATTTAAACCTTTTAACTTCCAAACCGGTACTTTATGTGTGCAATGTGAGCGAAAATGACGCCGCTCACGGAAATAATTTTACAAAAACCGTTGAAAAAATGGCAACAGAACAAAATGCTCAAAGCATTATCATTTCTGCTTCGATAGAAGCAGAAATCACCCAACTCAATGATGCAGAAGCTTCAGAATATCTTAATGCCTTAGAACTCTTTGAACCAAGTTTAAATCGCCTTATACGCACTGGTTACTCTTTGCTCGATCTCATTACTTACTTTACCTGTGGACCTAAGGAAACACGAGCATGGACAATTACGCGTGGCACGAAGGCCCCTCAAGCTGCTGGTGTTATTCATTCAGATTTTGAACGTGGCTTTATTCGTGCTCAAACGATCAGCTACGAAGATTATATCGCTTTCAGTGGAGAAAACGGTGCAAAAGAAGCAGGCAAAGCCCGCGATGAAGGAAAAGAATACATTGTGCAAGACGGTGACATTATCCTCTTTAAACATAATACTTAAAATCCCCTTTATCTTAAGGTTTTGTCTTGAAGAATTCGCATAAAAAAGCAGTGACATCACATGATATAATAACACTGCTCTCTTTATGGAAAATGAAAACACGAAATTAACGTGCCCAACGTCCTTCATATTTAAATGCTGGAGCTTGCTTTAAAGAATCCTTTGTTGCATTGGTAATGAGCTTCCATTTGCCATAATCATTTATCATCTGAATTGTTTCTGGAGAAACAACCACATAACTTTCCCCTATACCAAGGAAACCACCAACAGCAATAACAAACCCCGCAATGTTATTTTCACGCAAAATGATATCTTTTACTTCACCAATATTTTCATCGTCTATATTGTATACATTCGCACCAATAAGGCTTGAAGCAACGAAATCTGTTGCTAAAGGTGTCACATAACGCGCAGACATATCCGAACCCACCTGTATAGTCCCTGTCGAAGAAATCATTTCAGGTTGAGGAATTGTGAGAGGCTGAGCATAAGGACTAGAAGCCATCAAAACTGATATAAGAGTAGTATATGCAATTTTCTTCATTTTAACATCTCCGTTTTTACTTTTCTTTTAATTTACAAAACTCAATGCATCATATTCAGATTTGTTCCATACTCCTTAAAGACCAGCACCTTATCCTTCTCTCCTTTTCAGTCTCTCATCTTCCTCTTCCAATTTTTCTTCTAAACCATGCCAGACACGGACTTTTAAAATATAAACAAGTCCTCCCAAAACGATTAAAAATAAGATAACACGAAAACCAGTTTTTTTACGAATTTCCATGTGAGGATCTGCCGCCCACATCAAAAAAGCAGAAACATCGCGCGCATATTGTTCAACTGTTTCTTCTGCCCCATCCTCATAGGAAACAAGACCATCATGCAATGGAGGCGCCATCGTTAAAGTATCACTTGCAATAAAATAAGGGTTATACCAATACCCATCAGCTATTTTTATACTTTCTGGTGCCTTCTGATATCCCGTTAAAAGAGCTGTAATATAATCTGGACCCGCCGTATTATAATGCGTTAACACATCAGAAATAACAGCAGGAAATGGCAAAGATATGGCACGGGCCCGTGCCATCAACGAGAGATCTGGAGGATAAGCACCATTAAGAATAAATCTTGCTTCTTCTTCATTAGCAAAGGGAGAAGGGAAAGTGTCTGTTGTAACACCCACACGTTTAAAAAATTTTCCTTCCCGATTAGGGCCATCTCTTACTTCATATTGCTTGGCAAAATTCTTAATCTGTTCTTCATCATAGCCTAACGCCTTTAAATCATGAAAAGCTACATATTTTAGACCATGGCAACTGGAACAAATCTGTTTATAAACCTTTAAACCACGCCGCAATTGCGCCTTATCATAAACCCCGAAGGGTCCTGAAAAACTCCATTCTTGTTTCTTAGGAGCCCGTAATGGAAAAGCAACAAACTCTTCCTCTTTATCAGAGACATTACCCGCAACACTCTGAAAAGAAAAGCTAATGACCGCTATAACGATCAATCCAATAAAAGCCTTCACCATAGTTTCTTTTTTTTCTGTTTCATATCTTCAGTAATTGAAGAAGGAACAGAGAGCCCCTTTTCAAAAGTCGGTAAAACCGGCAAAACAATCAAAAAGAATATAAAATAATAGGCTGTAGCCACTTGCGTCCATAAAAGAGTGCTCTCACTTATTTCTCTTGACCCCAACCACCCAAGAAAAAGAACATCAATAATAAAGGTCCAAAAGAAAATCTTATAAACAGGTCTATATCTTGCGGAGCATATTTTAGAGCGATCTAACCATGGAACAAGAATCAAAACAAAAATCGAACCAGCTAAGAGAATAACGCCCACAAAAGTTGATGGAAGAACACCAATATTAAAAGTTATAGCACGCAGCATTGCGTAAAAAGGCAAAAAATACCACTCTGGTACAACACGAAGAGGAGCTTTTAAAGGATTAGCTATGCTATAATTTTCAGCCTGCCCCATATAATCAGGCATATAAAATAAAAACCAAGAAAAAAAGATCAAAAAAACAAGAAGAGCAAAGATATCCTTGAGAAGCGCATAGGGCGAAAAAGGAACAATTTCCTTCTCTGATTGTATTGCAAGGCCGGTTGGATTCCCCTGTCCGACTTGGTGAAGTGCCCAAATATGAAGCCCCACCAAAACAAGTAAAACAAATGACAAAACATAATGAAAAACATAAAAACGATTCAAGGTCGGTTGTCCTACGCTATAACCACCAAGAAGTGTCTCATGTAACCACGTTCCCACCAAAGGGATAGCTTTTAAAAGACCTGCCACCACTGAAGCTGCTGAAAAAGACATCATTCCCCAAACAAGCACATAACCAAAAAATGCTATTGCCATCATAATTATATAGATAAAAACCCCTGTAACCCACACCACTTCTCGCATATTTTTATAAGAACCATAATAAAGTCCGCGCGCTAAATGAATATAAACAGCAATAAAAAAGAAGGAAGATCCTACACAATGCCATAGACGAAAAAGCCAACCAAACTGTCCCTCACGTCTAAATCGTTCACCAGTTTCAAAAGCCAAATGAACATCTGGCACATAATGCAATGCCAAAACAATGCCTGTCAAAAGCTGTGATAAAAGCATAACGGTCAAAATACCGCCAAATGTATAAAAGTAATTAAGATTACGTGGAACAGGAAAAATAATAAATGCATTATAAAAAAAACGGGCAAGAGGCAAACGCTTATCAAACCATCGGGCAAGAGCACTTCGAGGCATATAAGGAGGAAATTTTGACATCACTTCACCCTATTTTCAGCAAGGTATCAGAAAGAAAACGATAAGGTGGTATAGCTAAATTATAGTTAGCGGGTCCTGAACGGACTCTTCCAGCTGTATCATAAACAGATCCATGACATGGACACAACCACCCCCCAAATTTACCTGATTGTCCAAGTGTTACACAACCAAGATGCGTACAAAGATTAATGATAATAAGCCAATTTTCACGCCCCTCACCAGCCGAACGGGCAAAATCTGTTGCATCTTTTTCACCTTCAAGATTAGGATTGCGTGCCTGACGATCTCTAAGAAGATTGAGTTTGGTAGCACGAGCTTCAGCGATTTCTTTTGTGGTGCGGTTACGAATAACGACAGGCTGCCCACGCCACTTAACTGTCACCGACATGCCTTCTTCAATTCCGGAAAGATCCACTTCCACAGAGGAAGATGCCAAAACAGCCTCATCTGGGCGCAATTGACGAATAAAAGGCCAAGCAACAGCACCAACCCCTACAGCCCCTGTAACGGCTGTTAGCAAAAATAGAAAATCGCGCCTTGTTTGCTCACTCATGACCTTAACTACAAGGTGTCTATGGCCCAAAAGACTTTTGTATCATACCCTCCCCCATTGTACAATCTCTGATTATTTAGTTTCCTAAACCATAAAAATACTTCAAAAAAACTTTTGATCATCTATGGAATTTATTTGTCTTTCCAAAAAACTCTTGGTCCCTATTCTAGGAAAAAGTGCTATCCTTACCCATTCACTCTCAAGACCCTTAACTATAAAGCTGTCTCTCCAGAGATATTCTCTGCTCTTGCTATAACACTTATCATGAAGACTAAGAATTTTTTAAATTAAAGTAATATTCCAACCAACAATTCACCAAATACTGAAGCCTTTATTGAGAAAAAAAGATTTATAAAGAAGCTTTTTAAGAACCAACCTCTATAAAAAAGACTTAAATTGTGCATTCAATTTTTTTATAACTTCATCGAAGTCATAGAATTTTGACTGTATTCATACGGATAAAAAATGATAAATTTCCATTTTTTAACTACCATACTCTCACATGCTATTGTTATTACCAATAAAGCGCTCACACCGATACGCCTCTATCATAGACAATAAAACTTCGCGAATAAAGGAGCACCCTTTGAATCAAACATGTTCTTATAATAATTCACATCCGTATTAAAAAGCATCAGGTAATATCCTTTTTCCCTAATTCCATGCTGTATATATCCATAATAAACTCGAGAGTGTAGCTCCTTTCTAAAATACAGAATTAATGGTAGTAAAATGCAAAAATTCTATGTATCTCAATGAGATTTTTTGGATAAGCAAAAGAGCTTCTTTACAAATACGGAGAAAAAAACATACTATAGAGCATATGACACTTCATATTGCTCTTTTTCAACCTGATATTGCTGGGAATACTGGAACGATTTTGCGTCTTAGTGCCTGTTTCGGTTTACATGTCCATATTATTGAACCAACAGGCTTTAATCTGTCAGATCGCAATCTTAAGCGTGCAGGATTGGATTATCTCGAATATGCTTCGCTAGAGCGACACATTGATTGGCTCCACTTCATACGTGCCATGAAACACTTTAACCGTCGTCTTTTGCTTTTGAGCACAAAAGCACAAACATGTTATACGCAAATATGCTATCAGAAAGATGATGTTTTACTTTTTGGTCGTGAATCGGCAGGCGTTCCTGATTATGTTCATGAAGCTGTTGATTATGCATTAAAAATTCCCATGCAACCCCATGCGCGTTCCCTAAATCTCGCAATGAGCGTAGCCATAACAACAGGAGAAGCGCTTCGTCAAATTGGTTATCAGGAAAAAAGAGAAACTTTATAAAAAAGACAAAAAATCCCATTAAGAAATTTAATATCTTGATAAAATGCAAAGCTCTACACATGAGAAACAGTTTTTTTAAGAGAGCTTTTAATCCTTCATCGCACCATTGCCACTATCAGTAGTCAAAAGGCTATAAAAAACTCTCCTATGAAAGCAATAAAACTTCTTTGTAACATTCTATATTATAAATTAATTCTTTCTAATAATGCTTCACGATCCATTGAAAATCCACTTTCAATCCATATCTTTTCTAGCTCTTTGAGCTTTTTTCCTAACAAAATCCCTTTAGACAAACCTTTCTTCATCAAATCCTTACCATTAACAGGAAAAGTAGGAATTTGCCATTTTTGAGCAAGCTGATAAAGCCTCATATAACTTTCTGCTTTCTGCGAAGCCTCATCTTTTTGTAGGATGGCAACATGTGCTGCTGCTACGCACAGGGACAATTGATCTAAAACCGGCTGACGACCATGAAAATAAATCAGTTTTTGCACAAAATCATCTGAACAGTTTTGGCTAATCATTTTTAGCTCTGCCCATTCCTTTAATCGCGTTGCTTCCTTATTAGAGAGCCGCAAACGCTGTGCCATTTCATGAAGACGTATAGGATCAGGAGGAAGAAGACTCTCCAGCCGTAACAATGGATCACTTTTCCAACCCAAAGTCTGTTCTGTTTTCACCAATGCGTGGATTGCATCAATGCCCCATTTTTCTGTTTCAGGAAAAACGCGTGTCAAAACTCCACTTTGACGCATCCATAAAAGAGCACGTGTTGGATCTGAAGCAGCAAGAAGTTTTTTCATTTCTCCCCAAATACGCTCAGAAGACAGTTTTTGCAGACCATCTTTTAAGCAAACACATGCTTTTAATCCCTGCACATCAGGTCGTCCTGCTCCATACCAAGCAAAAAAACGAAAAAACCGCAAAATACGCAAATAATCTTCACGGATACGATTTTCTGCAATGCCGATAAAACGTACTGTCCGGCTGGCAATATCTCTCAAGCCTCCAACATCATCATAAAGGTTTCCATCGGCATCACAATAAAGCGCATTCATTGTAAAATCTCGCCGTTCAGCATCTTTTTTCCAATCACGACCAAATGCTACTTTTGCATGACGACCATCCGTTTCAAGATCAGAGCGAAGCGTTGTTATCTCATAAGAACATGACGGAGAAACCACAGTCACTGTACCAAATGCAAGTCCTGTAGGAATAGCTTTAAATCCTGCTTCTTCCGCACGCATGATAACCTGTTGCGGCAAACAAGTTGTAGCAATATCAATATCACTAATAGGCTGCCCTAACAGCTGATTACGCACGGCCCCCCCCACAATACGCGCGTCTTCCCCCCCCATAGACAGAACGTGAAGAAGTGTTTGAATATCACTCTGCTGCAACCATGTAACGTGTTTGAAATTTTGTCTTATACTCAATCCGCTAACCTTTCAAAATTTGCCCTCATTGCCTTAAACAGATAGTCTTACGAGAACACACTTTCCAAGACTTCTCCTTACATAACACTCTTGTTTCAAATTGAGGACTCTGTGTATGCAAATATTAAAAAACAACATATTACACTTCTTTTCTTTTCATTTTCTGCTACAAATCATAAAATATTCATTATCATACAGAGAAAATTATCGATTTTGCGACAAACGCCTTAAGGAAGAAATATGAGTCAACGCGATACATCATCCAATTCTCTTAAAAAAGCTAATATTAATGATGAAGCCCAAGGGATCATTGATGATATTGATGCAACACACAAAGAGTTGAATGTCCTACAACAAGAAATTGACAAAGTTATTTTTGGGCAAAATCATGTGATTGAATATGCTTTGATAGCTATTTTTTCTGGTGGACATGCCCTTCTTGTCGGTGCTCCAGGACTTGCTAAAACACGTCTTGTTGAAACTTTGGGAACAGTCTTGGGACTTGATGAAAAACGCATTCAATTTACCCCCGATTTAATGCCGTCGGACATTATCGGTTCTGAAATTATGGATTCAGATAAAAGCGGCAAGCGCTCTTTCCGCTACGTTCAAGGCCCTATTTTTACGCAACTTCTCATGGCAGATGAAATCAATCGTGCTTCTCCTCGAACGCAATCAGCTCTCCTACAAGCCATGCAAGAATATCATATCACTGTTGCTGGTGCTCGTTACGATTTACCACAACCTTTTCATGTTCTTGCAACCCAAAATCCTCTTGAACAGGAAGGAACTTACCCCCTTCCTGAAGCACAACTAGATCGCTTTTTGATGCAAATTGATATTGACTATCCTGATCTAACGACAGAACGGCGGATCATTTTAGAAACAACAAGAGAAAAAAAACAAAAGGCAAAACCGATTTTATCAACAAAAAAACTACAGAAAATTCAAGAACTTGTTCGTAAAATGCCTCTCTCGGAAAATGTTATAGAAGCCATTTTAAAAATTGTTCGTTTAGCCCGCCCTTCTCAAGACAACACGCTTGCAAAAACTTATGTTGCTTGGGGACCTGGTCCACGTGCATCACAAGCGCTTTCACTTTGTGTCCGCGCCCGCGCCCTTTATTATGGACGTTTAGCTCCCTCCCTTGATGATGTTGAAGCATTGGCTTATCCTGTCTTACAACATCGTATGGCCCTCAATTTTTCTGCACATGCTGAAAATATAACTGTAAAAGATATTCTCAATAATCTCATGAAAGATGTTCTCTAAATGGCGATTGGCAAAAAAGTTTCTCCAAAGCCTCCACTGTCATTGACTGCCAAGCTACATGAAGATTCCGCGAAAATGCCCCTTCTTCTTTTACAAGCACGTAAGATTGCCAATACAGTAATGACTGGATGGCATGGACAACGTAAACGAGGGAGCGGGGAAAATTTTTGGCAATTTCGTCCCTATATTGAGGGAGAATCCATCACCCACATTGACTGGCGCCGTTCCGCACGTGATGAACACACCTACCTACGGGAACACGAATGGCAAGTGACACAAACAGTTTGGCTTTGGCCTGATCAAAGTCCATCGATGCATTACTGTTCACGTTTTTCTAAAATCTCTAAGGGTGATTATGCACTTATTCTTACCCTAATCTTGGCATCACTTCTTGCACACAGCGGCGAACATATTGCTATCCCGACTTTAATGCCCCCCACAATGGCAACCAATGGTATCGAACGCATAGCGCTAGCTTTGGCAAACCATCAAAGTGAAAATCCATTTCCAAATTTTTCGACCATTACGCGTTTTTCACAGGCCATCATAATAAGCGATTTTCTCGATCATCCTGAAAAAATCATTCAAGATTTAACCCTTTTATCGACAAAACAGATCACTGCTCATCTCATTGAAATTGCGGATCCCGCAGAAGAATCCTTTCCCTACAAAGGTCATACAGAATTTTTTGATCCCGAAACAAAAGAAAAGCATCTTTTTGGAAAAGCAGAAAATCTTCGTGAAAACTATTGTCAACTCTACCAAGCAAGGCGACAAGAATTAAAAAACTTTTGCTCACGCCAAGGATGGACCTATCACGTGAGTACAACAACCCAATCTTTCACAGAAACCATTTTGCATCTTGCAAACAAAATAGGGCACTCTCCCTCTCACTCTAGGAGGCTGTCTTGAGTTTTGCTGCTTCCCTGCTTTTACTAGGACTTTTATCTCTACCAATCATTTGGTGGTTATTGCGCATAACCCCTCCCTCTCCGCATAAAGAACTCTTTCCTCCTTTGCGTTTTCTTCCAAAACCAACGCATCAACAGGAAACCGCAAACCACACACCTTGGTGGTTGCTATTATTACGCTTAACCATAGCAGCATCAATTATTATCGCTTTCGCGCGCCCTATTTGGAATCCAAAACCAATTATCCTTTCTGGCTCACAACCCCTTGCACTCATTATCGACAATGGATGGGCATCTATAAAAGACTGGAAAAAACGGATTTCTCTTGCTGAAACCCTCCTTGCACAAGCAGAAAAACAGCAAAAAAATATCTATCTTCTTGCAACAGCTGAAAATGATACCGTCAATATGGGACCCCTTCCTGCGGAAGTTATAAAACAACATTTAATGCATTTGCATCCCCGCCCATGGGCTGTCAATCGTATGCATGCCCTAAAAAAGCTTATTGAAATGACCAAAGGGGAATCTCTTGATATTGCTTACTTAAGTGATGGCTTACAAACAGATGAGGATGATCAAACTTTCACTCTTATTGAACAATTAAAACCCAAAACATTCCTATGGTGCTTATCTGATATTTCCGATTTAACCGGCATAACAGCCATAGAAAAGAATAATGGCAATATGGTCGTGCGTGTTATCCGTTCAACAACACATGGCGAAACTCCCATCACATTAAACCTTTACGATGCAAACAATCAACTTCTCAATCGCTTTACGGCAAATTTTCTTGAGGGGAAAACAACAGCATTTGTTCCTTTTAATGTACCACTTGAACTCCGCAATGATATTGCTTGGATAAAACTTAACAACCAAACCCACGCTGCTGCGACCTTCCTAGTAGGCAGCCATAATAGAATAAGCCGTGTTGCTCTTCTCTCACCCAATACGCATGAAATGGTACAACCTCTGCTCTCTCCATTTTACTATATCATCAAAGCACTACAAGACCATACACAGCTTATAACAGCCGATGGAAGAGAGCTTTCCTCTGATCTTGATCACTTACTCAAACAAAATCCTTCTGTTTTCATTATAGGTGACATTGTAAACATGTCACAAGAAGCTGAAAAAAAACTATCTGACTTTGTCAATAAAGGAGGAACACTCATCCGCTTTGCAGGAGAAAACCTGAGTACCGCAGAACACTACGATCGTCTCCTTCCGGTACCGCTTCGTCCTGGTAAACGTTCCCTTGGTAGTATTATGTCTTGGACGAAACCACAAAAACTTGCGCCCTTTACAAAAAACAGCTTATTTTTTGATCTTCCTTTTCCAGAAGATGTCATTATCTCACGACAAATTCTAGCAGAACCAAGCCCAGATCTTTTTGAAAAAACATGGCTTAGTCTTTCTGATGGAACCCCCCTTATTACAGCGGCTGAAAGTGGCAAAGGAACACTCATTTTTATTCACATTGCTCCAGACCCCACATGGTCAAATCTTCCTCTTTCTGGTTTTTTTGCGCAAATGTTGCAAAAATTGATCACATTGAGTACCTATGAAAACACCAACCCAACGCATATAAAAGAAGAAACAACCATCCAAAAGCCTTGGCGAACAATGACCGCTGATGGACAATTACAAATGCCCCCCTCTTCTGTTGTTTCACTGATTCTAGATAGCCAAAATCCACCCCAACCCTCTTCTCTTACTCCACCTGGGCTCTACGGTGTAAAAAATAACTTTTATGCACTCAATCTCTTAAAGCCTTCATCACATTTGATCAAACAATCATCATTGCCATCCTCCTTAAAAGGAATCCCTTTATCTTACGATACAAAAGAAAAACACCTTATTGGTCCACTGTTAGGATTAGCAGTCCTATTATTCACCTTTGACACTTTTCTAATTTTATGGAGGGGAAGCGCTTTTTCTCTGAACCGACGGCGCAATATTCTTCTTTTTTTATCCCTAACAATAAGTCTCATTGCTTTTTTTCTCTATAGTTCAAGAGTTCATGCACAAGGAACAGAAAATAACAATGAAACGATAATACAAGCAGCGGGCGCAACACATCTTGCTTACGTTGTAACGCATAACCCCGAAATTGATACAACCAGTAAGAGTGGCCTCGAAGCACTCAGCCGATTTATCGCAGAACGGACAATGCTCTCACCAAGTTCCGTGGTCGCTCTTGATCTTGATAAAGATGAACTCGCCTTCTATCCACTGATTTACTGGCCCATTGACGCTAACAGTCCTTTACCAACACCAAGGAGCCTTGAAAAAATAAATAGCTTTATGCAACACGGAGGCACAATTCTCTTTGACACGCGTGATCAGATAAATACCAACCTTAATCTTGAAGGAGAAACCACCCCTACCACACAAAGATTACGGACCATCTTAAAAGACTTAAACATCCCAGCTATTGAACCCGCTTCAACGGATCACGTGATTGCGCGTTCTTTTTATATCATGCCCGATTTTCCCGGTCTCTACCGTGGATCACCTTTGTGGGTTGAATCATCATCAACCAATAAAAAAGAAAAAAATTCTCCTCTCTTCGGTGATAATGTAAGTTCTCTCCTGATTACTGGAAATAACTTTGCTGGTGCTTGGGCGCTAGATGAAAAAGGCATGTGGAAATACCCCCTTATTCCCAATGATCCGATGCAACGACTCTGGGCATTTCGCGCAGGATTAAATATAGTTATCTATGTACTTACAGGAAACTATAAAGCTGACCAAGTTCATGTTCCAGCACTTTTAGAACGCTTTAAACGAGAAAGAAGGCAATGATACCATCCTTTACTTTTCAGCCTTTCTTGCCTCTCTCTTGGATTTTCTTCTTAGGAGGAATATCTGCTTTTTTTGTCATTATTGGCCTTGTTACCCAGCGGAAAGGATCTTTCTTACGCCTCATGGCATTGGCATCACTCATCCTTGCTTTGCTTAATCCAATGATTATAAAAGAACAGCGTGAACCTCTTAAAAGTACGGTAGGAATTGTCATTGATCGCAGCAAAAGCCAAACATTTGGGACACGTACCAAGGATAGTGACGAAGCGCGTGTACAATTAATCAATGCATTGGCGCATTATCCACAATTTGAACCACGCTTTATTGAAGCTGGAAAACTTGCGGATAATCAATATGCACCCTCAACAAATTTATTTCATGCTTTAACACAAGCGACATCTGATATCCCCCCCTCTCGTTATGCGGGGACAATTTTTATCACCGATGGACAAGTGCATGACATCCCTTCCATGGCAGAGCTTCATCAAAAAGCACCGATCAATGCTCTTATAACAGGAAGATCAGATGAATTTGACCGCCAAATCAAAATTATTTCTCCCCCTCGTTTTGCTCTTATTAACAAACCACAGATGCTTTCTATCTTGGTAGAAGATCAAGGACACAGCCAAGAATCTCTACCAAAGCAAGCAAAGATTACTGTAAGCGTCAACGGACAAGGAGTTGGTCATTATTCTGTAACCCCAGGGATGATTTTTCAAACTGAAATCCCCCTTCCTCATGCTGAAAAAAATATTATTCAAGTTTCCACCAATACGCACAAAGGCGAATTAAGCTTTGAAAATAACCGTGCTATAGCTGTTATTGAAGGTATTAGAGAAAATTTACGTGTCCTTCTTATTTCAGGTGCACCTTACAATGGTGAACGGACATGGCGTGATCTTCTCAAAGGTGATTCTAATATAGATCTTGTTCATTTTACTATTTTGCGCCCCCCCAACAAAGCAGATAATACACCATCAAGCCAATTATCCCTTGTTGTCTTCCCCACAAGAAAGCTGTTTGTTGAAGAGATTGATAATTTTGATCTCGTCATTCTTGATGGCTATCAACATTCTTCTGTTCTACCATTAGTCTATTATGATTATATCGCTCAGTATGTGCAAAAAGGCGGTGCGTTGCTGATAGTAACAGGACCCGAATTTACCAAAGAAAATTCGCTTGCAAAAACACCTTTAATCAGCGTCCTCCCCGCATTACCCACTGGTGTTATCCTTCAACAACCTTTTCGCCCTACATTAACCAAACAGGGTGAACGTCATCCTGTAACAAGAGATCTTGCAACATCTGCCTCTCCAACCTCTCAATGGGGAAGATGGCTACGACAAATTGCTATTCAAAATACATATAAAGGCACGGCCCTCATGAAAGGTGCTAATGAACAACCCCTTTTACTTCTTTCCCATGTTGGCAAAGGACGTGTAGGTATGCTTCTTTCCGACGAAAGCTGGCTTTGGGCAAGAGGTTTCGAAGGTGGAGGTCCCTATGCCGCTCTTTATCGTCGAATTGCTCATTGGCTTATGAAAGAGCCAGAACTTGAAGAAGAAAAGTTAAGTGCTACCAGCAACCATCATCACTTAACAATTCGTCGCCAAACACTCAAAGATCATCCAGAACCAGCAAAAATAACTTTTCCTTCTGGAAAAGAAGAAAATATCACCCTTACAAAAGAGCGCGAAGGTGTTTTTACAGCAACTCTTAATACCAATGAAACAGGAATTTTTACTATCAAAAATGGTGATTTAACAGCATTTTCCTCTGTAGGGATGCTTGATACTCTCGAACTGTTTGACTTAATTTCAACGAAAGAAAAACTAGCTCCCATTAGTAAACACACTGGGGGTCACATTGTCCGTTTATACGACACAGAAAAACAAGGGATTCATCTTCCTCCATTTAAACTGATTCAATCGCAAAAGAACTTGCCATCTTCTCGTGCCCCTTCAATTGTTTTAAAAGAAGCAACAGAGACCCGTTTAATCAATAGTTTTTATTTTTCGATCTTTTCTGGTCTCTTTGCACTGCTTGCTTGTCTTTTACTGTTGAACAGCATGTGGTATCGTGAAAGCCGTTAAAAAACTTAAAGATTATACGACAATTTTACAATGCTGCGCATCCTACAAAAGATTTATACCGATGAAACAAATAATAACAGAGCAAAGCATATCTGCTTCATTATTAATAAAAAACAATAACCTATGGGCTTATAAAAGGTTTCTCTCACATTTTCTGAAAATTATTTTTTTGATTTTATAATTCTCTCTTGCCTTAAAAAAGTGCATGAACTTGTCCTATACTCTTTTTTATTTATTGCTTAAATCGTTTTCAACGCTATGCTAACAGCCCATGTTTTATCTTGCTCATATATCGGATGTGCATCTTTCCCCCCTCCCACAACCTTCCCTTTTTGAACTTTGTGGAAAGCGTCTTACGGGCTATCTTAATTGGCAAAAAAAACGAAAACACAAAATGGCATCCAATGTTTTAGAAACTTTAATGGAAGCCTTAAAAAAAACAAATCCTGATCATCTTATCATCTCTGGTGATCTGGTGAATCTTGCTCTCGATAAAGAATTTGAACAAGCACGCAACTGGTTGCTTAACCAAGGACACCCTCAAGATATTTCTTTAACATTTGGCAATCATGATGCTTATGTCCGTGGAGCATTCAAAAAAGCTTGTACTCTCTTTCAACCTTGGATTACAGGTGATCTTCCTCAAAATCCTACCCTTTCCTTTCCTTATATGCGCATTCGCAAGAACATCGCCATTATAGGAACTTCCTCAGCGATTGCTACACCACCTTTTCAAGCTTCTGGTTATTTTGGCAAAAGGCAAGCGCAAGCTTTATCGAAACTTTTAAATGAAGCTGCAACACGCAATCTTTTTCGTGTTGTCCTGATACATCATCCTCCCTTTCATCATGCAACTTCTTGGCATAAAAAATTATGGGGCATCAATCGTTTTCTAGAGGTTATCAAACACCACGGTTGCGAACTCGTTCTTCATGGCCACACCCATCTCCCTACCTTGCATACTATTACAGGACCAATGGGAACAATTCCTATTGTTGGTGTTTCTTCTGCATCGCAAGCTTTTGGTGATAGAAAACCACCCGCAGGCTTCAATTTATTTGCCATTGAAAGCTCTCACAATCGATGGCATTGCCAATTGCACCGTTATAATCTTATCAATCAAAACAATGAAATAACCTGCACTGAAACAATTAATCTTTAAACACGCGGTCAACGCAACCAAAAAGCTGCAAAAATAAGCAAAGAACGAAAATCTCTTTAACTTCATATCCCTTTAAAAAGTAACTTGGGTTCCCCTTGATTATAAAAGAAAAAGATTCTTAACCACAAAACTGATAACAAATTCATTTCCCTTAGATATTCTTCATCACTTATGGAATTTAGTAATTTATTTGACAAGCCCTATGGACAACTCGCTTTAAATCTTCCTTTTACCTTTCCTTTTTCTCTGTGCTTAGCTGACACAAAAGAAAACAAAAAGAAGATACAGAAAACCGTGATTTTTAATATGACGGCCCCTTATTCTCTTCCCTGAAACAGAATATTTTACGGTGCTACAGATCATTGAGAAAAATTTTATATAAAAGGAACGACCGTTGTCCCTAGAGGCAACTTCGCCTCATCTTCAGGCTCAACATGAATAGAAATGCGCACATTATCAAATTCTTTATGCAGAACATCTTCAATTTTATCGCAAATCTGATGTGCTTCTCCTACCGACATTGCTGCAGGTACAACCAAATGAAACTCTATAAAAGTGACTCTACCAGCAACACGCGTAAGCAAATCATGAACTTCAAGTGCACCCTGTGCATTTGCAGAAATAAGCTCACGAATCCGCATCGTTTCATTCAACTCAACTCCAACATCCATTAGCCCTTGAACGGCGCTGCTAATCACCTTCCAACCCTGCAAAAGAATATTAAGGGCAACGATAATTGCTAAGATCGGATCCAAGATGCTCCATCCACCCATAAATCCAGCAATCAAACCAACTAAAATGGCAAGAGAAGTAAAAACATCGGTTATGAAATGCACCCCATCAGCTTTAAGAGCTGGTGAACGGTGTATTTTTCCCTGCCGGATCAGCACAAAACCCCAGAGGGAATTTATGAGACTGGCACCAAGATGCATAACGATCCATATCCCCGGCGTTTGCAACACTTTAACAGTCGAAAGAGCCATCCATGCTTCTCTTAAAATAATAATTGCCGCAATAATGATCAGGATTCCTTCAAGAATCGCAGAAAAATATTCCACTTTATGATGTCCAAAAGGATGATCATGATCCGCCGGTTTCATACTGACTTTTACAGCCCACCATGCTGCCAATGCAGCAAGTATATTGACGATCGATTCCAATGCATCAGAATAAAGTGCAACCGAATCAGTGATATAATATGCCCAATATTTTAAAGCAAAAACAACACACGCGACGAAAATAGAATATAACGTTAAGCTTTGTATATTGATTTTTACAGCCACATCTACACCCTCATCTTCACCCAATAAGGAATAACACTCTCATTCATAGACTCTATGATATTTTTGACGTATCGCCAATATTTCTTCAATATCACACAAGCTTCACAAGATAGAAACAACGAAAACACCCCACTATTGTTATTGCAACAACTGTCCGGCGATAGGATAGAATATGACAAATAAAGGAATGCACATATCGCTTAAACAAGCAAAAGAAATCTTTAAGAGGAATCAAAGATATATTCCTGATTATCAAATTTTTTTGAATAGTGTAATGCTGTTACGTTCCTATGATTGAAAAAACACCTGTTGTTTTTTCTAAAAAGCATCCTATTTCCGTGCGATGATTTAATTTTTGTGAGTCTTAAACCAATCACTCTATCAGCATAATCACAGACAGCTCAAAAAATCACTGACCATTTTTCCCCCCCCTTACATCGTAACTGTATCAAAAAATAGGGCCGCTAAAACAACAATCATCTTCACAAACAAAGAAAAAACACAATGATCCCTCAAAAAAAAAGAATCTGGGCATTGGGGACCCAGATTCTTTTCCCTTAAAATTAAGGGTATGCAGAGCTTAGGAAATAGCGGGGACCTAAAACCCTACAACCAATACAAAAACAAACTACATTGTTCTGCATTTGGTATTCTCATATTATACCTATAGTTGTGTTGTGTCAACATAAATTCTACCATAGGTTTTAAAAAAATAAATTTTTCTCCTCTTTTATCAAAATAAAGCGAATATTTAACATCTAGTAATTGAGAAAAAAGAGCACTAAAAACCCCTGTATGCGTTTGAATATTATACCAATCTACGAAACTGATGATATACGTCTTGGAGATTATCATAACATTCGTGAAAAAGATCTTGTAGGACGGCAACATAAGTTTATTGCTGAAGGCAAAGTCATATTATCGGCATTGCTCCATTCGAAAGAATTTGTTTCTCTCTCATTGCTCATAGTGACAGAACGTCTTCCTAGCCTCATGCCCCTTTTAGAGAACACACAGCCAATATGTCCCATTTACTGCGTACCGCAAAAAGTCATGGATAATATTGTGGGATTCCATGTTCATCGTGGTATACTGGGTATCGGTAAACGCAAAACGTTACCATCCTTACAACAATTTTTACAAGATTTACCAGAAGAGGCTTTAATTCTCATTTTATGCGGTATTTCTAACCATGATAATATGGGCGCTATTTTTCGCAACGCTGCCGCTTTTGCCAGCAATGGTATTATCGTTGACAAAACCTCATGCGATCCTCTTTACCGCAAATCAATCAGAGTTTCTGCTGGCGCAGCTCTAAAGGTACCCTATACGCAAGGTGCTAATATTAGTAATATTCTAGAAACGCTCCATGAAGCAGATTTTCATACTTATGCACTTTCTCCCTCTGCCCCATGCACTCTCAAGCAAGCAAAAACACCCAAAAGGATAGCACTCATTTTAGGAACAGAAGGTGATGGCTTACCAACCTATATCCTACAAAAATCAGAAACCTTACGGATTCCTATGGCTCCCGGCTTTGACAGTCTCAATGTTTCTACAGCAACAGGCATTGCGCTCGCCCATTTTAGCGATTTTGATAAAGTTTCCTAACAATAAGAATAGTTTAAGGTGCAAAACAATCCCCATAAGCCTATCATTTTCAATTATAAGAAGTGGTTGTTTTAAGTTCAGAAACAACGGTCGTGTTCGTTTCCAGATTGCATAAAACGCGTTTCAACATCACTTCAGTATCAGCAGCACGTTCTGAATGTGTTACAAATCCCCCGCCAAGAATACGCGCTTCATGACCATTTCCATCATAAAAAACACAAGCCTGCCCTGGTGCCACCGCATTTTCACGTTCCAACAAATCAACAGAAAAAACACCCTCTTGATAATGCAAGCGAGCAAGATGGGGAGGACGCGTTGAACGAACTTTTACAGCCATCTCAACACCATCAGAAGGAAAATTCTCCAAGAGCTCATCACCAAGCCAATTCACATCACGCAAAAAGAGTTTATGTGTTTCCAACATTTCCCGCGGACCAACAATAACACGCGCATTTTCTACATCGAGATAAATCACATAAAGTGCTTCACCGGTTGCAACACCAATACCACGACGTTGACCAACCGTATAATTAACGATTCCCGAATGTTTGCCTAAAATCTGCCCATCGATATGCATAATAACGCCAGGATTGACCGCCTCTGGTCGTAATTTTGTGATAACATCAGAATATTTTCCTTGCGGAACAAAACAAATATCCTGACTGTCATGCTTATGAGCAACGACAAAACCCATTTCTGCTGCTATTTCACGAACACGTGCTTTTGGAAGGTCACCAAGTGGAAAACGCAAATAATCAATCTGCTCTTGCGTCGTTGCGAAAAGGAAATAGCTCTGATCACGATCGCTATCGAGAGGACGGAAAAGTGCCCGATGCGCGCCATGGAGGCGCGAGCGAATATAATGGCCGGTAGCCAAAGCATCCGCCCCCAATTCACGTGCGGTTGCTAATAAATCAGCAAACTTGACAGTTTGATTGCATGAGACACATGGCACAGGGGTCTCTCCATGCGCATAACTTTCTGCAAAAGGATCAATCACTGCTTCGCGAAACCGCTTTTCATAATCAAGAACATAATAAGGGATCCCCAATGTTTCTGCTACGCGGCGAGCATCTTCAATATCTTGTCCAGCACAACACGACCCTACCCGATGTGTTGCAGCGCCATGATCATAGAGCTGCAAAGTAATGCCAATGACATCATAGCCTTCCCTTTTTAAAAGACCTGCAACAACCGATGAATCAACTCCCCCCGACATTGCTACAACAATACGGGAGTTCTCAGGTGGTCCTGGTAAATCAAGACTGTTCAAAAACATGTACTCATTCTCTATCAATAATCATCCATTGGTTAAGAGCGTTATGCGCGCCGTTCATTCATTTTTTATATTGTTTTTTTATTTTTTTCACAACCAATAGCATCACTTTCTTTAAAGAAGCTGCAAACAAAAAAGACTGATAGAAAGAAGGCACGATGAAAATCCTTTTTACTCTTAAAAAAACGCCAACAAAAGCATTGTAAGACGCTCTTCTATGCCTTTCACTTTGGAGCCTAATTTTTATATGCTAGCTTAGTTTATTAATTTTTTCTTTCAACGTGTTTAGTTCTTTTTTAAATTTCATGTTTTATAAACGAATCAAGTCCTTGACTAAAGGTAGAGGATACAATGACCAATTTGATAAAAACACAAATGAAATATGTTATTGGGCCGGATGGAAGTCCACTGACAATCGCTGATCTACCGCCAAAAACAACACGGCGCTGGGTGATTCGTCGCAAAGCTGAAGTTGTTGCGGCTGTTAGAGGTGGATTGTTAAGTCTTGATGAGGCGTGTCAACGCTACACTTTGACCGTAGAAGAATTTCTTTCATGGCAAAGTTTGATCGATGAACACGGTTTAGCTGGATTACGAACGACCAGAATCCAACATTATAGGCATTAGTTACGCTTGATAATGATTTGGTAACGGCTATCCCCCTAAAACAGCCGAACTTTTATCAAGTTTGGCTGTTTTTTTGTGTTTTCGGCATAATTATCGCAAAGAATGTCTTTTCAAGCTATAGCCTTTATCATCCAGTCCCTTTATCATCCAGTCATTGAGTTCGAGGGAATTAAAAGACTCTCATCATCTACTGCGGCCTTCTTTTCCCGTGCCTCAAGAAGCTGTGCGTGTTGCAACTCCGTATTGACTTCATGGAGAGCAATTTCAGCATTTGTTTTTTGAACCTGCAAATCACGAATCGAATTTATAAGATTATCGCGCCTTTGCCGCGCAGCCCGAGCAAAAGCAGAATAAGCAAAATGGTGAACGTCATTATTTCCAGATTTACGTTCTTCGTTAACAATTTGCGCTTCCAGTTCTAACACCATTCGCTCAAATTCTGCGATCATCATATCAAGCTGTGCAATTTCACGACGCTTCCCACGTGCTTGAAACATCCTCAATTGCACCATACTTTTTCGTGGCTTCATACTTACTACTCCTCGACTGCGCAAACTCAAAACTTGCATTCGCACTTTTACATATGCTTTCAGCTATACCCTTTCTGACGAAAACATCCGTTTTTAATTTGTAACTCGATCGTTCGTCTTCCCCTAAAGCACCTGTGAACACAGCCTGCTTTAAAGAGATATAACTTTTTCTTTACTTTTCACCTACACTATAGAAAGAGATTTAAAGCTCAGTAAATAAACACTGAAATTTAAAAAGTACTTTAAAAAAATCTTTTAATAAGGTGTTTTTAAAAGTTAAAGTGAGTGAAACAAGCACAATTTTTTTTATTTGTTAAAAAGATGCAATTTTTCTAAAATAATTTTATAACCTCTTTTAAAAATGAAAATATTTTGTTAACCACTATCATAGATAGTGGGGGAACTCAGTGGTGATTGTTACGCGTACCGCTGAAATATTCATAGACACTTTACATTATAAGTGTTTGATTTCATGAATTGTTTTTATAAACGGTGGTTTTACCAGCTGTATAAAACAAAACTGTTCCTCTTGATTCGGAGGAACAAAGTGAGGGATCTAAAATGCGCGTATTATTAATTGAAGATGATAAAGCGATGACTCAAAGCATTGAGTTAATGTTAAAGTCCGCAAACTTTAATGTCTACATCACCGATCTTGGTGAAGAAGGAGTCGATTTAGGAAAGCTTTATGATTATGATATCATTTTGCTTGATTTGAATCTTCCTGATATGTCAGGATACGATGTTCTGCGGACCCTGCGACTGGCAAAGATAAAAACTCCTGTTCTTATTCTTTCTGGTATGAATGCCATTGAAGATAAGGTGCGTGGTTTTGGCTTTGGTGCAGATGATTATATGACCAAGCCCTTCCATAAGGATGAGCTTATTGCGCGTATTCATGCCGTTGTTCGTCGCTCTAAAGGGCATGCGCAATCCGTTATCGTTACCGGCGATCTCACCGTTAACCTTGACGCAAAAACAGTCGAAGTTGCTGGGCACCCCGTTCATTTAACTGGTAAAGAATATCAGATGCTAGAGCTTCTTTCTCTACGCAAAGGCACTACCCTCACCAAGGAAATGTTTCTTAATCATCTCTATGGTGGGATGGATGAACCAGAACTTAAAATTATCGACGTGTTTATCTGTAAACTACGGAAGAAATTAGAAGCAATCTCTTCTCATGTAAACTACATTGATACAGTTTGGGGACGTGGTTACGTTTTACGTGATCCAGTTGAAGAAAACGTACGTAAAACCGCTTAAGCAGTAAAAATGCACATCGTAAAATCTCGGAGTATAGCGGGCCGAGATTTTTTCTCTGTTGCAATAAAAGTCTCGTACACAAAAAATCTCTTATGTATGAGAATATTTAAAGCGCAGAAAGACCAACATTCCCCTTTACGGGTATAACCTTATCGCTCACCAATACAATCTAAACCCTCTTTTCTCGACATAGCTCAATCGCCTTTATCTCATTCAAAGCTTTTTTACGCTTTCCAAAAGAATACAATTTTCCGTTTCATTAATATTTATTTGCATATCTGTCATCTCAACAAGTAACATCGTATAATAAAATTGGATAGCATGAGCATCGATACATTTTTCCTGAATTTCTCTATTATATAATGCAATAAAATGAGAAGGAATACGTAAAGATTTACCGGAAATTTTAAAACGAAAAGAACGTTTATTTTCTTCCTGTAAAATCATAACAACGATTTCGCCCCCACGAGAAGCTGTTGCATTTGCAATCAATACTAAATTAAGCAAAAGTTTAATTTCATTTTTTGGTAAAAGGAGAGAGGGAGCTTGCCAATTTAAAATTGCTTTTTCTTCCTTCATATATTGTTGTGCAACCTGCTCAGCAGAACGTGTCTCTATTTGTTCCCCATTAGCCCCTGCAAATCCAAAAGCCAACCGTGCAAATTGTAGACGTGCGGAAGCACTGGCAACGGACCAACGCACCAATTGCAAAGCATCCTCTTCAGCCCCCCCTTCATCATAGAGCTCCATCGCATTTTGAATAGCACCAACAGGTGAAATCAAATCATGACAAATACGACTACAGAGTAAAGCAGCAAGATCGGCAGGCTTTAAAGAAACAGCTAACATCATAATTTTGAGAACTCCTAAGATTTAAAAACAAGCTTCATTTTAAAGAAAAACTCTTAACATCCCATGCACACATACACGGAATTTTAACAATCACATTAAAAATGTTTAAAAAAAAACAATTATTTAAATAATCTTCCATCTTATTTTTTATTTGAGTAGAATGAAAATGCTAATATTATCTTTTTGTTTGTAACTAAGGGAAAATTTCTATGGCTCTCTCTCTTCTAAACCGCTGGTACAAAAAGATTGTATCTGTAATCTTCCTTTTATTCATCATCACCAATACGGCAAACGCTCAATTCCGACAAATAGAACAAAACGAACCCCATTATTCACTACAAGAAATTATCGATTCCGGTCATGCTTTTTTTGGAAAAACTGCTAGCGGTATAGCAGTAGCAATTCAAAATATCTTTTCACAGTACGGTTATCCAAATGCCTATATTTTAGGGGAAGAAGCTTCTGGTGCTTTTTTTGCTGGATTAACCTATGGCGAAGGAACAATTTTTACCAAACTTTATGGTCAACACAGAGTTTTTTGGCAAGGTCCCTCTGTGGGATGGGATTTTGGCGGACAAGGTTCTCGTTTAATGATCTTAGTTTATGATCTTAATCATATAAATAATTTATGGGGACGCTATGGTGGTATTTCGGGTTCGGCCTATTTAATTGCAGGTGTTGGTTTTCATGTCCTCAAACACCACAATGTTTTGTTAGTTCCAATCCGCACAGGAATTGGTGCACGTCTTGGCATCAATGTGGGGTATTTAAAATTAACACCGAAACCGACATGGAATCCATTTTAGAGCCAACTCTTATTGAAAAGAGAACTTATGTTTATACAATCGTTTCTTTTTTTTATTTTTGGAATTGCTTGCACTTCGTGGTTACTTGTGCTTTTTGCCCCTCTTATTTGGCGCAAAGCCATTCATTTTGCTCATAAACATGTTTCTGCACAAATTCCCCTATCATCCATTGAAATGCAAGCAAACTATGATTTTCTTCGTGCAAAACATGCTGTAGAACAAGTGCAAAATGAACAAAAGTACAACTCTTTGTATAAAAAATATGCCCAACAAAAAATACAGCTTAGCCAAGTAACCGAGCAGCTTTATAAATTATGTCCCCCCACACAAAACACATCTTCTCCTTCACAAGAGAAACTTGTAACCGAGCAAAATGGTCTTACAACAAACAGTTTTACAATGGAAATCAAAACTATGCGTGAAAAAATCGCACATTATCAGCAACTTTTACAAAAAATTCAAACCAATGCACTTGACACCAAAACAAACCGCCAACTCTTGGACGAATTGCGTGAAGAAATAAAGGAATTAGCAGCAACATTAGCTGCACAAATAGCATTACAAGAAGGTGAAGCATCCCCAATCAACACATTGATCCAAAATGCTAAAAGTAAAAACGATCTAGCATCACGTATTCGCGAAAAAGTAACCTCCAGCAAAAAAACGCCCCTTCCATAAGTTACTTAAGAAAATGACTCAAGCGAATATGGCGACACTCTCATGATGCAAACATCTTCATTGTCATATTGTGTAAAGTTTATAAGGGATGTCTTGGAGAAGTAAGCTCTTCTTTTAACAGAAGAGATAATCATTCTAACTTTATTTTTAAATTACAAATCAAAAATCTCTTCCAAGAAGAAAACCAACAACCAAGCCCCCTCTTAAGCAACTTTAAGGGTAAAAATATTTGCTCAAGAATGGTAAAAGTCTCTTATTGTCTGGATAATCATATCCTGATCAGTTTTCATTAAATAAGGATGCATTGGTAAACTTAAAACACAGTTTCCTAAAGTTTCAGAAACAGAAAGAGAGTCTTTTACATAGGAAAAATGTTTATAAGCTAGCTGTTGATGCAATGGAGTCTTGTAATAAACTGTTGTAGGAATAGATTTTTTTTGTAAATATTCCTTTAATTTATCACGTTCTCTCACCTTAATAGTATATTGTGCATAGGCACAACGGACATTCTCTTCCATTTGTGGAACGGTGACAATATCTCTTAAACCCTCAGAATAATGTTGGGCAATTGCCACACGTTTTTCCATCTCCTCTTCAAAGATCACAAGCTTTTCAAGCAAAATTGCTGCCTGAAGAGTATCGAGACGTGAATTCATACCGATACGCACATTGTCATATTGAGTCTCACCTTTCCCATGGAACAAAAGAGAACGTAAAAGTGCTGCCAAATTATCATCATTGGTCATCATAGCACCTCCATCACCATAACATCCCAATGGTTTTGCTGGATAAAAACTTGTTGCAGAAACATTACCAAAAGCCCCACACATAATATTATCGCGTCTTCCCCCTATCGATTGAGCAGCATCTTCAATAACAAAAAGATTTTCTTGTACAGCTATTTTAGTAATTTGCCTATAATCAGCAGGAAGGCCAAACAAATCAACAGCAATAATTGCCTTTGGTTTAAGACGCCCCTCTTTTTTAATCATTTCGATTGCTTCACAAAGTTTCTCAACATCAATATTGAATGTATCGGGAAGGACATCAACAAAAACAGGTTCAGCCCCTACCAAAGCGACAACTTCAGCAGTTGCACAAAATGTGAAGCTAGGACAAAACACAGCATCCCCTGGACCAATATTTTGAGCCATAAGAGGCATTTTCAAAGCATCGGTTCCATTAGCACATGCCACCACATGTTTAACACCAAGATAATCTGCTAATTTTTCTTCAAACTCTGTTACTTCTGGTCCTAAAATATACTTACCACTCGCAACTACTCGTGCAATTGCAGAATTAATCCTCTCTTCAATATGCGCACGCTGCGCTCCAAGGTCGATGAATTGCATATTAACTCCATTGCTCATCATAATAATGCAAAAGTGCTGCTTATCTTTTTTATCTAATAAGATTTGACACTCGCAGCAGTTAGAATCCGTAAAACAGCAAGAGCATCATCACCATTTGTGCGAGGTGATCGACGCGTTTCAATACAATGTAGGAAGTGTCGCAATTCGCAAGTAAGTGGCAAATTTTCACAAACATCGATATAATGCAACGCATCAGTGCTAAAAGCCCACTCTTGTTTTTCCTTCCAAACAGCAAAACGATGCAATGCCAATTTACGATTCCATGGTTCCATATCATCAAAAACAAGTATAGCCTTTGTACCAACAACAGTTAAACGCCTTTCACGATAGGGGCTAACACGTGAAGTAAAAAGGTGACTCCGTATACCATTTGGAAAAATCATATGAATATGGGCAAAATCAGAAAGCTGATCAATGACAGCAGAACCTTCACCACGAACTTCAGAAGGTTCACATCCTGTCAGAGCTAAAATCATTGAGAGATCATGAGGAGCAAGGTCCCATAAAGCATCGCTTTGAATATGGAATTTTCCAAAGCCTAATCGATGAGAATAGATATAGCGTACCTCCCCTAATTCTCCCTTTTCTACCAATTCACACATTTTTTCAAAAGCAGAATGAAATCGCAAAATATGGCCCACCATAAAAATTCGTCCATATTTACCAGCAACTTCGAGTTGATTTTCAGCATCTGCTACATTCAAAGCAATTGGTTTTTCAACCAACACATCTTTGCCATTTTCAAGAGCGCATAGCGCATTCTCTGTATGGAATTGCGGAGGTAACGCGAGCACCATTGCATCAATATCTTTACGCGTAAAAAGATCTTCAGGTGCAACAACATCAACACCGTACATGCAAGCAAAGCTTGCAGCACGCTCAATATTCATATCAGAAACTGCTGCTAAAGCACCAAGTCCATGGAGAGTTCGTATATGATTCCCACCCCAATGACCGCACCCTAAAACCGCTACACGTGGCACCATTTTTATGCCTTACCCTACTCATCCCATAAAAATTATATTCTTCTATACTCCATATCGAGGATAAAATAGAATGACAAGCAAAAAGCTTAAAACGATGCTTGACATCTTACTATTCTACCTCTTATATCCGCAAAAGATGAGATAAGTTACAATCATATTTATTAATTTCGGCGGAGTAGCTCAGTAGGTTAGAGCAGAGGAATCATAATCCTTGTGTCGGGGGTTCAAATCCCTCCTCCGCTACCATTCTCTTTCTTGGAATATTTTTCAAAGCATTGTCTTTAGCTTTATATCTTGCCACTAGGTTTTGCAACAATTCACTTTTTTCACAGCATTTTTAGGCGGTTTTCAAAGCAGCTTTAAGAGAGGTGTTTAGAGCCGCTTTCATGAATCTTATTTTGCTCTGCTCAGAATTACAATTTATGATGATCCATCTTTTGCAGCACCATATCATTTTACACCTAAAATCTGTAAAATATGTGCGTAGACATCAATGAATTTTATATAATTTGCATCATATTTTGTAAAAATAACCTCCTTTTCAAGGGATTTTCATTTTTTCAAAGGGCTCTCAAAGGGGCTTCAAAGACCTTTCCAAAGATCATTTGAAATCTCCAAATACTTTGTAAGAATTTCTCAAAACCTCTCCATCTGATTTTGACCTTCCTATCTGATTTTGAAATGACAACATAAAAAAAATCTTCCATTTGCACGGTTACAGTTGCGCAAATCCCCCTATTCTCAATGATTATTTTTCTTCTTGTTTTATTTTCTCTCTTATTTTAGATCAATTAAGATTAATACAAAATGATGTTTAATATTAATAAAAACATCAATATAACAATATAATTCTTATAAGAATTTAATTTTATTATAGAAAAACAATATTAATAAAATTCAAATAGAACGGAATATAAAATCAAACAAAGCATTCTGTATTTTACTATAAAATTATTATTATACTTTACATAAAAATAAAAACAATCTAAGTCATCATAAAGATAACCATCCATTTGATATCCTTCTTGTAAGCGGGGGAGGAATGTGTGGGTTTATAAGTTAGGAAAATATCAATGTATAAAAAATTTCTTTTATCCTGTACAGCTGCCGTAGCTGTTATGCTTCTTAATACCCATTTCAACGCGTATGCCGAAATTCTTAGCGCTAAAAGTGGAGAAGAAAAGACTGCCCCTAGCGGTAGTTCCTATGATGCAATTGAGGTAACAAGTGGTGGAAAAATAAACGGCGAAAATTTAAACGTAATCTCTTCTGATCCTCAAAAAATTCACACTGGTGCGTCATCAAAAGGTGCTGGTAGTGAAATTAATTTAATGGGGACGACAACCATTAAAAATTTCAAAAATGGGCTTGAGGTAAGCAATGAAGCAACAATCAAGATGACCGATGGTTCTATTGTAGCTTCTCAAATAGGTGCTCTTTTTAATGAGGGCAAGAATGCTGTAAGCATGCTGGAGAATGTAACGCTATCGAGTGGTAAAGATGACACCTTGATGGATAAGGGAATAAGTGCCGAAAAAAGCACCGTGACTTTAAACAAAGTAACCGTCACTCAAGCAACGACAGGCATATTTGCAAATAATGACTCCACAATAACAGTTTCTGGAGGATCATTCGATGGAAAAGCTGATGGTGTATATGCTGGAAGCAACAGCACCGTTATATTAAAAGACAGTGCTACAATCACATCCTCTGAAGGCAGAGGTCTCCATGCAGAGGGTCTAGGATCTCAGATCACAATGGCAGGAGGAACAGTAACAACAAAGAATGAAAGCCCTGCATTAACTGCGGAAAAAGAGGGACGGATTGATGCCACGAATGTTTCTCTAACAACAGGTGGCAAAGGAACTGGTGCGGTTGCACTTGGCAAAAACAGCATAATTCAATTGCATGGCGCTACAACAATTAACAATACTTTAAACGGACTTGAAGCCGTTGACAGTGGTAAAATTACCAGCGAAAATTTAACAGTCATTGGTGGTGAAGTAACAAATGAAAAATCCAACAAAGAACGCTCTGGTATATGGGCCGCAGGCTCTGGGAGTGAAATTAAGTTAACGGGCAAAACAATCATTAAACATGTTGATGAAGGTTTTTATGCCGACGGTGGAAGTAAAATCATTAGTGGAGATTTAACAATAACCGGTAGCGATTCCGAAGAAATAACAACCGTTGGTATAGGAAGTTATGAGCCTAATAGTGCAATTGAATTAAATGGTAAAACAATCATACAAAATTTTGATACTGGACTTGCTGCAGTCAATAATAGCACGATTAAGATGAAAAATGGTGATGTTGGTGCAACACAAAATGCAGTAGAAAATAAAATAGCGGCAAAAAAAATTGCACTAACCGTAGCAGTTGGTGGACATATTGAAGTTACAGATGTTACTCTAACAACAAATGACTTCGGGATCGGTGCAAATGCCAATGACTCTGGAAGTATAATTGAATTAAAAGGCCAAACAACCATTGAAAATGTTAAAAATGGACTTATAGCAAAAAAGGGAAGCAAAATCACCAGCGAAAATTTAACAATCATTGGTGGTGAAGTAACAAATGAAAAACCCAGCGATAAAAATTTCGACAAAGACCGCTCTGGTCTATGGACCGCAGGCTCTGGGAGTGAAATTAAGTTAACGGGCAAAACAATCATTAAAAATGTTGATGAAGGTTTTTATGCCGATGGTGGAAGTAAAATCATTAGCGGAGATTTAACAATAATCGGTGGTGAAAGTAAAGAAATAACAACCGTTGGTATAGGAAGTTATGAGCCTAATAGTGCAATTGAATTAAATGGTAAAACAATCATACAAAATTTTGATACTGGACTTGCTGCAGTCAATAATAGCACGATTAAGATGAAAAATGGTGATGTTGGTGCAACACAAAGTGCAGTAGAAAATAAAATAGCAGCAAAAAAAATTGCACTAACCGTAGCAGCTGGTGGACATATTGAAGTTACGGATGTTACTCTAACAACAAATGACTTCGGGATCGGTGCAGGTGCCAATGACTCTGGAAGTATAATTGAATTAAAAGGCAAAACAACCATTGAAAATGTTAAAAACGGACTTATAGCAAAAAAGGGAAGCAAAATTACCAGCGAAAATTTAACAGTCATTGGTGGTGAAGTAACAAATGAAAAACCCAACAAAAAACGCTCTGGTATATGGACAACAGGCTCTGGGAGTGAAATTAAGTTAACGGGCAAAACAACCATTCACAATTTTGATAAAGGTTTTCTTGTAGAGGATGGAAGCAAACTCATTAGCGGGGATTTAACAATAACCGGTGGTGATTCCAAAGAAATAACTACTGGTATTAGCAGTTCGGAGCCTAATAGTGTAGTTGAATTAAATGGCAAAACAACCATTCAAAATGTTGATATTGGTCTTGTTGCAACTGATGATGCTACAATTAAAACAAGTAACAGCACTATTGATGCTCATTCTGAAGGTTTAGATAACAAATTCAGTGCTTCGAAGAAAAATAAAATAGCAGTAAAAAAAGTTGCTATATTTGTAATAAATGGCGGATATGTTGATCTCCAAAATGTTTCTATAACAGCAGAAAAAAGTGGTTTGCAGTTCTTAGCTATCTCTGATATTGATAAAAGTGATCCATATGATCCACTAAAATGTCAAAGCAATGAAATTAATTTAACCAATGCAAATCTTCACGTTGAAAATGGCACAGGAATTTTTGCTGGAGGTTTTACGAACGATAGCATTCAAGATTTTTCAGGTTTGTCGGTTGGTAGAGTCAATCTCAAAAACTCAGAAATCCATGCCGACGTCCTATTAGCAGACGGGATGTTTGAGGATCCCCAATTTACACTAAAAAGCACTTATTGGGACGATAAAAATGTTAAAGCGATCTCCAATGGTACCTTCACATTAAACGCAGATCATTCTACCCTAGAGGGCAGAGCGAGTATTGCTGAAAACAGAAATGTACACTTTGATCTGAACAACACCACATGGACATTAAAAAACAGCACGAAAGAAAAAGATAAGGATGGCAATCTACTTGATATTGCGCAAAGATCACGGTCTGATGTTTCTGTGCTTAATCTCAATGACAGCTCTGTTATTTTTAATGATCCAACAGAAGAGCATTATCACACATTGCACATAGGGTCTGGTAAACCAGACACACAAGAAGTCTACAAGGCAACAGGGGAAGCGAAGATTTACTTTAATGCTGAATGGAGTGATGGTGCAGCAATTGCCGATCAAAAAACCGACAGACTTTTGATCAATGGCGATGTATCTGGAACAACAGCGGTTTATGTCACAAGGCGCTTAGGAGAAAACAATGTTGAAGAAAATACCTCTGCCGCTGCCAATGGACGTGGTCTTTCACTCATTCAAGTTTCTGGAAAAGCACAAGAAGACTCCTTTAAATTAGCACATGGCTATACCACAAGAAGTGGTTCACCAGATATGTATACACTCCGTGCCTATGGACCAGATTCAAGCCATGGGAAAGCCGATATTGCGCAAAACCTATTGGATGAAAAGAACGAAGACTTCTGGGATTTCCGCTTACAACCTGAACTGCTTAAAACCGATCCTAGTGGTAATTCAAGCTCCAGTGGTGGCTCTGGTGGTGCTATAGCTGCCCCTGTCCCACAAACCGCGAACTATTTGGTCATGCCAAATGCTCTCTTCTACACAGGCTTAACCGATATGGCCAAGCAAAACGCACTTTTAGCTAATATCAGAACATCCATCCCAAGAAAAGAAGAAGAGAAAAACACCGGTTTCTTCCTCTATACTTATGGAAGTACTGGAACATTATCCTCTGAACGTGGTCCTCTCAAATATGGTTATGGCGCCGATATTCGCTATGCGGCTCTCCAAGCCGGTGTGACTTTGGCACCAATTGAGAGACAAAACGTCAATACTCGTTTTGGTCTTTTAGGAACCTATGGGCAACTGTCCTTCACACCAAAGGATATAGCAGATGTCAGTAAGAGCACAGTGGATAAATGGTCTCTGACAGCCTATGCAAGCCTACAGCATGACAATGGTTTCTATCTTGACACTCTGTTATCTTATGGAGTTATAAAAGGCGAGATCGGCAATGCCATCAGGGGCAAAACAGCAAAGTTAAACGATGCCAAAATGTTCAGTCTCTCCAGCACCATTGGCAAACAATTTGCTACCGGAATGGAAGGCTTAACCTTTGAACCGCAAGCACAACTTGCCTATCAACATTTGATGTTTAAACCCATTGAAGATGCTGATAATCTGACCATTGATATAAACAATCCTTCTCAATGGTTGATCCGTGTTGGTGGACGCTTGACAAAAGCCATTGCCACTGAAAACAACCGTCCTGTATCTTTGTATGGAAAAGTAAACTTTATCAAAACTTTTGGGGATGATGGTAGCATTCATATTGGTAGAGACTTTGACCTTGATCCGATGGGACCTGCCCTTGAAGGCGGCGTTGGCATCAATGCGCAACTCTCCCACAATTTCTCTCTACATGGTGATATGAGTTACCAACAAAAACTTCAAAAAACCGGAATCTCGGGAGCAAGTTTTTCTGGTGGAGTACGCTATCACTTTTAAAGCAAGATTGTAGAAATAAGCGTATATTATTCTATACGCTTCACTAACAAGGGCAACAGACTATGTTGCCCTCTTTAGTCATAAAATCTGTTTTTCTTTCAAAAATCTCTTTTCAAGAATAGAAAACAGCAAAAATGATTGAATCATTATCATGTATCATTGAAAAATTTTCATAATAACTTCTTCTTTTGAAAAGAATAAAACGCAGCCTTTTTGGTTAAACAAAATCTAAAACTGTAAAAAAGACACAATAAATCAAACGACACCCAAAAGAGTCAATTTTTCTGAAAAATACAGCATCATTATGACTCCGCTGTAATCTCTTACAAATCGAATACTCAAAATTTATATAATAAAAACTTCTAAATATAATTTATAATCAAAAAAACAGTCTAATAATACCATAAAATAAGACATGTTATGAGTCATCTGCACATCTCATAACATAGTACGCCTAACAAAATTAAAGTATATTGCTAACTTCTCTCAGCAAATTATACGGGTAAAATTTCATACTATACAAATAGACAAACTCTCCGTTGCAATAACAATGTAAAATATTCATAGAAACCTATAACAGAGAGAATTCCACTTTCTCTTTTATAAAATCTATCCGACTCTTTCCTCTCTATGAACAATAGGCTCTATACTTGCTTCAAAAAACATCTTCGTATAGTGATGTTGCGCGTGCAAATTGCGCAAATCATCATTGCTAAGCTCTTCAAGAATAACCCCTTTATGCATAATTCCAACACGTTCACAGATGTGTGCAACAACAGCAAGATCATGGGATACCATCAAATAAGTAAGCCTTTTTTCTTCTCGTAATGATTTCAACAAATTTAAAATTTCAGCCTGTACTGACACATCCAATGCAGATGTTGGCTCATCCAGTAACAAAACCTCTGGCTCAATAATGAGAGCACGTGCAAGAGCAATACGCTGGCGTTGTCCTCCAGATAATTCATGCGGATAACGATAAAGAAAGGAAGAATTTAAACCAACGGAATTTAAAACATCGCGTACCCGTTCTCTTGGACTATCCATCCCGTGAATTTTGAGAGTTTCAGAAAGAACAGTATGAACCATTTTTCTTGGATGAAGCGAAGCATAAGGATCTTGAAAAACCATTTGAATACGGCGTAGAAAATTCTTATCTCTTTTTTTTGCAACCTCTTCTCCATCAAAAATGAAGCGTCCACTATACTCTGGAATAAGCCCAACCAATGTATTCAAAATCGTTGATTTTCCACAGCCTGATTCACCAATCAAACCATAAGCTTCACCACGCTTAACATGAAAATTAACATTTTTAACAACCGTTACTGCCTTGTGCCTATGCCCAAAAGTTACCGATAAATTAGAAACATCAAGGATATTCTTACAATTGGTCATAGGGCAACTCCTTCAACACCATTAACAATGGTAGGATTATGCAACCAATCAGGATCACGTTCAGGAACAGCTAAAACATCAACAGGATTATCAAGCCGTGGCAAACTTGCTAGCAAAGCTTTAGTATAAGGATGGCAAGCACGAGATAAATTACAGGCAGGCAATTCTTCTAACACTCGGCCAGCATACATAACCAAAACACGATCACAAAAATCAGCAATCATATTCAAGTCATGGCTAATAAAAATAAGTCCCGTTCCAGATTTAGTCACAAGTTCATCCAATACGGATAAGACTTGGCGCCTTACAGTAATATCCAGTGCAGAAGTTGGCTCATCTGCAATAATTAAATCAGGCTTAGGAATAAGCATCATCGCAATCATCACACGTTGCCCCATTCCACCTGATATTTCATGAGGGAATAATCTCATCACATGTTCAGGATCACGAATATGAACAGATTCTAACATAGCGATGGTGCGTTCTCGCGCATCAACTTTTGAAACACGGTAATGTATACGATAAGCCTCCATAATCTGTTCGCCAATTCTTATTAATGGATTAAGCGAATATTTTGGATCCTGTAGAATCATTGAAATACGCTTCCCTCGGATAGTGCGCATCTGAGGTTCACTTGCCCGCAATAAATCTATACCATCAAAACACATTTTTTTAGCTTTGACAATTGCTGCTCTTGGACTCAATTTGAGTATCGCACGCCCAGTCATTGATTTTCCAGACCCAGATTCACCAACAATTCCAATTTTTTCTTTCCCGACAGAAAAGCTAACACCACGTACAACTTCTGAAAGCCCACGCGTTGTCGGAAAAGAAATACGTAAATCTTCTATCTCTAATAATTTTTTAGCCATTGCGTGGATCCAATACATCACGAAGTCCATCACCCAACAAATTGAAAGCAAGACTTGCTAACAATATTGCACAACCTGGTATTGCTGCTAACCACCAATTTGTCATCATAAATTCACGACCAGATGAGAGCATCGCACCCCATTCAGGACTTGGAAGTTGAGCTCCTAATCCTAAAAAACCAAGACCAGCAGCCGTTAAAATAATTCCAGACATATCTAATGTTAATCGTACCACCACTGAAGGAATACACATAGGTGCAACATGAAATAAAATGATCCGTAAAGCAGAGGCCCCTTGCAAACGAACTGCCGAGACATAATCAGAGGAACGGATAGTCAAAGTTTCAGCACGTGCCAAACGCGCTATTGGCGGCCATGCTGCGATTGAAATTGCAATAGATGCATTTTCAATCCCTGGTCCTAGCGCTGCTGAAAACGCAAGAGCTAAAATTAAAGCTGGAAAAGCAAGAAAAATATCAACAATACGCATCAAAACGATATCAACCCATCCTCCTATATAGCCAGAGACGGTCCCTACAATCAGCCCTATTGGACCCACAATAATTGTCGTAAGAAAAACAATATAAAGAGTAATACGCGCACCAAAAATAAGACGACTAAAAATATCACGCCCTAATTCATCCGTGCCAAAATAATGCACCATAGAGGGTGGCTGCAATCGATGTGCAAGATCATTGCTAACAAAATCATAAGGAGCAATCCAAGGAGCGAACAGTGCACATAAGATAATAATAAAAATAATAATCAGACCGAATAGGGCTGAAAAATTATGAGAAAACTTGATCAATGCATGATAAATTCTTTGTACGTTTGCCTGAAAGACTGACCGTGGAACAGCTTCATTTAACCAACGCCCCAAAGAAAATAACGATTGTGATTTGTGATGATTAACTATTGTCATATTCAACGTGTCCTTGGATCAAAGATTCGATAGAGTAAATCAGAAAATAAATTAATAACGACAAAGAGAAAGCCTACAAGGAGAGTACATCCAACAACGGCATTCATATCTCCAGCCAAAAGAGCATTGGTCAAGTAATGCCCAAAGCCAGGCCACGCAAAAACTGTTTCTGTTAATACAGCACCTTCTAATAAAAAAGCATAAGAAAGCGTCACAACAGTGATAATCTGAACGGCAGCATTTCGAAAGGCATGCCCCCAAACTGTTCGAGCCAATGATAATCCCTTCACACGTGCAGTAATGATATATTCCTGATTGAGCTGTTCAATCATAAACCCACGAGTCATACGGCTAATGTAAGCCATAGCACCGGACGCTAAGATTAAAGCAGGCATAATAATATGACTGAAGGCATTTCCAAAAGCCTCCCACTGCCCCTGACGAGCAGTATCCCAAAGAAAAAATCCTGTTTTAGGTTCAAAAGAATATTCATAAATAAAATCGATACGCCCTGGACCACCGATCCAACCAAGCTTGGCGTAAAATATCAATAAGGCCATTAACCCAAGCCAAAAGGTAGGAGTAGAATAACTCAGAAGTGTAAAAGTACGAACAAAATAGTCAATAAATGAATCGCGATACATTGCCGCAAAAACACCAAATGGAATACCAAGAGTCGTACCAATAACAATAGCAACTGTAGCAAGTTCTAACGTTGCAGGAAACACGCGCATAATATCTGTTAAAACAGGACGTCCTGAAGTTAAAGCATCCCCAAAATCAAACAAAAATATATTGTGAAGATAATTCCAGTATTGAACAATCAACGGCTTATCAAGACCCAACTTATAAAACATTGCATCATAAGCTTCTTGACTGATATTATCACCAAGAATAGCAAGCACAGGATCTAAAGGAAGAAGATGACCAATAAAAAAAGTGATCGTTACCAGACCAAGTAACGTGAAAAAAACTGAAATGAGCAATTTTAATCCCTTGGAAAAAAAGTCCCATACCAACATTTCTTTCCGCTGTTGTGATACACTTTTTTCAGATTCTGAAAATGGTAAAACCATTATAATATCCCCCTCCATAGCTACCAAACATAACGCTAACACCTTTTTATATAATTAGGAAAACCCTAGCCTCTTCTTCATAACATGATAACATGCGTTATTTTTCTACATCATTGTAATAAAGTCTAAACATATTCCAAACCCATTTTTTTACTGCGGGTCCCACACCAACGGTATAATATGTCTGGAATAAATAGACCATAGGACCATGCTCAAACACATAATGCTGTAGAGCATGATATTGCGAAATACGCTTATTTTGATCTTGTTCAAACAAAGCATCCATCACCATTTTATTGATATTTTCATCATAATACCCAGCGCGCCAAGCCAAATACATACTGTGTTTTTTTGTAAATGTTGGATCAGGATTAAAAACGTGATTTAATGAAGGGGGATGTCCATCAGGATCAGCACTCCCCCACCCCATAATAGCAGTATCATAATTTCCACCACGCACACGGCTTAACAACTGATTTTGTGCCATTTTTTTAATTGTGAGCTCAACACCAATTTTGCGTGCATTGGCTTGAATAGACTGCGCAACAGATGACATATAACTAAGGCTGCCAACCAAAAGATTAGCCTTAAAACCATGAGGATAACCGGCCTCAGTAATTAACTGTTTTGCCTTCTTTAAATCTAACTTAAACGGTAGCCCCTCTTTTTCATCCAAAGCACCTGGAATACCCAATGGCATATAACTTGCCCGTGGAATTGCTATACCCTTTAAAACAGTGTTACCAAGACCTTCATAATCAATCAAATAACGAAGGGCTAATCTTACTTTTTCATGAGCAAAAACAGCATTCTTGTTGTTCAATGATAGATAAATAATCTGTGGTCGCAAAACACGATTAATTTTAACTGGTCCCCCCTGTTTTTCAATATCCAAAACATCTTCTGAAGAGAGATCACGTGCGATATCCACATCCCCTTTTTCTAAAAGAAGTCTTTGACTTGCAGATTCAGCAACATGTTGCACAACAATCTGCTTAACTTTAGGCATATCTCCCCAGTAATGTTGGCTAGCTTCTAATACAACTTTTTCTCCTGGAGACCAGCGTACCAATTTATAAGGTCCGACACAAGCCGAATGCGTAGCCAAATATTTATTACCCATATCCCCATTAATACTCTGTGCTTCAAGTGTTTGCCGATCAAGCAAAGCAGAAGCATAGGATTGTCCAATCACCGTCAGGATAAGCTGAACAGGATAAGGCTTCTCTAATTTTAGTTGTAACGTTTTATGATCAAGAGCCTGAATATTTACTTCGGCATTATCTTTCGTAAACCCATAATCGATCAAAGATTGAGCATAACTCAATCCTAATTTAAGAATTCGTTGCATTGACCACGCGAGATCTTGGGCTGTTGCAACCCTTCCATCATCAAACTTTAAATCATCACGAAGATGAAAAACTATTCTTTTTCCATTATCTAACACATCCCAAGATTTTGCCATAGCTGGACGAATTTTTGTAGGATCATGCTTATCATATTGCACCAGCGCACTGCAAATATTCGTCAACAATTCACTTGCTACAACCTCTACCGTTTGTGCTGGATCAAAACCGCTAATTGAATCAATATTCCAAGCCATTGTCAATGTATCTTTAGATGATACACTTAGCGCTGATGAAAGAGAGCCATTAAAAAAACCAATGAGACCTAATAAAAAACAAAAGTTTTTCAACAATCCTTTTTTTGTCATTTCATTCTTTACCTTTCGCATTTCATTTTAGCTTTTTGACAAAAAATACTTCTGATTTTGCTATTTCATTTCTTAAACAACACAACGCAACACGATCACCTTCACTGATTGACATCCATAAAATTATCTTTCAAGCATCAGACTCTAATAAAATTGCATACCATCTGTACTACAATCAATGATACCTTAAGAAAGATTATCACCTATACTTAAAAGACTACCGTTTATACTTATCAATATCACTTTCCCCCATAAAATGATCTTAATAATATAATCATATATTGAACAAGAAGCCCCCTGCAATTTTACACCTTAAGCTTAAAAAACTTCGCAGGGGGAATATTTTCATCATTTACTTTATAATCACGTTCTTTTTGTATTTCAGAACACTTAATACGTGTTTATTTTTCAATTGCGCTATAAAAAATACGTGGTGCACTATTCCAAACCCATTTTTTAACATTAGGTGTCATAGCGACAACACCATATTTCTGAAAGATAAAAGCATAGGGGCCTTTTTGCATAAGTTCACGCTGCAAATCGCCATATATCTCTATCCGTTTCTGTGGATCTTTTTGAAACAATGCTGTATCAACCTTTTTATTCATCTCTGCATCAAAAAATCCGTGCTGCCAACTCGGATAGGCTGTTTTTTTAGCCTCCAATCGATTATCAGGATTGTAAACAATGTATGCAGCCATCGCATGGGGATCTGCAGAGTCATTATTCCATCCGACAAAAATCGTATCAAAAGCACGTGCATAAAGCTTTGAAAACAACTGTGTCCCTGCCAAACGTTCAATTTTAAGATTCACTCCCACCTTTTTTGCATTGTCTTGGATGGACTGAGCAATTGACAAAGCATAAGGAGATGTCCCTACTAGAAAATTGACCTCAAAACCATTTGGATACCCTGCCTCCGTTAAAAGCTGCTTGGCTTTTTGAAGATCAAGTTTAAAGGGTTGTCCTTCTTTTTCATCCAAAGCGCCAAGATTACCAAGAGGAATAAAGCTTGCACGGGGAATACCAACACCTTTAAGAAGAGTCTTTCCAAGTTCTTCATAATCGATAAGATAACGCATTGCCAAACGCACTTTTTCACTGGAAAAAATCGGATTTGTCATATTGAAGCCCCAATACATCATGGAGGGCTCCAACACTGTTTCAACCTTAATATCGGTTTTTGCTTGGAGATCTGCGAGATCGACAGGCGTCAAATTCCGTGCAACATCAATATCATGTTTTTGCAACAATAAACGTTGCGTTCCAGGCTCTGCAACATGGCGAATTAAAATCTTCTTCAATTTAGGTGCTTTCCCCCAATAATTAGGAGTTGCACGCAACAAAAGAGCTTCCCCAGGACGCCAACTTCTTATCTGATAGGGACCAACACACGCAGCATGATTGGCTAAATATTGGTTTCCCATATCAGCATTTTTTTCGTGTTTCATAATTGTTTTACGATCAAGCAAAGCAGTGGCGTGACTCGCAACAATATTGTTAAGAATGAGCTCTGCTGGATAAGGTTTATCAAATTTCATCACCACCGTTTTGTCGTCCGGTGCTTGAAGAGCATCATCCATGTTTTGTTCTGTAATACCATAGTCATTAAAGAGCGACGCTCTAGCCATTTTTAATTTAACAATTCGTTTCATCCCCCAAACAATATCACTGGCATGAGCGAGCCTACCATCGTTAAACTTTAATCCTTCACGCAAATGAAAAGTAATCACCGTACTCTTATCATCACCTGAAACATCCCAATGGGTTGCCAAAGCAGGAACTGATTTAGCTGGATCATCTGTAGCCGTACTAACCAAATTATCACAAACATTAAGAACGACTTCATTTCCATAAACGTCATTGATTTTTGCGGGATCAAATGTACTTATTGCATCGATATTCCAAGCCATTACAAGCGTATCAGCGGGTGTTTTTGCAGAAACATGTTGTACAAACATCCCCAGTGCAACAACAGCAGAAACAAAAGAAGTGCTGCTTTTCAGTATTTTTCTCTTTATATTCATAGACTTTTCCTTTTAAAGTTTATCATATCAAATATTCTAATAATTATTCTAAACTGACACAGCAAATTTATAACAACAAAGCTTGAATAAACACCTGACCATCTCTACAGAGTCTTTCACTTTTAAATTCACTCGCTCAATCCCCATTAAAGCAGAGCAAACACGCAAAATATCTTTCGACAGCCAATATCCTATCTGCACCACAATAGTTCGCTTGCCCACCACAATAAACGACATCTTATTCTCGTATCGAAACTATAAGCCTTGTGAAAAGACATCGCACACAGATCCATAATTTCACTATTCCATTCCTTTAAACTATACTAAAAATAATAATACGCAAATCTTAAAAATAACCGTATCATCTCAAACACTCAGTTTCAAAATGCCCATCCCCATCCTTACTGCCATCAAGACTAAACACAACAAATAAAAAACTAAAAAAACATCTTTGCTAGAACTTTATATTCCATAAAAACTGCTTAATTCTTTGAAATTTAATTTAAAAATGTAACTTCTTTTTTATAAAATACTAAACAAGTCAACAGAAATAAAATTGCAGTACAAAAGACCAATTCTTCTAAGCTTTATCTTTTCAAAGAAATCACCACCAATAAAAGAATAAACAGTAAAACGTATTTCTATTGGTAAAAACAAAATTTATCATACCCCCCGCAAAAAACATGATTGACTATAAACCGTTTCCAATTTTGAGGTTCATCACTGCTTTACAACTACCACAAAAAGACTCTAAAGAATACCTCACCGTAATTCTTGCCTTCAACTCCAAATTTAGAGATTTAGCGAACAAAGGTGGTAGAAAAAACCTTCCGAGCTAAAGATATCCTTCCCCTAAAAACGGTAACTCATACGCAGCAAAAACACTCTCTCAAGAAGAAAACTATCAGATAATAGAACCTAATACAAGCATTTGATAAGGAGACACCATACAAATAATAAAAAATGTCCTCTTCTATAAATAACACTTTGTTTATTCTTATTTTTTAGAGAGATAGATGCACAAACAATACAAGGAAAGAATATATACAACATGCGTCTATTAAAGCGCAAATTTTTTGCTAATCTTTTCTAAATCAATTTGCGGAAAACCATTTAAAATGCTAATAAACATGTAAACAATTTCATAACTTAATAGATCAAAAAGCTTTAGTGTAAAACTCTCATGACAAGTATAAGCTTCACTTTTTAAGCGTATTTTATGTTCTTTTATCTAAATTAAGAGAGTCCAATCAGATTTTTTCTCAATCTCTACAGAAGGTAAAAACGCCATCGACACAACACATTTCTCAACCGTATCTCAAATACATTCAGCATGATCAATCAAAATATGCGGAAGATTTAACCCAATCGTGTAAGCCTAAAAAATTCTATTAAGAAGTAATATTTATTTTGATCTAGCAGAAAATTTCAGTTTCTCATCTTCCATGAATTAGGAATAAAGACCTCTTTTAAAATATTTTTTTAAAAGATTTCGAGTTCACTTCTTTAGCTACCATTTAAAGATTTAAAGTCTTGAGATAATCATCTATGTCCCATATGAATATAACATTAATATCGAATGACAACCATAGAGATTATCTTGCTGAGATGTAGAGTTCACTTCGATATAAAAGCTCCAAACCTCCCCGCACTTCATGTTGCTTTATCAACGCAACCAATTTTCGCAAATATTCTTCCCCGTGGTTAGCAATGGCGCGTTGCACTTGAGTTGAAGAACGGCTCATTCCAATAAAGACTTCAGATGGAATCCTCATCGTCCAATTGTGGGTATGTAAAGCAATCTTTTCTGGATTTACCCCAAAGCCATTGCTCATTTCCTGTAAAAAATCAAAATCACGATAATAACGAGAATAGTTAGGGCTCATTTCCTCCAACAACGTCTCATAAGCAGCTAGAAATTTGCTCTGCTTAAAATCGCGATTATTTTGAGTGACCGCCATGACACCACCAGCGCGAAGTTGATTTGAGACGGCGTAAAGCAACTTAGGACGATCCATCCACTGAAATGCTTGTGCTGCAACGATAAGATCAATATCGCCGATTTTGGGCAATAGATTTTCGGCTTGCCCCTGATACCACTGCACAGTAGGAAGCTTTCTTTGCCCCTGCTTAATCATATCTATCGATACATCGATAGCATGATATTGGTGGTCATACCCCAAAATCTTGGTAATCCCCTCTAAAGCAATCCCTGTTCCAGCTCCGACATCCACGATGGACAAATGCTTTTTATCCTTAAAAGGAAGTAGCATGGTTTTAAATAAGATGAGAGGATAGCGCGGACGATAGCGATCATAATCATCAGCCAATCCATCAAACTTTTCACGGTGTGGTTGAATACCCTGTCTCATGGGTGCTGCCCTCCCTGCAATTGCTGACAGAAATAATTGAAAAACCCTCATTTGACTAGGGTATTAACAGACATTCGAAAGAGGAGCCGAAGGGGAACTTTCTTTATACCTTCTGTCTTTTCTTCTCTATGATTGCTTCTTGCATGTCTCTTTTCTTCAAAGGATATCCTGTAAAGTCCAATCGCAACTGTAGTTTATCACAAATTTGGTCATCATTGATTTTTACAGTATTATGGAGCACTTACACAAAGCTACTCTCGCTAAATTGCCTTAAAATCCTCGTTAATATAATAACAAGGACTTTTTGTTATAGGAGGAATTAGCGCTGAAAACTGAAATTATTGAAACATTATTAGTGTTGCAAGCTAAGCAAGGTAAATTGACACACTAAGCTTACGTTATGTCGCAAAACATTCAACAGTTTTTAGCTAAATTACAATCTAAATCTACTCCACGAAAACGAATTTTTACTCGTCCGCTTTCTGAATTACTTGCTCAAATTTTACAGGAAAATAGGAATAATCCGATTTCAGTTGCTGAAATAACGGCAAAAACAGTTGCTTTTAACGAACAATGCTAATTTCATGAATTGGATAGCAAAGAATACCAAGAGATTAGAGTAAAGTTAAGACAACTCAAGAAATTATGAATTATTATTTTCGGTTAATAATAAATAGTATTATTTTGCGTTCCATGGCCAATAAACTTTCTGACAATTGATTTGTGTGCGAGTGATTAGCCTTTGTTGATAAAAGACGTTGAGGTGCTTACGAACAGAATCAAAGTGCTTTTCTAATGGTGGTGTATCGACATTTTTTTCAATTATAAAAATACGTTGCGTTAGTTTAACGATAATAAAACTTTTATTGGTTCATTACGCAATATTTTGTAGAATGTACTTACGAATTTTGCCTTTAAATAGCCTAAATTTGCGGCGGAAAATAAAGTTTTCCGTGTTATATAAACTCACATCATTTTCACTTTGCATTAAAGCTATCGCTTTCTTGAGTCTATCAATATTGGTATCAAGCAAGACAAGATGATGCACCATTTGTTTCCGTTCAAATTCAAGTTTTTTTATTTTGCGGTCGAATTGATAAGCCATTATTGGCATACCATTTCTTGATGAATAATTTTACGCTGCCAAGAACCACACTATTCATCATTTTGCTTGGTATTGGCTAAGCCTTTACCAAGAGAATATCGTTGAATTGCCAGCCGTTTGATTTTCAGCGATTATCTTCTCAATAAGCTATTTCGTTGCTATAATTGAGTAGATAGGTGTTATTTATTTTGTGAACATTTCCATAGTCCATATGTTTAAAACGGCTAAAGAAACTTTCTGCTTGATTGTTGGTTACACCAAAATCACTACAATATTCGTCTTTATAGTTTACAGTGCGTAAATCATAATCGTCTAATAGAATACCATAAGCATAACTTTTATCGGTAGTGATACGGTTGTTACGCTGAATAAATTTGTTTGCAAAATTCTTAACAAAGAATTGGCTTTCTGTGTAGGCAATAAAAACGTGAAAGCGCTTAAGCTCCACGATTTAAATCACTTTCTGCCTTTTCATCAGCAGAAAAATGCTCACGAACAGCAATTACACAACGTTTATTAGGGGGGTGATTTTTCTTTAAACGATAGTCTAAATAGTCAGTTCTCTTATTTGCTTTGCAAGGTGCAGGGTAAACGTATGTACCGTCCATATCAATTTTACCTGATAAGGATTGAATAGTACACTTTTCAAGTAATACCTTACACAATTTATGAATTAAAACAAAAGCAGTGCAATAGTTTATTTTGGCATCACGAGAGATCTTTAAGAAGAAAACACCTTTAACTGCATTAACAAATCGAGCTAATACATACAGGGAGGTTTGAATAGATGCCTTGCGATTAGCAAAAATTGCGCCTGACGTAACCGAAAAGGTATGATTGCAATATTTGCGTCTCCATTATTTACGGCTAGAAATAAAATAAGCCTGATGTTGTAGACCACATTTCAGACAAATGACATTCTCTTTCCTTCCTCAACGCATTTCACAAGGCAAATCGAGCGCTTACTCATCAGATAGGCGTACTATCTGAAGCGTTGAAAGCGTTTTCGCTTTCGGATTAAGGAGGAAGTGTTGAGTTATATATTCTTTGCGGTTGAATTTAATTTATATTAAAATGAAAAACTATTCATATAGATTATGCATAATATATCACAATCATTGACAATGCATCAATAGGAATGTGAAACAATGTCCATACCTAATAGGTTAAAACAAATCTTAGAAACAAAAAATATGAGTATCAAAGAATTTTCTGATATAACTGGTATCTCCTATCGTTCAACAATGAATTATCTCAATGAAGGGTGTAATCCAAATGTAGAAGGGTTAGTTAAAATCCACAATGCTCTCGGTATCAGCATTACTTGGTTATTAACAGGTAATGGAGCAATGTTCCAAGCCATTACACAAGAAAGTGATATGTCTAGTCAAGAAGAAAATTTGATTGCAGACTATCGTTCTATGCCCGTAAATTTGAAAGATGCATTTTCGATTTCATTTAAAGAAATTTCAAGAAAATTAACGAACTAACTATTTTTTCATTAAAGTATTTATATGACAATATTACATTGGTATGGCAAAGATAAAGCAGTTAAAAAAGTGAAACAAACACCTTACCGTCTATTGCGTGAAGTACCTGAATTTTCATACAATTTTACCGAAAGTGGACAGCAGACAACAGATCCTCTTGGACTTTCTGATCCCATCAAGCATAACCTTATTATTCAAGGCGATAATCTAGATGCCTTGAAATCTCTTTTGCCCTTTTATGCAGGGCAAGTCAAATGTATTTTCATCGATCCTCCCTACAATACAAAAAATTCCTTTACCCACTATGATGATAACTTAGAGCATAGTCTTTGGTTATCAATGATGTATCCACGACTTGAATTATTACATAAACTATTGGCAGAAGAAGGCTCAATTTGGGTAACGCTTGATGACAATGAAAGCCATTATTTTAAAGTGATCATGGATGAGATTTTTGGACGGCAGAATTTTATATCTAATTTAATTTGGGAGAAAAAGAGGAAACCCTCCTATTTAGGAAAAATTGCTAAAGTTACCGATAATTTATTTTGCTATGCAAAAAATAAAATGAAACTTGAAGAATTAACTTTTAAAGAAACTTCAGGGAATGAAACTTATCCATTATACAATGCTGGAAATACTCGTGCTAAGTTAGTTTTTCCTCCTCATACTTTAAAATTTTTAAAACATTCTGATGGTATTTATCAACCAGCAACTTTTGCCAAGAAAACAAGTACAGTGAAATTGATTAGCAATTTAATTATTGAAAATCAGTGGAATAAAAATGAAGTAACCATTGAGGGAGAATGGAGATATAGCCAAAAGTCACTCAATGAACAATTTGAAAATGGTGATTATTATATTATTAAAAGTTTAGATTTTCGCCCAAGACGAGTATTTGAAAGAAATGTCGAAAGGAAAAAAATTCATAATTTAATTAGTCGAAGTCATTATGATATGGCAACGAATGAGGATTCAGCAAATGAACATTTAATATTATTTAGTGAAAAAAAATCAGAAGATTCTTTTGATTATCCTAAACCTGAAAAATTGGTTCAATTTGTCCTAGAAGTTGCCACCAACGAAAACGATCTCGTCTTAGACAGTTTTCTCGGCTCGGGAACGACCATCGCAGTTGCCCATAAAATGAATCGCCGTTATATCGGTATTGAAATGGGAGAGCAGGCTAAAACACACGTTGTACCACGCTTGAAGAAAGTAATTGATGGTGAACAAGGTGGTATTTCTAAAGCGGTTAATTGGCAGGGGAGCGGTGCATTTCGTTTTTGCGAATTGGGCGAAACCGTCTTTGATGAGTTTGGTTCGATCAATCCTGCTATTCAATTTAATGAATTAGCTGCACATATTTGGTATTTAGAAAATTGTATTCCTTTGCAAAAAATCAATGAAAAACCACCGCTTCTCGGTGTGTACAATCAAAAAGCTTATTACTTACTTTATAACGGTGTTTTGGACGACAAACATCCCAATAGCGGCAATGTTTTAACAAAAAAACTTTTTGAAGACCTCCCACTCTTTTCTAATTTTGTAAACCAACAAATGGAAATCGTGATTTATGGAGAAGCCTGTCGTTTAACAGAAACGACGTTAAATGAATATAAAATCACATTTAAACAAATCCCTTATGATATTTAAAGAGCCAGCAATGAAACTGAAAAAATATCAACATGAAGCATTAAACAGTGTAAGCGATTATTTTGCAGAAAGCCTTAACGTTGGTGCACAAAAAGCATTTCAATTATTTCAACCTTTAATACCTTAAAAATCCCAAGTGAGAACTGGCATTAAAACATATTCCTTATGTGCGTGCGTATTCCGACTGGCGGTGGTAAAACCTTATTAGCGGCATATAGCATTTCGTACATCGCTAAGCAGTTTTTAGAACAGGAATACTCCATCACTTTATGGCTTGTCCCAACCAAAACCATTAAAAAACAAACCGCAAAAGCTCTTAAAAATCCGCAGCATCCATATCGAAAATCCTTAGAGGAAGCCTTTAATCGAGAAGTAAGAGTCATTGAATCAGAGGATTTCACTCTAATTCGTCCGCAAGATTTAGGTTCAAAAGCGATTGTGGTGGTTTCAACCATTCAAAATTTTCGTGTTGATAAACCAGATGAAGCAGGACGAAAAATTTATGCGTTTAATGAAAAACTTACACCACATTTTGAACGGTTGCCAAATACGTTCCACGCAATGCTGGATAAAGTCGAACAAACAGATTTAAAACAAAATGGTCTGCAAAATAAGCAATTAGGCAAGGTGAAATGTTCATTTGCCAATTTATTGAAAACCTTTCAGCCCTTAATTATTGTGGATGAAGCACACAATGCGCGCACAGATTTAACCTTTGATGTATTGGCAAATCTATTACCTGCCGCCATTTGGAATTTACCGCAACGCCGAATACAGATAAAAAAACAGGGAGTAATGTGCTATACCATGTTTCTGCCAATGTGTTAAATGAGCATAAAACATGGCAAGAGGCGATTAATAGTACAGTTGCCAATCGCAATGAATTGGCACACTAAGCCCAATATGAACAAGATTATGAACACCCGATTGCACTATTTCAGGCAGAAAATAAAAGCGGCGAAGTGATCGTTGAAAAATTAAAAGCCTATTTAATTGAAAATTTAAAAATTAATGAAGCGGAAATTGCCATTGCAACAGGCAATCAAAATAAACTCGATCAGATTAATTTATTTGATCGCAGCTGTCCGATTAATTATGTGATTACCGTTGAAGCCTTAAAAGAAGGTTGGGATTGCCCTTTTGCGTATATGTTTTGCTCGGTATAAAATGTGTCGTCCAGCTTCGAAGCGGAACAACTTTTAGGACGCGTATTGCATATGCCTTATGCCAAACGCCGACAAATAGAGGGTTTAAACCATGCTTACGCTCATCTTTCATCGTCAAAATTTGGCAAAACCGTTCAAGAAATGGAAGAAAAACTTATTACGATGGGCGTTGAATCGTTAGAAATGACAGAAATGTTGCGTACACCCAAACAACATTATTTTGAGAGTGATGAAGCAGATTTTCCATTATTTCAAAAGCTACCTACAATGGTATTTAGCTTGTCTAAAATGCCTGATTTAACAACATTAAACGATGATGAAAAATCACAAGTTAAAAGGACACAAGAAAACGGTACTTTTGTGTTACAAATTACAGGCAATATCAGTGAAAACTTGGAAAAGACCTTAACCAAAACCACAACAGGTCAAGCAAAAGAAAAAATCATTAATCAAATTAAATTTCATAATGCCAAAGCTACCCAACTCGCTTCATCTGCGAAAAAAAGCGAACAATTTAAAGCCATTGCGCAACTATGCGTCAATATTCAGGGGGAATTGACATTAGCCGATCCCGATGAATTATTAGCCCATTATGGGTGGAATTTATTAGACTATTCTGCAAATTTGGAAAACCTTAATTTAGAAACGGATAGTCCAACCTTTGAGATTGATGTGGAAAACAACCGACTTGCCAGACGTTTAGGGAAATATCAACTTTCTTTTTCTAATGAATGGTTGGAGTTAAGCGAAAACGATCTAGTTCACTGGCTAGCTAAACAGGTTGGTGTCCCTGATATGAAACAAAAAATTACGCTAAAATTTTTGCATCAAATTATCAGCAATCTGCTTGCCAAACCAAATACCACACTCACACAATTGATAAAAAACAATTTGTGCTAGCAAAAGAAATCGAACATTTAATTAATCGCTATCGCCAACAAGCATTAACCACTTGCGATCAACAACGTTTGTTTTCAGATAATAATAATGTTGAGGTCTGCTTCAATGCAAACCATCAATATCCGTTTGATCTAACAAAATACACGCCTAATCCCCCCTATTACGAGGGACGCTATCAATTTAAAAATATTATTTTGCCCAAATAAAAGCCTTAAAAGCCAGCGGCGAAGAATTTGAGTGTGCGAGGACTTTAGACAGCTTAAAACAGATTAAATATTGGGTACGAAACCCAGTCAAACGGTTTTTTTTCTTGCCCTTAGCCAAAGATAACTTCTATCCTGATTTTATTGCTGAACTGAATGATGGATGCATTTTCGTGATGGAATACAAAAGCGAGCCTTATAAAACCAATGATGACAGTAAAGAAAAATGTTTAATTGCAAACCAATGGGAAAAGTTAAGCAATGGACAATGTTTGTTTATTATGACAGTAAAAACTGATGATAAGGAGCGAGATTTAAATAAGCAGTTAATAGATAAAATAGCTTAATTTTTAAAACTAAATACCACCGTCTTCTCAGAAGGATGGTATTAACTAAGGCTTGAACATATAAATATGTTCCAAACATCGTTCTGTTTATTCTCAGCTTTTTCTAGTGAATTAATCACTGCACTAAACAAATCATCATTTCTATTCGACATATAGTTTAATGCGGTATCTAGCTGTCTTTTTTCATATTGACTTAAAGAAGATTTTAATAAAATCTCACCATATCATTTAATGCAAGAGAAACTTGTTCAATATCCATAATTTTATTTAACAATGGATCAGCTTCAATATTAGCGACATAAGCCGTAGCCAGCTTATCAGGGTCTTGTGAAAATCTGTTTAACCTTTCAGCTAATTCAAGCGCAAAACTGTTTGGAGAAAGTTTAGCAAAAAGTGTAAATCATATAAATCACGCCCATTTGCACGAGTATTTTTGCCATTAAAAGCCGCATTGAATTTATTGTCAATAATACGCTCAACAGAGGAATAACAAATACCATCTTTTATGGTAATTTGCTCATCAAACGCACAAGTGCGGTACAAAATTTCTAATTTCAATTTATCTTTATGCCTCATATCTTTTACGGATTTATACAAGGATTAGCTGCTCTGTACTCGGGTGGGGATAACTGTGATAGCTATCCATTTTATGATGCATTTTATAAAATAAGCAAAGCTGTTTCTACACGTCCATTTGAATACCATAGCATTTATGGTGCGTATGAAATTGAGCATAAGCAGACAGCTGCAGCTATCATTGAGGTGCAATTTGGTGGAAATTTCATCGCAAATATGAGTTTTTCCGAAGATGGCCTACACTTAACTTATCCCTCAAAAATACAAAGACGTCTCACTCAACAAGACTATATCACCGTAGCAGAACAAACTTACCCAAAAATTATAGAAGATCGAATGTTTGAGAAAATGAAAGCGTGGAAAAATCGGAAAAAACTGTTCCACTTACTAAGGAAGAATTAGAATTCTTAAAATAGGATTTGATATACAATTAAAGTAAAATGCCTTTACCTATAAATTTTTAATGCAGTTTAGATTGAATTTTTGGACTTTGTGCAACTTCTCCATAATACCGGAATTTTCCCCAATTCCCCCTTCTGAAGACAGAACAAATCTTCCATCTGTTTGTCGACAGATACGCTAGCACTGCTACTTTCATTCCCTCTTAACTGTTTTTCCTTGTTTGGTGGTTCTCGTGTAAATTTTGTAATGTCACCGTTTTGACTGATCATAACGATAGATCAGCGTAACGGCTTTCTATAAATAATTGAGTTTTCAAAAAAAGAGTAGAATACAAGAGATTAATAATCGTAATTTCCACTCCCTCCTCCATCATCAAAGAATCTACTTTCAAGGACATAAAAGACTTGCGTTAACCCGATCTAGTCCCTCATCACCACCTCTTCCATGCAATAGAGCTAAGTAAAAATAACGTATGAGATCAGAAAATTGCTCTGAGGTTCAGCGTATCCCTCTTCCACTTTGGCGCAACTAAAAGAAAAGACTTCATCTGTACTCCATTGCATTTATAGCGCGAATGTAAATTCACAGTAAAACTGATGGTCTGTATAAACATAGTTACGAATAAAGGTTTATATCTTGAAATAAACTCCGTGCGGTTCTTCTCATTCATAAAATACAGTGTATAAAATACACCTCGTTATAACAATGAATAAGAGGAAGATTTATCTCTATTTTTATCTCCAGAGCCCTGTAAATTTTTCAAACATGTTTTTTCAATTATTCGCTTGAAAAACAAACGATATCTGAACCAAAAGGTAGAAAAGGATAAGCAGCAGCGATAAGAACTAATATTAATATTGTATAAGTTTGTCTTACAGTATTATTATTGTAATATAAGCTCATCACTAAAATACACAAAAAAATTAAAACTTATAGAAATATAAATTTCTTCACAAAATATATATTTATGAAGTTCAAAAGACTTTCCACTGACAAGTGAGATCCTATATGATAATAAAACAGCTGTGGAGATATTTTTATGCTAAATGGACAAATGACTTCAATGATGCTTCCTTACCCTATGTTTAAAATGTTAAGATACTTTTCAATCATTATTTTCTTAGCACTTTTACCATTTTTAAGTGGCTGCGGATTTAATACGATACCAACAAATGAAGAAAAAGCACATGCGGCATGGAGCGAAGTGCTGAATCAATACCAGCGTCGTGCAGATCTCATTCCAAATCTCGTGGAGACTGTCAAAGCTTATGCAGCGCATGAACAAGCTGTTTTTACAAATGTTATTGAAGCACGTGCCAAAGCAACGCAAGTAAACATTAATGCAGATATGTTGAACAACCCAGAAATAATGAAGCAATATCTCAACAATCAAGCCAATTTATCAAGCGCACTTTCACGGCTTATGGCTGTTGTTGAAAACTATCCTGATCTTAAAGCAAATCAGAACTTTCTTGCTCTACAATCACAATTAGAAGGAACTGAAAATCGGATTTCTGTTGCACGCCGTGATTATATCGAAACTGTACGTGTCTACAACACTGCTCTCAAAACAATGCCAACGATGATTTGGGCAAAACTATGGTTTCGTGATGCTAAACCTATGCCAACTTTTACGATTGACACCAATAGCCAACAAGTACCAAAGGTCAATTTTAATTAATGAAATCGTTTCGATATTCTCTGCAACGCAGTATTCTTCCATATCTATGGGCTTTTTTGAGCGCTCTATGGTTGGTCGTTGCATTGAGCAATATCACTTACGCGCAAACCAAATTTCCTCCCTTAACGGGCTATGTTAACGATGTCGCTCATTTGCTTGATAAGACAACTGAGCAAAATTTAACAGAAAAGCTCACGAAGCTCGAAGAGAAGACTGGAGACCAAATTGTTATTGTCACTCTCCCTACCCTTTCAGGAAACGATATAGAAACATATAGCAATGCTCTTTTTCGCACATGGAGATTAGGGCAAAAACAGCTCAATAACGGTGTATTGTTTGTCATTGCACCGAATGAGCGCGAAGCACGTATTGAAGTGGGATATGGTTTAGAAGGCGTGCTAACAGACGCTCTTTCTTCAGTGATCATTAATAGCTTTGTTCTTCCCAATTTTCGTGAAGGAAATTATCAAAAAGGTGTTATTGAAGCAGTTCATGCAATAATCAACGTTCTTACAGAAAGTGATTCTGAATTTTCTTTTAGAATGAGAGAAAAGGCTAAAATTGTTGAAGCGCAACGTAAACAAGCTGAAAAAGAACAAATGATAGCAAATACAATTATGCTTTTCATTCTTTTTATCGTATTTGGTTTGCCTATTCTTGCCATGGTTTTTGGGAAAAAAGTAGGCCCACAAAAATATCTCTGGATGGGTATCATCTTCACACCTTGGTTTCTTAACTTAAGATCCGGCGGTAGATATCCTCCTGGAGGATTTGGTGGTCCACCAGGAGGAGGAGGCTTCAGCGGTGGTGGTGGATCCTCTGGTGGTGGCGGTGCTACAGGAAGATGGTAGAGCGCGTGTAGATTTTTCAATGAAGTGAATTTTCTCATAAATAAAATTTATGACTGTATTATCTTCATTTTAATAAAAAAATCTATATTTTACTCTGTAATTCTTTTACTGATTACACGACGAACTTGGACACCAATGTAAATATTGCTCATGTATGAATTCAAACAGATTGATCGTAACCACTTACCGCATCACTTCAAAGCACTTCCTGGAAATCCACCAGTTGAATGGAAAATAAGTCATAACTTGGTCGAATATCCTGAAGCCCTATGTTACATGCAAGAGCGTGTAGAAAACATTTTTACAAAAAATGCGCGTGAGCAAGTTTGGCTTCTTGAACATCCTTCCCTTTATACAGCTGGGACCAGTGCCAATAAAAAGGATCTTTTAACACCTAATTTATTTCCTGTTTATGAAGCTGGACGAGGTGGTGAATTTACTTATCATGGTCCAGGACAACGTATTGCTTATATTATGCTTGATCTTAAACGTAGAAAACAAGACATCCGCGCCTTTATTAGTGCCTTAGAAGAATGGATTATACAAGTCCTTGCGAAATTTAATATAAGAGGTGAACGTCGTGAAGATCGCGTTGGGGTCTGGATTAAAAGGTCGAGTTCCTCGTCAAATGTCTCTTCGGAAGATAAAATCGCTGCTATTGGCATTCGAGTGCGAAAATGGGTAAGCTTTCATGGCGTTTCTATCAATGTTAATCCTAATTTAGCGCATTATTCAGGAATTGTTCCCTGTGGGATCACAAACCATGGTGTAACCAGCTTTCTTGATCTAGGTTTCCCTATAACAATGCGTGATATTGATATTGCCCTAAAACAAGTTTTTGAAGAAATTTTTGGTCCAACAATTGATGTTTCCTAACTGCATTGATTTTTAAATAAAAAACAGGCATAAAATTTATTCTAGTGAGATTTTTATTTATGAGGTGGATAATCAAACGCCATGAGCGATAATAGCAAGGATCTTTTCAGTATTTTAAACAATGTTCAGTCTCGGGTAAATATAAAAGAAAAAAAACTGCAATCTCCAATCAACTCAGAAGCGATAACTTCGAAAAAAAGTACGAAAGATAAGCAAGAAGGTAATTATGATGCCTCTTCTATTCGCGTTCTTGAAGGCTTGGAACCTGTACGTTTACGCCCTGGAATGTATATTGGTGGAACAGATAGCAAAGCCTTGCATCATTTGTTTGCTGAAATTATTGATAATGCCATGGATGAGGCCGTTGCCGGTTATGCAGACTTAATTGATGTCCTCTTAGACAAAAACGGTTATTTAACAGTTACAGATAATGGACGCGGTATTCCTGTCGAAAATCATCCTCAAATGCCGAATAAGTCTACTCTTGAAGTCATTATGACGCAACTTCATTCCGGTGGGAAATTTGATGGAAAAGCTTATCAAACCGCAGGTGGCCTCCATGGAGTAGGAATTTCTGTCGTTAATGCTCTTTCTGATGATATGGAAGTTGAAGTAGCACGAGAACGAAAACTTTATCGACAACGCTTCTCACGTGGTATTCCACAATCTGAATTGGAAGATTTGGGTGATGTTTATAATCGTCGTGGTACGCGCGTTCGCTTTCATCCTGATAGTAAAATTTTTGGTGAAAAAGCAGCTTTTGATCCAGAAAAAATTTATAAGATGACACGCTCTAAAGCCTATCTTTTTGGTGGCGTAAAAATTCGCTGGAATTGCGATCCCGCCCTCCTTGAGGGGACAAAAAATATTCCTGAAAAAGCTGTTTTTCACTTCCCCGACGGACTTAAAGACTATTTAGTCTCATCATTAAAAGATGAATATCGCGTAACATCAGAAATTTTTTCTGGAAGAACAAAACACTGTAATGATCATGGCTCCGTTGAATGGGCCATCGCTTGGCATGGTGGTGATGCCAGTGTACAGTCTTACTGTAATACCATTCCTACCGCAGAAGGAGGAACACACGAAACAGGACTAAGGATGGCTCTTTTACGCGGATTGAAATCCTATGCTGAGTTGATAGGAAATAAACGCGCTTCTATCATTACATCTGATGATATCATGATTTCAACAGCAGCAATACTTTCAATCTTCATCAGAAATCCTGAATTTGTTGGACAAACCAAAGACCGCTTAGCGACAATTGAAGCCCAGCGTATCGTTGAAAATGCAATACGCGATCCTTTTGATCATTGGCTGACTAATTCTCCTCAAGAATCAACAAAACTTCTTGATTGGGTTATTGAACGTGCTGAAGAACGCGTTAAACGACGCCAAGACAGAGAAATAACTCGAAAAACTGCTGTCCGTAAATTACGTCTGCCGGGCAAACTCGCAGATTGCAGCCAAAACTGTGCTGCTGGTGCCGAATTATTCATTGTTGAAGGAGATTCCGCTGGTGGTTCTGCTAAACAAGCGCGCAACAGAGCAAACCAAGCAATTTTACCTCTTCGTGGCAAAATCTTAAATGTAGCCAGTGCTGCACATGAGAAAATGAACTCAAGCCAAACAATTAGTGATCTTATCCTAGCTCTTGGATGCGGAACACGCTCTAAATACCGCGAAAAAGATCTCAGATATGAACGTATCATCATTATGACCGATGCAGATGTTGATGGTGCTCACATTGCCTCACTGCTCATTACCTTCTTCTTTCAAGAGATGCCCGATCTTATTCGTCAAGGACATTTATACCTTGCTGTACCTCCCCTGTACCGAATATCACAAGGGGGGAAAGTTGCCTATGCCCGTGATGATACCCATAAAGATGAATTGCTCAAGACGCAATTTACTGGAAAAGCTAAAATCGAAATTGGCCGTTTTAAAGGTCTTGGCGAGATGCGCGCTGAACAACTGAAAGAAACCACTATGCATCCTCAAAAGCGTACATTGCTCCGCGTTTCTATTGATGCAATGGAAATGCAAGAAACTAAAGATACAGTAGAAAGTCTCATGGGGACAAAACCGGAAGCACGGTTTCGTTTCATACAAGAAAATTCTACTTTTGCTTCCAATCTAGACATTTAATTAAAAAGACCCTTTTAAACCACCGCGGCGGCATCAATCACGCGCATTTGTGGATTAATCATTCCATTCCAATAATTCAAACTGAGATTACCAGCCAAATGGATCATTTCACCAATATTTTCAGCAAGAAAATGACCAAGTGGTGTTCCTACAGCACGAAAAGCAATTCCTTGTAGTTTCTTTCCCTCAACATTAGAAACAACGAGGCGAAGATGCCCCTTCCCCACCTCACTCAAATTGATTAACCTGTGAGAGGGCAGAACGAAAACAGGTGTCGTATTCCCTGAACCAAATGGCCCGGCTTTTTCGATCATCTCAAAAAGCTCTTTATTGACACCAGAAGCAGAAAGGCAACCATCTACCTTAAGAGACTTTTTAGCACGCAACTGTGATACCATTAAAGAAACTTTCTCTTCCAGCCATTTTCGAAAAGTTTCAATTTTTGTTGCTTGAATTGTAATCCCTGCCGCCATACTATGCCCCCCACCCTTTTCTAATAAATTCAAGGTAACGGCTTCACGGACAAGTGCTCCTAAATCAATACCACTTATTGAGCGTCCTGATCCCACGCCACTTCCATCTTCTTTCAAAGCAATTGCAAAAACAGGACAAAAAAAACGCTCTTTTAAGCGGGATGCAAGAATACCAATAATTCCTGGGTGCCATTCTTGATGGGCAATCACAAGTGACAGAGGAGTATCCTGATTTTGATAAAGAGCATCGATATAAGATTCTGCTTGTGCCAATTGAAGACTTTCCATTTCTTGGCGTTCTTGATTAAGCTGATCCAATTGTTCTGCTATTCTCTCAGCTTCACCTTTATCCTCACAGCTGAGCAAACGTGCTCCCAAAGCTTGATCACCGATACGCCCTCCCGCATTAATTCTAGGACCTAACAAAAACCCCAAATGAAAACTATTAAGCGGCTCCCCTATCCGTGCAACCTTTGTTAAAGCCACTATGCCGCAATTATACATAGCACGTGCAACTTGGAGCCCTTTAACCACAAAAGCACGATTAACCCCCTGTAAAGGCACAACATCACAAACGGTTGCCAATGCAACAAGATCAAGCATACTGAGAAGATCAGGAAGATCTTCTTTCAACTTCTTTTTTTTCAACAAATGATTAACCCATGCTAACGTGACAAAGACCACGCCAGCAGCACATAAATGCCCTTGTCCAGAAAAATCATCAGGTCGATTAGGATTAACAAGGGCAACAGCTTCTTGATGAACCTCAGACATTTGATGATGATCTAAAACCACGACATCGGCACCAGCAAGCCTTGCTGCTTTCACCGCTTCTGGACTGTTTGCACCACAATCAACTGTAATAATTAAACGGGCACCTTCTTGCGCGAGCATCCTCATCGCTTGTTCATTAGGGCCATATCCTTCCACAATACGATCAGGAATATAAATTGTTACTTCTACACCAAAATAACGCAGAAACCGTGCTACAAGTGCTGATGAACAAGCACCATCAACATCATAATCGCCAAAAACCGCAACCTTTTCTTTTTTCACAATAGCGTTAACGATGCGCTCTGCCGCACATTGCATATCTGCAAAACTTTCTGGATCAGGCATGAGCGTGCGCAATGTTGGATTGATAAAAGCAACGGCTTCAAATTCGTCCACATCTCGTGCCGAAAGAACACGCGCTAACGCATCTGGAAAACCAAATTTTTGAGAAATAGCACGAGCATTATTGATCCCGTGGATATCAAGAGCATCTAACCATGCTTGACCACAAGAAGAAGATTCAACATTGAGAAAATAACGAGACTGCTGCATCACTCTTTATTCTTACAATGAAAACCAATGAAAGACAATTAGGGTTTTAGAGACAAAATACTCTTTCGCAGCATCAATTTTAGCATAAAAGATACATAAGCACCTCATAGAGAGTGGTATTATAATACCTCAATTATAAGATACTGTTTTACAAGTTTTTATTTTATCTTGACGTAATTCAAAAGACGTTATATCAGAGCAGATAATATGCGTTAAATATCTCGCTATGATAACAATTTTCAACGCACAACAACAAAGCAAAGCAACAAAAATGCCCTCATAAAGGGTCTCAACAAAGGATACTTCTATGGCAACTTTTTCACAAAAGCCAACTGAAGTGGTGAAAAAATGGGTTATTATTGATGCCGAGAACCTTGTTTTAGGTCGTCTTGCCACATTCGTTGCTAACCGTTTACGGGGCAAACATAAAGCCACATTTACGCCACATATCGATGATGGTGACAATGTTATTGTGATCAATGCAAACAAAATATCTCTCACCGGCAAGAAATATACAGACAAAAAATATTATTGGCATACCGGTTATATTGGTGGAATCAAGGAGCGTACAGCGCGTCAGATTCTTGAAGGCCGTTTTCCTGAGCGCGTTGTTGAAAAAGCTGTAGAGCGTATGATTCCTCGTGGACCACTTGGTCGTCGTCAATTGAAGAATCTACGTGTTTATGCTGGAAGCCAACACCCGCATGCAGCACAACAGCCCGAATCTCTTGACGTTGGTGCTTTAAACCGCAAAAACAAAAGGATTGCTTGATTATGGCTGAAATTAATTCTCTTTCTGAGCTTAGCGTTGTAACAAATATTGCGCAAGCACCTGAAAATGCTGCTCCTGTTCATGTGCAGAAGCTCGATTCACAAGGCCGTGCCTATGCGACAGGAAAACGTAAAGATGCCGTTGCTCGTGTATGGATCAAACCAGGCTCTGGAAAAATTACCATTAACAATAAAGAATTCGATAAATATTTTGCCCGTCCTGTTTTAAGAATGATTCTTTGTCAACCAATCGTTGCGACAAACAGAGATACGCAATTTGATATTGTTGCAACTGTTGCAGGTGGTGGTCTTTCTGGACAAGCTGGTGCTGTGCGCCATGGTATTTCCAAAGCACTAACCTATTACGAACCAGAACTTCGCACAATCTTGAAAAAGGGCGGATTTCTCACCCGTGATAGCCGTGTCGTTGAGCGTAAAAAATATGGTAAAGCGAAAGCACGTCGTTCTTTCCAATTCTCAAAACGCTAATTTCAATTTTTATGCATTCTTTAGAGCCCCGTCAAAACGGGGCTTTTTGCGTTTACTAAAGCAGGTTTTTAAGAGAACAGAACGATCAATCTCTATCTATCAGGAGAAAATACAAATATAAAACAACAATTTTTTAGCGAAGAACTAAGAAGAAATTGTTCTAAAAAGCATCGTATTTTTCATTTCAATTTTTAGAAGCTATACTTTGTTCATTCAGCTATATCCGTACAATTGTTCAAAAAGACCTTTGCAATATAACTTTAGTTATATCAAGAGCTTTTCAGTTCCTTTTTTTCATCATCATTTACAAAGTTTCAATCTAAGAAGTGCTTTACCATTGAGATAAAATGAGGAACAGAAATAGGCTTTGACATATATTCTTCACAACCACTTGCACGAATTCGTTCTTCATCCCCTTTCATAGCAAAAGCGGTTACAGCAATAACAGGAATAGATCTCAGTTCCTCATCTGCTTTTAATTGTTTAATAACATCAATCCCTGATACCTCCGGTAATTGGATATCCACAAGAATAAGGGAAGGCCTTGATGAACGAGCCAAATCTAATGCCATAAGACCATTGCGCGTTTCAACTGTTTCATAGCCACTCGCCTCTACAAGATCACGGAATAACTTCATATTCAGTTCATTATCTTCCACGATCATAACTTTTTTTGACATTCGTATAATTCCACCCTTTAAGCTAAAAAATAAGACACTTTACCTTTTCACTAAGATAAAATGATAAAAAAAATTGTAAACCAGAAAGAAACGCAACAACTCATGCTAAAAGCATTTTTTCGCAAATATTTGTAATTCTAAGCATGACACTTTTCCAGTTCATAGAGGAAATCTAGAATAATCCTAAGATTGTGGTAGCTTGTGATACCGCATATTTTTTAATGGGCTTTATTTTTCAGTCTGATAAGGTCTATAGATATTGCAACCAACACGTAAGTTTTTTAGCTTAAAAAAAATATAAAACATTGCAAATCAATTCACATAACAGCTTTTGAAGAGAAAATTTAAGTAACGTTGCTATATGTAGATCATTTGATCTGTAAGCAATCAATGCTTTCTCTATTAAACGAGAACATTGTTATAATATTTTGTTATTTCAGACGCTTTTATTATCCATCAATACAGCTATTCAATAACAACTTAAAATAAAGGCGATCTCTGAATTTTTCAATGAAACCCTAGAATGTTCCCCATGCAAAGAATGCATTGTAAAATATAAAAGCGGTAGCAATAATGGCAAGTAAAAAATTTTTATTATAAATTCTTACTCTTTTCTCACCATTTCTGATCTCTTTGTTATTTTTTTTTAACTATTGGTCAGAAGATACGAATTACAGACAAAAATTCTTGCAGTCTTTTATCACCACTATCCTATCAATTATGTTTGTTTTATCACCGATAAGCAACAATATTTACATGGCTATCGATTTATTTCTCATATCAAATGAAAGGATCATATCTGTTGATTGAAAGAGAGGCTGTCAACTTTACTCTTTACATCTTCAACAAAAACTATAAGCGCACTCTATAAATTTATTATATAATAAGATATACAAATAAAAATTGCGATAAAACTTCTTATATCAATTAAATTTATATATATAATATATTTTAACATTTTAAATTTATTCAGAATTAAATAATTTAGCGCAATTTAAAAACGTTAAAAATATAAGATACTATAAAAAATAATGTGAAAAAAATTACAAGAACTAAAATCGCTATCATTCGTAGCTTTTTTTTACTATAACCTTTATACCTCAAGTAAAAATATAAATAAAATAAAATCGTAGTTACGCTTAGTATCGAAAAAAGCATATTTACAATAAAGCTGCTAAAATCACCCCACATAAACAATATCCATCACAATAACAATTTAAAAAATTTACAAATAATATTATTACTTTAATTAAGTTATAATATTAGTTTAAATTTTAGATAATATAAAATTAAAAATAAGTTTATTAATAAATAATTATACTATTTTATTATATAATAAAGTCCAAAATATATCAAAAAATATACAATAGTTATATTAATTCCTAATTTTATAGCCTGCCGCCAAGTAGGAAATTTTACTTTATAAAAGAATATGCTTAAAACAATAAAAATATTTGTCGCAAGCAACGCATTTGTAATATTAAACATAATATCAATCATAATAAATTACATTAAAAATATAGCTATTAAACTTAAAAATACTAAGTTATATAAAAATTAACTAAAGAAAATAAGAAAAAGAACAATATAAAAAATGAACTTGTCATTATAAAGGATCTTTTTTTAATTTCTAGAAACGACCTTTTTTTAATACCTCTTTTTACAGAATCTCTAGATTCGTAATAAAACTCAAATAAAGACATAAATATAATTAAACAAACACTTGTATAAATTAAATCAGAAGAAGTATTAAAAATATACATAAAATATAAAATTCCTAATTAAAATAGAACATTAATCAATATATTACTAAAATACATTTTATCAATACTTGTAGACATATTTATTAATATGTCTACAAAATTACCACAGTTTTAGATGCGGATAAATATTTTATAAATTAATAATAGCATGCATTAAACCGAGAACCAAATCCCACAACGGACCCTGCCCCATAGCCAATGCCGCTACCGATTACAGCCCCACCTGCAGCCCCAGGCAGGATCCCTGCTCCACCTGATGAAAGCCCTCCACCTATACCTCCAATAAATACTCCGGCACTGTGTCCTATATCATTCCCTACTACTCTCGATGAATTTTCTGATGACAAATAATCTTCAACAGTATACCCAGCCTTTAAACCATCTCTTGGAAAATTTATCGATGAAATATTAGAGAAAGTAGAAAATATTTACTTTATAAAATTTAATATAGCATTAAATAAATTAAATAAAATATAACAACAAATGTTATTACAACAGACGTTATGGAAAAAACTATAAGAAATAATTTTATTATTGATGCTAATATTTTCTTAGCTTCTTTTTTACTATAACCTTTAGATTCATAAGAAAAAATAATGAAAAACATAACAGTAATTACAAAAAGGATCGAACGCAATATTTCTACAATAAAATCAACAAAATCCATCCACATCAATAACATCCACCATAACAATAAAAAACTAAAATATACAGATATTAAACAACATCAATCGATAGCATACACTTACCTCATATGAGGATTTTTTTGTAGAAATGAAAAATAAATATTATTTTAGCAAGTAATAGAGTCCAAAATACATTGTAAAATAAATAATAATAATCATTAATCCTAATCTGATAGACTGAAATAACGTCGGAAAAGTTAATCTATAGAAATATATACTTAAAACTACAAAAATATTTGTCGCAAACAATGCATTTTTAATAGTAAAAATAATATCAATCATAATATATCCTATTTAAAAATGATAAATATTTATTACAAAATTATCATACTTTTATAAAAAACGTTATTTAAAAACATCATCAATTACATAAAATTTAACATAGTAAAATAATATAAAGAATAATATAAAAAATGAAATTATTATTATTAATGATTTTTGTATAATAAAATTGCTACGACAATCTCTATGTCCATAATATACTTTAAATAAATATATAAATACAAATAAGCTACAAAAATATAACAACAAATCAGTAATAATATTTAATTTATCCATAACGCATAAAATTTCCAAATTTAAATCTATTAAATTATTATAAATTTTATTTTATCAATATTTGTAGACATATTAATAAATAAGTCTACAAAATTATCATAAATCTAAAGATATACCGATAAATAGTTCGTAAATTACCTTGTTACACAAAGATAACTATGATGTGCAAGTCCTACACCTGCCCCTATTAATCCACCTTCAACATTCCCAGCTTTTTCACCTACGTAGCCACCAGCTGCACCAGCCCCTAAGATAGCGGGCAAAGCAGCACCACCTGTTTCAACTGTCGCGGCTGTTGCTCCGACTACCCCAACCACTGCTCCTGCTTTTGACCCAATGTTTCCTCCTATATCTGCCCCTGATTGTGCTGTTGATTTCACCTCATTCCAAAAGCCTGAAGGACTACATGAAAGGTGTGAATCACTCGAGGAACTTGAACTACCCATTATTATTCTCCATTATTTCTATTACAAATGTTTCTATTACAAAACGTATCATTATAATACAGAGAATTTGCTATCATGCATACCAGATTAATGTAAAAATATATTTTCTAAATTAGAAATAAAAATTGTTCACAATGAACAAATACATTATGTATAATATAGTTATACGTAATGTATACTTCAATTAAATAATAATATTATTTATAATACTGTTAAAATATGAGACGTGAAGCACTGTTTCTTCTTAACAAAAGCATAAAACAAACGAATTATCCCCGCGAAAATTCGGGGCATCTCTTAGTTAGTAAAAGTCATGAAGAAAGAGCTTTACACTGTCATCAAACTCAGTCTTACTGCTATTGTCCTGCGTTTTCCTTGATTAAACAATCCTTGTATTTTTCAGGTAATAGAGACCGTATCCACTCCATAAAATTATTGATTGCAAATGTAATTTATAGTTTTAAATATTGAATGAAAGCCCTAAGTATCGTGGGATTCTTTTATTTCATTACCTCCCATAATGAATTAAAAAACTCTTCACTTGCCTATCATAGGCAGGAGCAGTGTATGGGTAAAAAACTGTTTAAGACAGAAGCAAAACACCTCTAATAAATTGTTTCAACACAAGAACTATCGCAACATTTCAGCGAGTAAAAAGCCTTTATGTTACGCTTGATCCTGATTTGCTAGCTGTGGTGCCTAGCACAATCCTTTTAGCATTCTATCAGGCATTTTAGAGCTTTATTGAGCCAATCCGCTTACACTAGAATTTGAGCGTTGCATTTACTGTCATGTTTTCACGAACAACATTGCTTAAATTAATTTAAAGAATACAAAAAAAACTAAAGACAAAACAAAAACATTATAGAAAACATTACCAAATTTCTAATGGACTCAATACATCTTATATTTTCTATTTATAGTGTCCATTTTTGTCTTAAAATCACAAAGATACCAGAGCGCTCATTGTCATTGATAGTTTTCCACAAAATTGACTAAAAAAGATAACGCAATCTACCAGAAAGACGAATGCCAGTAAAACCAGCCTTAGTAAGCTTATGCTGGTAGATTAAATCACTGTGAAGTATAATCTTTGAAGACAGTTTTGAATGAATACCAAATCCAGCTTCTAAAGAAGAGCCAAAAGAACCCAACGAAAATGCATCTTTAAAATGCACAAATTGTTTTCTTCCAAAACCATGTGTAAAATGAAGTTTTCCATAGAAAGAAAGAAGGCGATCCTCTTTAGAGGCTGCGAGGGTTTTGGTTAAACGTCCACCAAGACGCATCACCCATTGATGAAATTTTCCCATCTCAATATCAAAGTTGTCAATATCACGAGCATTATCAAATTGAAGATGCTGATAAATAAGCTGAATCTGCGGATCAAAAGTGAGATCTTTATTTCCTGCCATAAATGCTTTCCCAGCGGATAAAGAAACATTCACTGGAGTTCCTTTTAATGTTGCCGTCTTTCCCCTTGCAACAGTCAACACATCACCTTTAAACAAACCATAGGATAAAAGTCCATTCACATAAAAACCAGTATCATGTTCGATATTCCCATATGCTGTCATTGACCATTTATGAAATGTACTTTTTTGACTGTGTTCAACATCAAGAGGGAGCAAAGAAATCTTCCCATAAGTCGCCATGATCCCTAAAGACGTTGTGCTATATGCACTTTCAACCGTCTTCAATGAAAGACCTGCCTCTATGGCACTATAATCAAGATGACCTCTGTAACCATATTCAAGTGCGGAAAGATCGGAAACATAACAGTAACTTCCACCATAACCTTGAACAGATAAAGCAAAAGTCTTATTAGCCTCGAGTCCACTGGAAACAGATCGCATAATCTCTAACCACTTATTTTGGTTACTTATATCTATCAGCCCAGCATGAAACAAGGCATTCGGCAAAAGAAGATAAGTCGGTATTTGTGGAACAACCTCTCTTATTTCTGATTTAAAATGAGGAGGAATGCTAGGTGGTATGACAACAGGTCCCTCTGGAACAGGTTGGATATATTTACTTTCGAGGCGAAAATCCCAAAAATCTGCATTACCTTTAACTAATCTTTGATCAGTCCGTGCATTTCCAAGAGAGGAACTTGGACCATATGCATGGAGATAGTATTGGTAAGGCAACCCTCCCCATGTGATATAAGGACTACTCAACTGAAAAGAATCTTCTGCCGCTTTTCCAGAGACTTGAATCAGTGAAACACTGTGCGCACTTTCACTGTCTACTGCTTCCCCTTTATTTCCTAGAATAAATTGCACATGAAGCGTCGTCTGTCCAGAAACATCACCCTCAATCAAAAGCCGATCAGTCTTTTGATGATTGAGCGAACCATCACCATTGAGGTACGTATTAAGATAAAGATGCGCATCCCCCTGCGCACTATAAACTTCTTCTTCCCCATTGCCAATACGAAGCGTCTGATACTCTTGAGATGTTGGAGTTTCGAAAGTAATGAGACTATCAGCAAGTTTTAAAAACGAAATTGATGAAATTAAGCGCTCTGAATCTTGCAAATTTATTACTTTCCTCTTTGTGAGAACCCATTTTGAATGTCCTGTCAAATAAAGTTCAGCAAGGGAATCATCAGCAACACGGGTTCCCCCTACAAGTGAAGAAGAATCAGCTAAAACCGCCATAGAAGCTTTCTTTTCAGCTGTTAACAATAAATCTCCAGAGATTTTTGTCCCTCCCGAGATTCCAATATAACCACTACTTTTATGACTGTGAAGAGCCGTACCCTCTGGAACCTCAAAGGTTGTCTTTTTTAACAAAACAATTCCTTGTCCGTCATCATTCTCTCCTTTGTCCATATCGAAATGTATCCCAACCTTGTTACCCATCAGAGTAATTTTTGAATCTTCAATATTAACCCGTGAAATTAAAATATTCCCTTCCGGTCCTCTCCTTAATTGCGCATTAGCATCTAATCCGATCCACAAACCACTAACATCGGTAGCAACAACATTGGTATTCTTTAGCAAGATAGAACCATGTTGATTGACATTGAAAACAGCATGAACAATATTATCTCCTTCATTTATTTTTTTACTTTTTGAAGTAATGGTCACACCATCTAAAGCTGCTCTTCCCTTTGTTTTCACATAAAGTGCAGCTGCATTCGTCACATCGATTGAGCCACCCGTCATCTTAATATCTGCGCCAGCACCACTGAAAAGAGCTACTCCCTGACCGGTATCTTGACCTTCTACTTTAATTTTTACATCCTTTAAAACAACAGACGCCCCTTGTTTGTCTGCATAAACACCCACTTGAGTAACTTCAACTTCTCCGCGCTCCCCCTCTATCACTCCACTCTCAGCTTTGAGACCCATTGAAAATCCTTTAAAAATTGAATCTCTTAAAAGAACTTTTCCCCCTTGCGCTGCAACGACACCATAGGTACCCTCTCTATTACCAGCAGCTTCAACTTTCACACGCGTTGCTTGGATACTTGTATTTGTCTTCTGTGCTCCTATGGCAGCAGACGACAAAAAAGAATTATCATCTCCGTTCTTTGCTTCAGGAGATAGGATAAACTGGTACGTTTGATCACTAATCTTATGCTCTGCACCATCACTACATCTATAAGGGAGTTTGCCTTCATCACACGAAAGTGACACAGACGAATGAGAACGCGCCTCAACACCATTTATGTTTGAAAAAAAACAAAAAACAACGCTCATAAAAATACATGAATATAAGCGATTTTTAGATACTTTGATGATCATTTTTTTCAAACTTTCTTTTTTCTCAACAAAACAAAAAGGGAGGCTAAAAAAAGAGTATTTACAGCTTACCTGATTGCGCATATACGCTTAATACGTTTTGTATTTTATGTAAAGCTGTAATAAAAAAGTCAATATTTCCTGTTATTTTTAAAAGAGTATTATCTTAAATACTAATTAAAGAGAGTAACGAAAATTACCAAAAAATCAGTCTCAATAAGCTTATTCCGATAAAGAAAAATGCTATAAAAAGCAGCTTCTAGAAAAAATGAAATCTCCATAAAATTGAATAACATGCATCTCTACAAGAGTAAGAAAAATATAGAAAATATTTATATATCAATACAATATTCAATTTCAATATCAAGTTTAACCCCTAAATGAAACCACTCACTTAAGAGCAGACGAAAGTGCTTTTATTTTGCTCATTATCTCATTATGATTTTGCTTCATCAAATTACTTCTGAATGAAATAAGAGACCTTAATAAAACAGTTACGAGAGTTTTTTCGTTTGCTAATTTTTCTATTATTCTCAATATTTTTCATCAGCTTACAGTCATTTTTACTTAAATTTATTACACAAAATGTATTATATTTTCATAAACCGCTGATATTCCGCTATCATCAGATCCTCTAAGAGTTCTTCATTCCTTAGAAATGATGAACAAGAGAGCCTCTTTAAGTCTTGCAACTTGTATTGGAGTCCTGCGTTATTTATGCACTCAAAGCCGAAACAAATTCATACACACATTTGTCTCTTCAAAAAAAAGATCTATGATGATATCCAATCACATTGTGAAAGTGCTTTTAATTGTAAACCCATCAAAATTTAAGCCTTCTCCATAGAGCTACCCCCATAGAGAAAGCCGGCTAGAAATCCCACTACGATAACGCTATCCCACTCAATAGTTTCAAGATTTTCTTTCTCTCTTGTAATGCGCTTATTTACTGAGAAGGTTCTTAAACTTGTTGATATTTTATCTTGAAAAGAGTTCATTAAGAAAGCAACCCACCCCATGCACATCAAAGCAAGAACAAGGGGAACTTATCATTACCAACAGCAAAACTTAAGGCTGGCATTCCGGTTGATCTTTATTCTCTTGACAATAAGGACTATTCAAACGTTTTGTGACACTACGCTGAGGAATAACAGCACCAGGTTGACAAATGGGAAGATTATCAGCTTTATACTTCTCACACCAATTCACCACCCCAAATTTATCACGAAAACCTTCTCGTATCAGGCATGCATCCACTGATGCATCTCTATTGATTTTTTCACGAAAGTCCTCCTTTTCTGTAGGAAAACTAGAAAGGGACTCCAGCCCACATTCTAACACCGCTTTTTTTACCTCCAGCTTATCCGCACCAGACTTTTCCCATGCATCAAAAGCAGTTAAAGGAGGCTCTTCTGTTAAACATCCAGATATAGTGAACAAAGCCATCCCGCTCAATAATATTAATATTTTCTTCATTTTATTCTCTATAAATAAACTCTCATCTTACAAGACAATCCCTCTATGTTTCATATTATAGTTTCTTACTTGAAAAAAATTATAGCTGTTGTTAACGTCCATTCTGTATTATATCGATTATCTTTTTCACTGGTTCATTAAAAACGAATTCTACTAGAGAAAAATTGCTGTTAACCGACTCTTTAAACAACATCTCATTTATGGCTTTTTTATGTTTTCTGAACTGATCTGTATTGGGATGTCTCGCTGTTTCCCTAAAGTATTCACCATAAGTTAAGAACTAAAAACTAACAAAAAAATTACTATCTGTTTTTCTTTCTATACTCTATACACACCAAACTGTACATTCTTCTAACTCTGTTCTTTGGAATGAAGATCTTAAGGTTTATTTTTAGACCGATATGAAAATATCAACGCAATTTTAAAGAACACCCGCTTTACAATAGCACCCTTAGCCGTTCGTGCAGAACCAGTAATGGGCGATCCGCCTATTAAGCCAAATGGAAAGGCATGAACACCATAGCAAGCGGCAAGTCGTACTTTCAAAAACTTACTGGAAAAATATTCTTCACACACACTGCTTCAATTATTGAAAATAACAATAGATCAACTTCTCTTGCCCTATCTTCCAAAGGGAAAAACAGATATTATCAATGAATTTAGTAAGGATTATAGTGTGCTTGTTACATTCATGGTCTTAAGCTTACCGATAGTTCGCTACAAACGAAATATTCCTATGGCATAAGGGGGTTGCGTCTTTTGTTACCAGCCTACATTAATCAAAAGAAGAAAAAAATTTTGTTTATGGTACAGTAAAGAGATATTTTCTGATCTCCCACCCCCTTATAGAAAAATGGGACCAAAACGCATCAGCAGATTTAATCTCTATCTTATGTTAGAAAACAAATGATGACAACAGCATAACAACTTCTAAAAGAGTTGCGCTCGTCCTTAACGTACTATTGACTGCCATAGAGCCTGCCGTAAAATTAACTTATCTTTTTTACCATTGACTCACAAATCCGAAAGAATGAGAAAAGATCCAAAAAGAGTGGATGCTTCTTGGCGAAGCAATCGCAGAAACATTGCACCTGACTTCTCCGGTTCAGCTTATACCGCGCCAGACCAATCAAGCAATGGAATTCGCAGGGATTTCGTTGCCGGCTAATTCACTGGTTTTTTGCATGATTCAAGCAGCTAACCGTGATCCTGATGTTTTTATGAACCCCAACAATTTTATACCAGAGCGCAAACGGATTTATAAAACTGGGCCGAAGATTACAAGGATCAGCGAACCATTTAGCTTTTCGAGCAGGCATACACCTCCCATGTAGGTTCTGCTTTTGCTCTCATGCAGGGTAAATTGACAGCGAATAGACTCCTTGATAGGTTAACTAAGATCAACTTAACCGATGGCTTTGTTTTGGAGGAGGAGGGGTTGTATACAAGGGGGCCATCAGCGCTATCGATCACATTCGTCCCAACATCAGAGCCGAGAGCATCATCAACACATCTTCATTCTTAAGGCCCTGTAATATATGGAGCAGGACCGATATTTTAAATAATATCTTGGAGGGAGCATAATCATGCTAAAGGGAGATTCCTACACTGAATCAGAATGGTATGTAATATATACTGTCATTATTTCCAGCATACTTCCCTTGCTGGATGGAAGTATTGTCAATGTCATCCTTCCTGACCTTGCTGATTATTTTTCAGTGGAGGAAAATAATATACAATGGGTTGTAACATCTTATTTTCTAGCCACCGTGCCAGGGCTGTTAATGGCAGCTTTTGTACAAGGAAGAATAGGTATCAAAAAAACTTGGCTCCTTGCAAATTTCATTTTTATGCTTGGCTCATTGGGGGTAGGATTAAGCTATGATTTTCCAACCATCATATCTGCCCGTATTATTCAAGGTTTTGGAACAGGTCTTTTGCTTCCCCTTAGCCAAACCATTATTGCCTTGCAATTTGGACAACAACGGGTACGTCAAGCCATGGGCACCATAGCAGTACCAACGGTTTTTGCTCCTGCCTTTGGACCGCTGGTGGGCGCCTCACTTGCTCAGTATGTGTCTTGGCGTTTGTTATTTTTTATAAATATTCCGCTCATTTTATTGGCACTCACCCTTGGAGCAAAACATTTAAAGAGCAGCGAAACAACAAAAACAAAATTTAACTTATTTGCATTTTTAGCGTTTTCCATATCTCTTATTTCGTTTTTTTACCTAACAGAAGCCAGAAATATAAATAACAACAACTCCTTATATATTATAGCACTTATAGCGGTGGCATCCCTCATATTATTCATTGTTTCTAATCAGAAAGCAAAAAACAAATTAATAGTCTTTAGCGGGTTTCAAAATGCGCGCTACACGTTACTCATGATAATGGGGCTTATCGCTTCATTTCTTTTTTATAGCTTCCTCGTTTATTTCCCAATAGCTGTTTCCATGGAAGGAAACTACGAAAATAGCCTTCTCATCATTGGCGCAGTTCTTGCTTTACAAGGGATAGGAGCATGGATTGGAAGAAAATTTATTTACCAGAAATGGAAAGAAAAATCCCCCTTTTTCATGATCGGAATTGGTTTGGTCATATCAAGCTTTGGATTATTATGCTTCGGCTATAATATAAGTATGGATGGGTTAGGATTCTTGCTAAGAGGCATAGGTCTTGGCATCACCACCATTGTGTGCCTGTCTGCCCCCATCCAATATGTCAACAGTTTATATGTCAAAGATACGGCAGTTATTACACGCATATTACAGCAAATAGGTGGAGCCTTAGGGGGAATATTCGCTGGCTTTTTGATACATTTTCTAACAGAAGAATACCTTTCCTTAAGTCAAACATATCTTATATTCTTCATATTCTCTATCTCTACATTTTTACTGTTTTGCCTAGCATTCTCCTTATCACGTAAAGAGAACAACTCCGATTTATGATATACTCTGTTGAAAGTCCTTATAACATTGACAATGGCATAAGCTTATACAGCTTCTACCATTGCGGAAGAATACTAGTACGCTAGGACTAAAATCTCACTCGTCATCATTTTTATGAAAGGTACTGAACAGACAGGTTTCCTAAATGGGGACCTCCGATAACTTGCGTAACTGGTCATTTTATGATTTCTTTATGCCTTTGAATACCTCTAAAAACCTAATGGAATATAAAATTTTCTGATAGTATCCTTGGAGGTATTCATGGGGGAAGCACACATTTTCAATGTGGGTTATATCCATTAAGCACAATAACAAAGCCCCCTATAGCCGTAGTAGAGATATGATTCCCCTAAAACTCTCAATGCTAACCATCTCTACCACGCATCGCGATATAAAAATCGCACCCTACTTTCACACCACTAGCCCAAACAAACGCCCTCTATATTCCGCCCTTTGTCTGATCATCAATATAGTAGCAACAGGTTTATTGATAAAAACAATTCATCGTTTTCCCTGTTGAACTAGCATCCCGCATATCACAAGATTCTCTCCTTTCACGCCTATTTATGTTGATCACTCAACCTCACCCGCTTACACATGACAAATAGGATCTCTATGTAGATAAAAACACTTGAAGAAAAGCAACCAAATGCTTCTCATGAACACTCTCAAATGCAAAAGCTATTACAAGATTAGGAGCTAGCAATAGTGTGATAGAGCCAACTTTCTGCTATTCACCGCATAGTGGAAAAGCTAGAGGGTGATGCAAAAAGAAACATAATCGCATTTTTACGCAGGAAACTTCCCACTATAGAACCGCCATCCTCACTTTTATACCTCTCTTTACAAAGACAGACTTTAATTGCACAAGGGATTGAAAGAGGCTTTTACAACGCTATGCAAATAAATATCAACGCGTACGTTAAAAGCAAAGAGATTTAGTAATACTTTCCAAAGATATGATTGAGACAACTTTTCATAGGGTTTTTGCCTAGTATAAAGTAAATACGCTTCATCTCAAGCAATTTTCAACATGCATGATATGCTTTTTGTTATTGGATAAAAGATATGGATATTAGAGCCAACACTATGTTCTTGAACCATTTTATAAAATAGAATGTGCGATACTTAAGAACAAAGGCTCTTATAGAACTCTCCATGAGGATAAGAGAATAAGTCTCTCACTCAAAAAGGTAATCTCATAAACTTTATAATGTCATAAAAAATATGTCATCACCCTCTCTGACAAATTTCTCTCATGAAATCACAAATTCCTCCCGCAACTATTGGACTTCTTAGCCAAATATTATCAATGCATTACACATTGAAGCTGTTGAATGATTTATTCTTTTTTACACCATCTGCTCTTAACGCAGATCCTTCTGATAGTAAAGCGACTATGATTAAAAAACGGCTCCAAGCAATCAATAAAGAATGCCCTGAACCACTTGAAGTCCTTGGTCAGCTACTCGGTGATTTTATGGATATAGAACCTGATGATCAAAAAACACTACACGCAGTGGAGAAACTAGAAGAAAATCAATGTAAAATCCTAGAAACCTTAACTAAAGATGGATTGCGGTATTTGCGTAGGGGACATATCACTAAATTAGGACTCCTCTCTACACAAGAGTTACAAGATAAGGTTGCAAAACAGCAACTCTCCGCAATAGGAATCGAAATTGAGAGAGCGTTAGAAACCGTAGAAAAAGATCCAATAAACGCAGCTCTATATGCCGCAACTGTACTGGAAGCATCCTGTAAAGCTTATCTCAATCACCATTCTATCGTCTATAAAGAAAAATCTGATACACTCTCCAATTTATGGGACAAAGTCGCTACCCACATTGGTCTCCAGCCAAAAAATTTTTCTGATGAAGATGTAAGAAAGATCGCCTCTGGACTATATGAAATTGTAAAAGGCACTATGCATTTAAGAAATAAAAAAAGTGCTGCTCATGGCAGGTCAGAAGAAGATTTTAGGAAAAACACTATTCGTCCCCGCCATGCGCGTTTAGCTATTCATGCCGCACACACCATTTCAGCCTATATTTTAGAATTCATAAAAGAAGTATAATAAAAAATTTTATTTGAGAAATCGTAAGTATTTTTTAATGATGCGATGCTTAACATAAATACACGCCTTTCTGCTCCACTTCAATATTTTTATAGTTTAGACATCAAAGATACGGCAGCTATCACAAGCAAACTGTCCCTACGATCCCATCTTTTATTTCATCAGAATATGAATCCTTTATTTTTAAACCCGTCAGTTCAGAAATGAGATTTTGTGTTATTAAGTCAGATGGATTACAACATGCAATAAGTATAGGAAATTTTATCCCAACCTCCTCTGCTCAATATTTTTAATGCCTTTTATAAAAAAGACACAAGATATAAGATTTTTCTTCCACTCAGGAAAACTGATTTTTGTAGAATTCCGCAAACTTCAAGGGAAAAGCACTATTGGAAACAGTGCACACGGAGGCCAAAAAAACTATTCTTAATCATGCAGATTTTATAACCTCATGCAGCAAGAAAAAATTCTATACTGAGATGTTGGATGTTTCTAAAAACATTGTAAAAGAAATAAAAAACAATATTCTCGCAAGAGACTGACGAGTGAAATCAAGAGGGGGGATACTTTCAATGAAATGTGCACCGCTAAAACAGCGGCTTTTGCAACTCCCTCAAGATAGACAACAAAGCGTTTTTGATCATTTAACTGCGCTTATAAGGAAATCCCATGAGCAAACATAAAATTACTTTTTTATATATGGTACCGTTTTTCTTTCTGAGTTTTCCTTTTTCTTTGTCCTCCCTCTTCTTGGAATCTCTTCTCTCATCACTGCTGAAAATGTTGCTTTTTATCTCTCTGGATCAGTAATTCTTGAAAGCATTCTCATGGTAACGACAACAAAATACCTTGAGAAATATTCTCGTAAATTATTAATGACTACCGCCTTTATTTTAAGAAGTGCAGCTTTTTTTCTTATGACTCTATCAGTCATGCCTTCTGCTTGGTTAGCCTTTTTTACTTTAACAGCTCTTTCGAAAGCGATTTCAAAGCCATTTCTAAGAGAGATTTTAACAGAACATCTCAATGGAAAAGCTCTTAAACGTGCATTAACCCTTTATTCTTTTTTTCAAAATGCTGCTGTTTTTATTGCCCCTCTTGTTGCAACGTGTGCCATAAAATACAACGAATCCGTTTTTATGATGTTTTTTTTCGTAGTCGTTGGTTTGTCTTTTTGTTTTCTCTCTATAAAAATTGTTTACAACTACCCACAGAAAAGAAGATCCCTTGAAAAAGGAAAAAAACACAAACGGCTTTTCTTTCTTTTTTAAAAAAAATAATAAGGAATCGTTCACTTCGTTATTTACTGGTCACAGCTTTACTTTGCTCGTCCATTATGGGAATCTTCCTCACAACCACGACACTTCTGAGTAAATTTGATAGCAATCTCGCTCCTTATAGTGGTCTTTTCTTTTCAACTGTCGGGATCGGTATTTGTATCTGGCAGGGGATAATTAATAAACATCTCACCCTTTCCGATAAAACAACTTTTTATCTGATATGCCTTACGGGAAGCTTAGCCTCATTCTACCTCATAGGTGGAGTCTCTACCGCCATGATTGCCTTAATTTACAGTGTCTACGAATCTGTCATTATTCCAGAAATATATTATAATGCAGGAAAGACACCAGCACTTTTATCTTCTAGTGTTATTTTTAGTTATATCCTTGTTGTTTCAAATATTGGCCAAGCTGCAGGCTCATGGATGAGTGGATGGATAATCAGCCATTTAAACAGCCATGTTTCTTTAATCTTTTTCATGATCATTATTGCCTCTACATTTGCATCCTCCATGTGCCTTATGCAAGCTAAAAAAAACGAGGATTTTCAATGTCATATATAGTTTTCACAACTGGAGGTACAACGAGAATTCCCAAAAGATTTCACCACAAGTGGCTCAATTATGAGTTTGTAACACACTCTACCGCAAAGAATCTAAAAACTGTCTTCAAGAACTGCTCTGTAAGCTCCGTTGCAAATTGCCTTACAGCTGGAGGACTATGGGATGAATTTTACTTTGCCCATGAAATTTGTCGCCTTCTCAAAGTTACCTATTATCCGTTTGCATCTATCGTTGATTATGACACTTTGAATTCAGCCATCGAAGAATTTTTCAGCGATCCTATAATATGCCTTCCAAGTTTTGCGGATAAGCTTATTACGGTCTCTCGAGAAAAAAATGACAATCTCTCAAAACCCTCTTTTATCTTGGAGAAACCTTTCAATCGCAATCTGCGTTGAAAGCAAATAATATAATTCCTAAATTGCGTATTAAGCCTCTTGCTTATACGCCTCAAGAAACTGGTCCACTAGGATTTCAGTATTTCCAAATTGATGGTGACCTCTATCATCTTTACGATCACATTCAAGTGAAATCAAATCCTGAAAATGATGAACTCATTGTATCGGTTTTTTATCCTGATGATGAGCCGTTACTCGAGCACGCTACAGGCGATATTGCTACCATTGCATGTAATCAATCATGTATTTGTGGATACCGCGGGCACACCTTACATCTTAGAGGAAGAACTCCAGCCTTTCATAATGTCATGGGTGCTTCAATTTCTATTCACGATATCATAAATGTTTTGAATCTTCACGGCTGCAATATTTCAGCGGCAGACATTCAACGCATGATAATAAATAAATTTGAACACGGTGTTGGAATTTTATTGTTCATTGATTCAAGTTATAAGATTAAAAAAAGTGTTCTTTTATCATCGCTCTCATCTTCTTACCTCATAAAAGATATCATCAATAAATCACAATTTTTTCATATTTGTTTTATAAGGAAATCGCAATTCATTCAGTCCTCAAGCTCTGCAAAAATAAAATCTTTTGTTCAAACTCCTGACTATCCTCTGATCATTGATGGGGAATTAATGAAAATTAAATAAGCTGAGGACTGAGATTATAGCTTTAGATGAATATTTTTGTCTTCTCCCTCTCTACTTTATTCTTTTTTTCTCTTTTCTGTCAGTGTAGTTTTAGTGTTTTGCTTAAGAAAA
>NZ_JBTTDJ010000030.1:0-4789 GCF_055796165.1 Bartonella sp. EBT8
ATGCAAGGAATTGTCCGAGAGGAAATGGGGAACTTAAATGGTCGCACACCAACTCCTGAAGAACAAGCGCGCATCACGGCAAGGATTGATGCTGAATTTGCTTCCTTTAGAGACCATACCATTGATGTTGCACGGGCTGCGGGTGGCTTTGCTGCTGGTCTTGCTGGTGGCGATGTGAATAGCGGTGCTGATGCTGCTGGGAATGCTGCTGCAAACAACTACCTCAGCAGCGCTCAACAAGCGCAGAAGAAGAAAGAATTAGAGGAATGTTCAGATAAGTGGTGTCGAAGAGACGTTGAAGAAAAATGGTTCGAGATTGATAATCAACAAGATGTGTTTTTTTCGGTAGGTGTGGTCGCTGGTGTACCCGCTGAATTATATGAGACGGTTCAAGATTTTTGGCAAATGGTGCGCCATCCCATAGAGACTTTGGAAGCACTTAAATCTCTAGTAACGAGTGGAAATGTTACAGAAACAATAAAGCAGTCTTATCTAGAGCGTATTAATTATCTAGAGGAGGAATATCAAAGAGCGGGAATTAGCGGATCGTTTCATGCTGGACTTGAACTTGGAAAATTATTGACTGAAGCAGCATCTCTAGTGGTGGGAGGGGCTGGGTTAGCCAAGGGTGGTGTAAAGCTTGCTGGCAAGCTTTCCGAAAAAGCTCTTAACAAACTCGCTGTTAAGGCTGAAAAAGAAATTGTTCAATCATCTGGCAAAGTTTCTCAAGCACTCGGAAAGATGAGCGATGAAGCTATTGCAACTCAATATTTGGGGCAGGAAAGAAAATTCTGGTCAGCGGATCCCATTGAGGTTGAGTTTGGAATGACTTACAAGGGAGAGAAAATTACTCAGAAAAACAAAGTTTATCAGAGAGAAGATTTGTTTGATCCTAACCAAATCGTTTCTTGGAGACAAGGAGGGAAAAAAGTATGGGGTACCAATATTGATAGAATGAAAACAGGAAGAGCTCCTCTTGATGCTAATGATAATCCCATTGAATTACATCATATGCTGCAAACACATGATGGTCCCTTAGCAGAAGTTACCAATGCATTTCATAACGAACATCACTCTGTTATTCATATTAATCCTAATACAATGGGATCGGGTATCGATAGAGACATGTTTGATATATGGAGACCAAAATATTGGAAGGACCGCGCTAAGGCTATAGAAGAAAAAATGAAGCTAAAACAACAATAATTTATGGAGAAAAAATTATGAAAATTTATACTTTAACTGATGTTGCACAACTAATTGATAAATATAGTGATAGAGTTGATTTCGGTACAGCAGAAGATGCGCCTGATGATATATTGATCGAAAAAGCTGAAAAAACCCTTGGTTTGCAATTTACATCTTCTTATAAAAGTTTTTTAAAAAATTATGGAGGAGGAGAAATTGGTTATGAAGAAATCTTTAGCATTTATAACGCAAGTCCTGAAGATCATCCTGCTGGTGATATTGTGTATAAAAACTTATATCATAGAAAACATGGTTTTGCAACACCAGAACAGCTTGTTGTAAGTAGAACAGATTTTGGTGAGACATTTTACTTTGATTATACTCAGTTTCAGGATGGTGAATGTCCGCTCTATCTTAAATTTCCACCTCGAGATCCACAATATTATGCAAGCAATTTTTATGAATTCCTCTGTAAAAGAATTAAGGAGCATGCAGGGGATGGTTCATGAAAATCTATACCTTAGCTGATGTTGTACAATTAATTGATAAATATAGCGATAGTATCGATTTTGGCTCTACAGATGAAGCAGTTGATGATGTACTAATTGAAAAAGCAGAGAAAACTCTCGCTTTGCAGTTTACGTCTTCCTATAAAAATTTTTTAAAAAACTATGGAAGAGGGGAAATTTGTGGTGAGGAAATATGTAGCGTTTATGATACAAACTTTGAGATTGTTCGTAGTGATGATATTGTTTATAAAAACTTAAATTATAGAAAAAATGGTTTTGCAACGCTACAGCAACTTATTGTTAGTAGAACCGATTTTGGTGAAACATTTTACTTTGATTATACTCAGTTTCGGGATGGCGAATGTCCGCTCTATCTTAAATTTCCACCTAGAGAACCTCAATATTATGCGAGTAATTTTTATGAATTTTTATGCAAAAGAATTAAGGATAATTTGGGTTATGATTCATGAAAATTTATACTTTAACTGATGTTGCACAACTAATTGATAAATATAGTGATAGAGTTGATTTCGGTACAGCAGAAGATGCGCCTGATGATATATTGATCGAAAAAGCTGAAAAAAACCTTGGTTTGCAATTTACATCTTCTTATAAAAGTTTTTTAAAAAATTATGGAGGAGGAGAAATTGGTTATGAAGAAATCTTTAGCATTTATGGGGATTATGTAGGTATTCCTGCTGGTGATATTGTTTACTACAACTTACAAGATAGGAAACATGGTTTTGCAACACCAGAACAGCTTGCCGTTAGCAGAACAGATTTTGGTGAAACCTTTTACTTTGATTATACTCAGTTTCGGGATGGCGAATGCCCACTCTATGTCAGGTTTGCGGATGAGGAGTGCGAATATTACGCCAGTAATTTTTATGAATTTTTGTGCAAAAGAATCAAAGTGCACGCAGGTGATGAGACGCTTGAGGGTGATCAGCCAATTGAAAAGAATGAACAAATTCCTCCTCCGCAACCTCTCCCTTTTTACAAGAGTCTTTGGAAAAGAATATGGCGGCAGGGTAATTCCTAAGAACCTATACCCTAGTATATTTTGCACAATCCTAAACATGCTGTTATTTTATCCAAAGAAAAAATCTGAGCAACTCACTTCTGTTTAGCTTAAACAGGTGGAGAAAAAGCTTTACAACCAACTAAGATGTTCTAGAGAACTTCAATCCCGCTTATAGTTTTATCGCACCCAGTGGTGACATTGCGATGCGGGGTGATATTCTTTAAATTCGCTATCCAAACAATCTTACCAAAATTGCTGCTAAAGACAAAAAACTTTGGTTAAAAGAGAAGCCCATTAAATTTACCGATAGTAAAACTGGACAGACAAACAAAGTCTATCAGAGAAACGATCTGTTCGATCCTAACAGAGTTTCTGATTGGATGAAAAATAAGAAAGAAATGAGAGGCACTAATATTGAGAGAATGGGAGAAGGAAGAGCTCCTATTGGTTCTGATGGTAAGCCTGTTGAGTTACATCACCTAAATCAAACGCATGAGGGGCCCATAGCAGAAATTACCAATCAAGATCATACGAAATATACTTCCGTGATTCATGTTAATCCCAAAACACATCAATCACTTATAGAGAGATCAAAGTTTGATCTCTGGAGAGAGGAATATTGGAAGGAACGCGCTAAAGGGTATAGAGAAGGGCAAAACATTAACTTAGAAGGATTAATTGATATGAGATGGGGTATTGTAGGGATAGATTTTGGAAAATGGGGACAGATGAAGGAGCAGAGATAAGCTGCGGTTAATTGAAAAGAGATAAAAAAAACTTATGGAATAATTGATGGAGAATGATCGATGAAAACATATACTTTAGATGATGTTATAGAATTAGTTGATAAATATGAAGGTGATATTGTCAGTTTTGGAACTGAAGAGATTGCTGTCGATGATTTCGTGATTGAAAAAGCTGAAAAAGCTCTTGGCTTACAATTCACATCTTCCTATAAAGCTTTTTTAAAAAAATATGGAGGAGGAGAAATTAGGGGTGAGAATATTTATAGACTTTATAAGGATTGTGCGCTTACTTCTAGTTTTAGTATTGTGTGTCACAACTTAAATGATAGAAAAGAAGGTTTTATAACACCAGAACAACTCGTTGTGAGTTATGATCTTGATGAAACATTTTATTTTGATTATTCTCAGTTTCGGGATGGTGAATGCCCACTCTATGTCAGGTTTGCGGATGAGGAGTCCGAATATTACGCCAGTAATTTTTATGAATTCTTGTGCAAAAGAATCAAAGTGCATGCAGGAGAGGATATAGAACAGGTCTATGTGGGTGATGAGACAGGGCATGAAAAGACTGAGCAAACATCCGATACGCAACCTCTCCCTTTTTACAAGAGTCTTTGGAAAAAAATATGGAGGAGGGACAATTCCTGAAAACCTATAGTTTAGAAAATCTTGCACAATTTTAAACCTGCCATTGTTTTATCCAAAGAAGCAATAAAATCTAAGCAGCTCATCTCTGTTTTTATTAAACAGGTGGTGGAAAAGCTTTACGAGCATCTAAGTTTTCCAGAGAAGACCAATCCCGTTTAAAGTTTTATCGCACCCAGTGGTGACATTGCGATGCAGGGTGATATTCTTTAAATTCGCTACCCAAAAAACCTCATCAAACTTGCTGCTAAAGAAAAAAGCTTTGGTTAAAAAAGAAACCCATTCAATTTACCGATAGTAAATCTGGTCAGACAAACAAAGTTTATCAAAGAAACGATCTGTTCGATCCTAACAGAATTTCTAATTGGAAAGAAAATAAAAAAACGGTGTGGGGTACAAACATTGAGAGGATGAAGGCAGGGAATGCTCCCATTGGTTTTGATGGTAGGTCTGTTGAGTTGCATCACATGTTGCAAACGCATGATGGTCCCCTAGCAGAGGTTGGTAAGGAATTCCATAAGGATAATAACTCTGTTATTCATATTAACCCCAACACCATGGGATCAGGTATTGATAGACCGCAGTTTAATAAGTGGAGATCGGAATATTGGAAAGATCGCGCTAAGGCTATAGAAGAAAAGATGAAGCTAGAAAAACAATAAGTTATGGAGAATAAA
>NZ_JBTTDJ010000031.1:0-4532 GCF_055796165.1 Bartonella sp. EBT8
TTCAGCGGAAAAGTTGAAATCACGCATATTAAACACATTGTCACCAGCAGCCGTCTTTGCTGCTTTGATCAACGCAACAAAGCTTTCCCTTATTGTCTCTCTCGGATGCATAAAAGTTCCTGTTATTTAAAATTTATTCTTTCTTTGCGGATGGTATCATGATATGATACGTAAAAGAATGAATAAAGGTGATTTGGTGATTGAATCTTTTGCAGATAAGCGATGTAAAGATCTTTTAGAAGGGAACCCACCCAGAGGTTTTCCTACAACTCTAGTGCGTATCGCCCAAAGAAAATTGTTTATGCTCGATAAAGCAGTTGATCTCAAAGATTTGCGTAGTCCTCCGGGAAATCGCTTAGAAGCATTGAAAGGGGAACGTAAAGGTCAATATTCTATTCGTATTAATGACCAGTTTCGTATTTGTTTTGAATGGCGTTCCAATGGCGCCTATGAAGTTGAAATCGTAGATTATCATTGATTTTCAGGAGGTCGAAATGAGAAATTATAGTGCAATACATCCCGGAGAAATTTTACGGGAAGAATATTTAAAAGAATATGCTCTTTCTGCTTATGCCCTTGCAAAAGCCTTGAATGTTCCACGTACGAGGATAGAACGGATTGTTGCTGAAAAAAGTCCAGTGACTCCTGATACAGCACTAAGATTAGCCTATTTTTTTGATACAACAGCTGAATTTTGGCTTAACATGCAAGCTGCTTACGACGTTAGTATATTACAAACTGAAAAAGCAGATGAATTTTCCAAAATCAATAAATTTGAATGTAGAGTTTAATAACCTCCCCATTTTTGATAACGGGGAGGGGGCATGTTTTACTTAAGCAACCTTTTTAATGGGGTTCTCCAAATTCGGCTGGTAAGTTTTCAATAAAGGATCTATAGCTGCGGGAAACTCTGAAGCTCCAAAGTCTGTAAGAACTGCTAAAATCTTTGTAATATTTGGTACGTCATCTTTAAGTTTTAAAATCAAAGCTTTCTCTACCATGCCCATAACCTCAACTAAATTATTACAATCTTTATCTCCAAGTCCTGGATGATTAGAAAATTGAGATAGCGCCATCCACAAATCGCATAAAAAATCAACACTGGTATTCATTGCACACCTCCATGGATTTGTTCTCTTAAGCAAGCCAATCCTCTAGATGTGATTTTTGTTGAAGGGAGCACTTTTTCTGTACCATCGGGTCTTTGAATAGTAATAGCAGGGCAATCCATGAGACCTTTCTTGATCTTATCCTGATAGGGTAACAAAGGACCACCTGGAGCCCGTCGATAGACCCAATCATGTTTACGCAAATAATCGGTTAGATCTTTTGGTCGTACCTCTAACATCTTTGCAGATTCAATCAAACCAAACAGACCATCAGAGCGTTTTAAACCATCAAGCGCCTTTGCCTTGGGTTCTAACTCAGCAATCACATGGTCTTTCTGCTCGATTTGACTTTGCAAGTGATTCAAGAAACCAATCATTGCTTGAGGACTTGAGTAGTCAATCTGAGATGTTGCCACTTGTGCTTCCAGTGCTTGCCAACGATCTATGATTTTAGCTCGTAAAGCAGTGCTGTAACCTGAGACGAGAATAAGGCATTCGCGTTTGGGGAGATGGTAGCAAGGTTGTACCTTACCTTGTTTATTCAAATAGGACCCCCAAAATTTGGGGAGTCCCCCTTTAAGGTATAGTTCACTTAACATTTTACTAATATCGCGTCTTACATGATCGTGTCTTTTTTCACATAACTCAGCGATTTCACAGCTAGACATAGTTTGAGTGGTAGCACTATTAACAGTGCTTTGATTAGTTTCCATAAGAGTGTTCATGTGAACTCCTTGGTAATAAAGTTTTTGATTCAACACTCTAAGTAAGAGTGCTGGGTGCTCAAAAACACGGTACCAAGTCCGTCGTTACGCTTTCCCCATGAGGGTATTGTATAGCATAACCACACCCGACAATGCATTATATGCGTGTAACATACAATGAGTCAAAGCCTTTACATGTGCGGAAAACTGATTATTTCGGTAATCAACCTGCTAGATGTTTTAAGGTGTTTTCAGGCACCTGATTCGACAATGGATATATTGGTGCCATCTTGTCAAGAAAGAAAAACATAGTATTGCATGTATAGGCATAGCTTAAGAACATTATTTCTTTTTCTTGTTAGCAGCATATTCTTGGCGTTCAAGTTGTCTCTGTATATTTTTGATTAATCTCTCATTGGCATATTGTGCAATAGTATTTGCAATTTCTGGCTTGGACATTACCCCAGCAATTGAGGGATCTTCTTGTTTTGCAATGGGGAATTGATCAGCATCGGCTCTTTGAAACACATTGTTCCCCATTTTTAATTCAACACGCTTTGGAAATTTTCCTCCTCGAATAAAAGCATGGGGTAAGATTTCTTGCTTGCCAAACATTGTATAAGCCACACCGTGTTTTGTTTCTCTTACTTTTTTAAAAAATTTAAGAGGTATCGGTGTTCCAGAGCCAATGATATCTGTCTCGAGAAGCTGTGTTGTAGCCTTTCCTTTAATATAAACGCCTCGCTTGATACGCTTTGATTGGGCTGATGTAAGATCAGAAATTTCCTTTTCAGCAAAGCGTTCCACTTGTTTTGCTGCGGTATTTACAGCATTACGCAAAGCCCAATTAAGGCGTGGTGCTTGAAGATTTGTAAAGGTATCCTTTACTTGCTGAAGATACCATTTTTGGTGGATAATTAATTTCAACTTCTAAGCCTTTTTGGGGGCAGATGTTGCTGGCTTAGAAACTTTAGATGTTTTGGTTTGTTTGGATATGGTTTCCTCTACCACTGCTTTAGTTGATGTTTGACCATTTTCATTTTCTTCTTTTTCAATTGTCTTATCAGGCTTTGCATTTGTTTTGCTTTCAACAAAAGGTTTTGCAGCATTGGCACGCTTGAGACGAGCATAGAGTTGATTGGAAACCTCAACGAAAGGAATATTTTGTGTAGAAGGTTCAAAACGAACGGTGCTTTTATTGTCGCCAACGACACACATTGGTTTAGTGATGACAGCTTTCATTATTGCTCCTTTTATGGAATGATTTAATGACATCATGCGTCAAATATTGCTTTTTACGATTTGAGAAAATGGACAAGCCAGAATTGCCGAGAAAACCGGGATTTTAGCCATGTTTCAGGTATATATTTTACTAAATTTTTGGGGAATATTTTTGAATTTAGACGCAATACAACTAGTGCAGTATCGTCATTAAATACGATTTTTTACACGATGTCAACAGAAAAAATCATAATCTAGTATTTTTTTACTTTTTTTGATCAAAATCTGGTGTTTTTAGAAACAAAATGGCATATGTTGATGCACTCAAAAAGCAAGAAACTCTAAATATTAAGCTCGTGACGCGCTGCTGTTGCCAAAAAAGCAGATCTTGTTAAGCCTCTTTCTTGTGCACAATCATCAATGGCACGTAAAAGTCCTCGTTCAATAGATATATTCGTACGTACCACTTCAGCATCATTTTCAATAAAGGGGACTTGTATTAAAAAAGCTCCTTCTGCCAAAGCTGTTTTGATAGATTGTCGTTGTATGACTTCTTCAAATTTTAAGGGCATAGGCACTGTATCGATATCTTCACAATAAAGTTGAAGAGCTTCAGTTGCATTTGTGATGAGATTTTTTTCTTCATCGGCAGCAGAAAAAAGCCCTTCAAAGTCAGGAAACTGAACACCAAAAGCAGAATCTTTATCTTTATGAACAAGAGCAAAAAATCTTTTCATTCTTCTTCTCCTTTTTTTAACCAGCTTGCTTGTTGTGCAATAGAACGTGCTGTACCAATTGGAAGATTTTTTTAGGACGTGGGACAATAACAACCTTACCATCTTTTTTTAATTTATGATGAGAACCTCTCACTTTCATAAGTTCAAAACCATCACGTTTTAATTTTGCAATGATTTTTCGGCTATCTTGTTCCATTATCTAAACTCATCATGTGTAAATATATACACATTTTAATTGATCTCTTATCTGATGTCAATTCTTTGTTTAATGGTTGAAGTGTTTGTGAAGCGCATCAAGCACACTATGCAGTGAATTCACAAGATGCGGTAGCATTTGGTCTTCTATAATAAGATATTGTATTGCTGCATAAAGATTATACTGTCGATTTAAAGCCTGTGTTTCTCTTACCACTTCTTGCATGCTTAAAAACTGTTCGATTGCAAATTCAACCCATTTCTCTCTTGCTCTATCATCAGAAGTTGTAGGCATTTCATCATAAACAGCATTAGGTAACGCTTTTGCACAGAGGTAATTGTTTTTCACTTCAAGATATTTTTGTGCAGCCTCATACTGATCTTGAGTAAGTTGACCTTGTAAATAAAGCCGCCCGATATAGGTACCAGCAAGCGGATTTTTGGCATCTTGTAGTGTCAAACCAAAGCGTTTAGCACGCATTTCTATAGCCAGTTTATCAATAGGTTCACGCGGTGTTTTGGCTCTTGAGATGCGTCCATTTGGTTCTCTTACACATCCCTTAATC
>NZ_JBTTDJ010000032.1:0-4140 GCF_055796165.1 Bartonella sp. EBT8
GCTAGCACCATCCATCATGTTCAAGTCAGGTAAATTTTTATTCATCAAAACAGAAAAGCCACTTTTTATTCCTGTACCTGTAAGTTGTATTACTCTATTATCAACTGCTTTTCCCATTGGGAAGATCCGCGGCATTTGAAAAACTCTATGATTAAAAATACGATTGTAGTAAAGCCATTGTTGTGTAAAAGGACGATACAAACTTTGCACAAGGCAACTTTCTTCAAATTCAGAACATTTGCTTCTTACAAATTCTTGTTTAAGACTACTACTCCAACTGATCTTTGTCATATCAATGTTAACAAAATTATCTACAGCTTTTGCACGTGTTTTACGGTCGCTATGTGGATGGGCGTCATTAAAACGTTCCACTTCGCTATTATAGAAAGCAATCATGTTACGCATATTTTTTGCTAAAATCTTACGACTTGAGTTATATACCCAAGCATCACGACTGGTTACGATACCGCAGGAGAATGTCTCAAAGAGTTTTTTACCATGCTCTTTCTTATCCTTATCACCTATGGCTAAAAAGGCGTTGAAACTGTCATTACGTTGATTTATCCAATCACCATGCTTGTCTGGTGTGATGATTTTCCAATCGTGTTCACTCCGTGTAATACCATCAATGCTACCAAAGGTTTCGATTATTGTGAGTTTTTTTTCTCTTGTGAGATAATCTCCAATATCACGAAAATATATTTTACCACGCTGTTGTGCATTTGGGTTTCTTACGAGAATAGAGATTGCAATGGGAGCTCGAGAGCCTTCTCCAAAAATTCCACCACTTTCTTTCTTACGTTGTTCTCCAGAAGTCCGAGCATTCCCCCGTAAATGGAAAATATAAAGGCTGCTAAATTCTTCAACCAGACATTTTCGTAAACCATCCATAGAATTTGCATCTACAAAGCTTGCATTTGTAACAAAACCAATAACACCACGGTCTTTTATACGGTCACTTGCCCAGCGGATGGCACGAATATAACTGTCATAAAGTCTATTAACATTGCTTGCTTTGGATTGAGCAGCATAAGTTTCACCGATACGTTTATCTAAGAGTGGATAATGTGTATTCTTTGCATTATCATTTTCGCTTTTTTGTCCAAAAGAATAAGGAGGGTTACCAAAAATGACTTCAATATTGAGTTTCTTCTGAAGTTCCAAATATGCACTGTTTTCCTCTAATAAACCTTTCATCAGATCTTGCTTTTCAACCATCTGAAACGTATCGGTCAACCCAATATGCTTAAAGGGAATATAATCTCCTTTCATAAGACCATGATAGGTTGCTTCAATATTAATCGCTGCTATATAATAAGCGAGTAAGACAATCTCATTGGCATGGATATCATGACGGAACTTATATTCCATATCCTCTGGTTTAATGAGATCAGATTGTAACAGCCTTGTGATAAAGGTACCTGTACCCGTAAAGGGATCAAGAATAGAAACACCACGGGAGCCTAAACTCTTGCCAAATTCCTTGCGCAAAACATCATCAACAGAGCGAATAATAAAATCGACAACCTCAACAGGGGTATAAACAATGCCAAGCCTATCCGTTGTCTTTTTGAACGCCTTGGCAAAAAAGCTTTCATAAAGAGTAATGATAAGATTTTGTCTTGCTTGCGGGGTGGTAATACCAGAGGCACGTAATTTTACACTTTCATAGAATTCTTTGAGCTCTTTTGACTCTTCTTCAATATTGGTCTTATCCAACTCAGCTAGGATCTTTTCCATTGCTTGCGAGATGGCATTGTTTTGGACAAATTGATTGCCATCAAATAAAGCTTCAAAAACAGGACGCGTGACAAGATGTTGTGCGAGCATTTCAACAGCTTCTTCTTGTTTTATATCACTGTTTAAGTTGTTCTGTAATTCCTCATGAAACGCATCAAAAGCACGGCGTGCTTCGCTTGTCTCATCAGCAAGCATGTTTTGCAGGCGGTTGATATGGTTTTGCGCAATCTCAGCAACATTGCCAGCCCAGTTTTCCCAATAATCGGTAATGGCAAATTTCTTCGTTAGAAGGGTTATCAGAGCATTACGGAACTCTTTAAAAAAGGGTAATCTTGTTTGTACTCCAACACTTTGAGCAGGTTCATAGGCAGGTTTTCCAATCTGAAGTCCTGTACTTTCTGATTTCTCATGGATTGAGATTTTATCCTCAACCGCAGTCATACTGTCTAAGGCAAGAATCTCTAGGGTATGACTTACATCTTGCCCTAAAATCATTTGGTTGAGGGTTATCTCAAAATTCTCATCATGGGCAAGAAGAGCATTGATTACTTGCCAGACAACTTTGTATCTCTTGTTGTGTCTTAAAGCCTGTTCAGCAGAAATCCCCGCAGGAACGCCAACAGGCAGAATGATATAGCCTCTTTTTTTCCCCTTGGCACGGCGCATGATACGTCCCACCGCCTGTATGACATCCACATGACTTTTGCGCGGGTGTAAAAACATCACCGCATCAAGAGCAGGAACATCCACACCTTCAGAAAGACAACGGACATTGCTTAACACACGACAAACATTTTCCCCCGCATCTTCTTTTAGCCAATCAAGAGCTTGATTACGTTTTTTAGCACTTTGTTTTCCATCAATATGTTCAAATCTACAATGAAGAGGGGACGTCTTTTTATAGCTTTCATAAAGAGTCCGTAATTCAGACTGAATTTCATCAGAATTGAAGGTATCACGAATGCGTTCAGAGGTTTTAATATCTTTGCAAAAAGCTAAAGCACGGCGCATGGGGCTAGGGTCATCACTTAAATCAACCTTTAAATCAATTTTACTCAGAGCTTGATAACAGCCTACAATCTTGGTCTTATCATCAAGAATAAGTTCATAATTGTCATCGGTCATAAGATGTTGAATGGATTGAGCCACTGCTTCTTCATTTACACCCAACACAATAATCTTATAAGGTGCTAACAGGTTATTCTGAACGGCTTTTGAGAAGGTATAGGTATAAAGGGTTTTTCCATAGAGCTCTTCATCATCCATGGAAGCTAGCACAGCATTAATCTCATTGGCTTGTTTCTTGGCATTATCGGTAAAGATCTTTGGTGTTGCTGTCATGTACAGGCGTTTTTTGCCTTTAACAATACTGTTGTCATGAACCTTAACAAATTCTGATTCACTGTTGTCTGTACCCAATACAGCACCCGTTGTCCTATGGGCTTCATCGCAAATAATCAGATCAAATTCAGGTAAATCATAGTTCCTTTGCGCATCGGATATCACTTGGATTGAATGATAAGTCGAAAACACGACAGTCATCACATCAGGAGAAATTTTATTGGCTTTGCTAGCAAGTTCTTTTGCATCTGTTGTAGCAGGCAGGACAAGATCGGATGCGTTAAAATCAGCAGCATCCTCTTGGTTTTTACGCCGCTTGCCAACTTGTGTATCAGAACACACCGCAAAGGACCGCAAGGGTATCTCTGTATCGAGGGTCCATTCTCTGATGGTTTGTGACATAAGAGCAAGGGAAGGGACCAAAAACAAAACACGCTTGCCTTGACCAGCAAGAGTTTCTGCTATCTTAAGACTGGTAAAGGTTTTACCGGTTCCACAAGCCATAATCAGCTTGCCACGATCGGCTTCTTTTAAACCCTCACAGACAGCTTGAAGGGCTTCTATCTGATGATCTAACAGCTTTTTCTTCTTTTGCTCTTTAAGGACAACATCCCCATTTTCTTCAAAGGCACTCCAATCGATTTGACTTTTTTCGAGATCAAACAGATTAATCTGTTGAATGCGGATTTCTTGTCCTTCACAGGTATGAGAAGCATTATCACTCCAATCACTTTCAGTGCTGTCGATAAGAATGCGACGGGAGAAGATCTTTTTCCCAGAGGCAGCAATGAAGCTATCAATATCTTCTTTTTTAATGCAATGGGAAGCTTCATAGCATTTGCATTGGATGGCAGCATAGCTTTCTTGATCACGGATTTTAGCAACCAAATCAATTCCAATATCACGACCATCTTCCCCATGCTCTTTAGCCCAATCACAATAGGTTTGAACCTTCTCATATTCTTGGCATTGCAGCGGGTCATGTTTCAAATAAGCCATGACAAGGTTTTCGAAAAGAGTTCCTAATTCACGGGGTGATTGTGCTTTATTACGATAAGA
>NZ_JBTTDJ010000033.1:0-3997 GCF_055796165.1 Bartonella sp. EBT8
AGATTGGAATAAAAATGATATCGGCATTGATTTGGTTGCTAAACTCCGTAATCAAGAGGGTTATGTTGCTATTCAATGTAAATTTTATGAAGCAGATCATCAGATCAGTAAAAAGGATATTGATAGCTTTATTGCTGCCTCTGGGAAAGATATCTTTAAATATCGTCTTCTGGTTGATAGCACTGAAGTGAATTTAAGTGACAATGTGAATGCAATGATTAAAGGACAAGCGATACCGGTTTATCGCATTGACCTTCGTCATATGGAAAACAGTCGTATAGACTGGAAAATCTTTGCAACAAAAGAAGAAGTCGTTCTTAAATCGACAAAAGAACCACGTCCTCATCAGGAAGAAGCAATTCAGAAAGTCTGTGATGGTTTAAAAGAAGCAGACCGTGGCAAGCTGATTATGGCTTGTGGAACCGGTAAAACCTTTACAAGTCTTAAGATAGCAGAACAAATAGCTGGAAAAGGTAAGCGTGTTTTGTTTTTAGTGCCTTCTCTTGCTTTAGTCTCACAAACCATAAGGGAATGGACAGCGGATGCACAAATTCCATTGCATTCCTTTGCTGTTTGTTCGGATACAAAAGTTGGCAAGCGTCGTAAAAACCAAGATGATATTGTTGGTATGGAAACATCAGATCTTGTTCTACCGGCAACAACGGATGCACAAGAACTTGCCAAAGAAGCTTGTGAAAACCTAGCAAATGCAATGACGGTCATCTTTTCAACTTATCATTCCATCCAAGTGATATCCGATGCACAAAAAGATCATGGTTTACCCGAATTTGATCTGATCATCTGTGATGAAGCTCATAGAACAACTGGGACATCCTTAGGAAGTGACGACAATGAATCTGAATTTGTCAAGGTTCATGATAACAGTATTGTTCAGGGAAAAAAACGTCTGTACATGACGGCAACTCCGCGCATTTTTAGTGACACTGCTAAAAGGCGTGCGGATGAGATTAATGCCGTGCTGGCTTCTATGGATGATGAAACGCTTTATGGCAAACAACTGCATCATTATAGCTTTGCGGAAGCTGTCGATAATGAACTTTTAACCCCTTACAAAATTGTGGTCTTAGGCATTGATGAAACCTATATTACACCAGCCATACAGGATATTATTGCCAATGAAAACCGTGAAATTGATTTAGATGATGCTGCAAAAATTATTGGCTGTTATAGAGCCCTGACCAAAATAGATAAGGAAGCAGCTATTGATGATGATGATACAGAGCCCATGCATAGTGCTTTGGCTTTTTGCAAAGATATCAATACCTCTCAATATATTACAAAGCTCTTCAATAAAATTATCAAATCTCATATCAATGACTTCCTTCAAACAGTTCCCTTTCTGAACTGTGAAGTAAAACATATTGACGGAAAGCAAAGTGTCAAAAAACGCAATGAAGAACTGGATTGGCTTAAAGGAGATGCCGGTAAAAACGTTTGTCGGATTTTAAGCAATGTAAGGTGTCTTTCAGAAGGGATTGATGTCCCTGCTCTTGATGCGATCATGTTCTTACATCCCCGTAATAGCCAAGTGGATGTCATACAGGCGGTGGGGCGTGTGATGCGTCGTGCTCCTAATAAGAAAACAGGTTATATCATTTTACCGATTATCATTCCATCACACTTAGAAGCTAAAAAAGCTTTACGAAACAATAAGAGATATCGTGTTGTTTGGCAAGTTTTGCATGCTTTACATTCCCATGATGAAAGGCTTGCTAGGACGATTAATCAAATGTCTTTAGGACAAGATAGCAGTCATACGATTAAGATTATAGAGATTAAGCGTGCCAATGAATTACAGGAGCTCACCACAACGGTTGATGAGATCTCGATACAAGCAAAAGCAGAAAGTTCTGGACGTACCATAGGAACAGCAGAAAGCAAATCTCAAACGTGGTATAAAGAGCAAAAAGACTTATTCCACCGTTCTAAATTTTTTGATTTTGTCAAAGCCATTTTTCTGGATAGTTTTAAAATCACGGATTATTGGGGCATTTGGGCGAACAATGTTGCTGAGATTGCGCAAAACCATATCGTCCATCTTCAAGATACGCTTTCCGATAACAAGAGCAAAGCTTACCTTGCTTTTGATGCATTTCATAAGGAATTACAAAACAATGTAAACAGTGAAATAAAACAAGAGGAAGCCGTTGAGATGTTAGCGCAACATCTTGTCACGCGTCCTATATTTAAAGCTTTGTTTGAGGGCAATGAATTCGTACAGAACAATGCCATCTCGCAAGCAATGGACAAAATACTCATTGAACTCGATAAAACGAATATCGAGGAAGAGTTGAAAGATCTTGATAAATTTTACAAAAGTATCACGTTCTGTACAGCAGGGATTACCGAACCTCATGCAAAACAGAACCTTATTATCAAGCTTTATGAAAGCTTTTTTGCCAAGGCGTTTAAAAAGACAACAGATAGGCTTGGCATTGTTTATACCCCTGTTGAGGTTGTGGATTTTATTATTCACTCTGTTGATGATGTTTTACGCAAGGAATTTGGCAAGAGCTTGGGTTCACGGGGTATCTCTATCCTTGACCCTTTTACGGGAACAGGTACCTTTATCACAAGGCTTTTGCAATCTGATCTCATTAAACCGGAAGATATGGAATATAAGTTCCGTCATGATATCCATGCCAATGAGATTGTTTTGCTTGCCTATTACATAGCAGCAATTAATATCGAAACGACCTATCATAGTCTTATGAAAGGAGAGTATATTCCCTTTAAACATATTGGTTTAACCGATACGTTTCAGATGCTTGAAGAGAAAAACCTGCTACAAAAATTATTTAAAGAAAACAGTGAATATTTAGAACTTCAGAAAAAACTCAATATTGAAGTGATCTTTGGCAATCCTCCTTATTCCATGGGGCAAAAGAATGAAAATGACAATGCAAAAAACACTCCTTACCCGCTCTTAGATAACCGTATTCGTGACACTTACGCTGCTCAATCAAAAGTAACGAATATACGAGCACTATATGACAGTTATATTCGAGCTATTCGTTGGGCAAGTGACCGTATAAAAGACCATGGCGTTATTGGTTTTGTTTCTGGTTCTGGTTATATAGAAAAATCAACAATGAATACCTTGCGAAAATCTTTAGCTAAAGAATTTACCAGTATTTATGTGCTTAATTTACGAGGAGATATTCGTAAAAACATGTTAAGTGGTGGTAGAGCTGAAGAAGGAGAAAATGTTTTTGGTAATGGTAGTATGACTGGTATTGCTGTAACATTATTTATCAAAAATTCCAATGTTTCTGGAGATTGTAAAATTTACTATCATGATATTGGTAATAATCTTACAACAAAAGGTAAACTTGCGGCTCTTGAGTATCTTAGTAGTATTAAGGGTATTGCGGATAAATCAAGTTGGAAAATCATCACACCAGACAAGCATGGTGATTGGATAAATCAACGTGATGACAGTTTTAAAGCGTTTTTAGCTATGGGTATTAGGGAAGGTCATGGTAAAAAACTTTTTGAGACTTATTCTTGTGGTCTTAAGAGCAATCGTAATGCGTGGGTATATAACTCAAGCCGTAAGATTTTAATAAATAATATGGGTAATATGATTACGTTCTATAATAGCGAAGTAGAACGTTTTAATAAGACCCATCCACATGCTAATCGGAAAGTACGTACAAAAGCTGTAGATAGTTTTGTTAACATTGATACGACAAAGATCAGTTGGAGTAGTAGTCTGAAAGAAGAATTACTAAGAGGAAAATATTCTGAATTTGAAGAGACGTGTCTTATTCAAAGTCTTTATCGTCCTTTTACACGACAATGGCTATACTACAATCGCATTTTTAACGAAAGAACTTACCAACTCCCGCGTATATTCCCGATGGGACAAGCGGTTGAAAATAGAGTGATACAAGTTACAGGCGTAGGAGCAATGGCTGGTTTTTCTGTTTTGATGAGTAATGCTTTGCCTGATGTTCAGGTAATAAGTAATGAA
>NZ_JBTTDJ010000034.1:0-3921 GCF_055796165.1 Bartonella sp. EBT8
GGTAGTTGTCAAGCAGCATCTTGAACATGAATGGTAACTTCTTTTCCAAGAGTAAGGAGAGTGGATTCTAAAGCGTCTAACTTTGTTGCGTGATTTAAATCCAACAATCGATCAATTTGTATTGGGTGAAGTTCTAAAAGACGTACAAGATCAGCTTTGCGTAAGTTTTTTTCAATCATAGCGTTATGTATTGCAATTTTTAAAGTCACTAATGAAGAGACTTCAACAAAAGGATAGATAGCATCATGCGCTCCCAAAGGAACAACTTCGCGATCTTGGAAACGCCCCATAATAACTGTTAAAAGAGCATTTTTAGCCTGTTCTAAAGCTTCTTTTTCGTCGTTACCGTAAGTAATAAATTCTTGAAAATCTTTAGAGATGACAAGAAGAGTATCATTGTCATCTTTGATAAATTTGATTGTATATTTCATTTGCACCTCCATATTCAAGCTTATTTCAGACCAAGATCTTTAAGAATCTTCTGAACTAATCCTGTTCCTAATTCTTTACGCGTACCATGCATAGGTAAAACAGACTTTTTAGAACCGCGCTTTACAAGCAAATGCCCACCCTTCCCTGCAGTAAAACTACAACCATGCTTTGTAAGATATCTTTTCAATTCTTGACTGTTCATTATAATAATATAACATCTAAAATGTTTTAATACAACACAAATGTTGCATTGAAGGAAAATAAATAACGCTTTCTAAAAACACCAGATTTTGATTAAAAAATAAAAAAAATACTAGATGATGATTTTTTCTGTTGACATCGTGTAAAAAATCGTATTTAATGACAATACGGCACTAGTCGTATTGTGTCTAAAATTCAAAAATGTTCCCCAAAAATTTAGTAAAATATGGACCTGAAACAGGGCTAAAGAGTCTGGTTTTCTTGGTAATTCTGGCTAATCCATCTTTCACAGTGTAAACATCAATATTTGACGCATGATGTCATTAAATCATTCCTCAAAAGGAGCAATAATGAAAGCTGTCATCACTAAACCAATCTGTGTCGTTGGCGACAATAAAAGCACCGTTCGTTTTGAACCTTCTACACAAAATATTCCTTTCGTTGAGGTTTCTAATCAACTCTATGCTCGTCTCAAGCGTGCCAATGCTGCAAAACCTTTTGTTGAAAACAAAACAAACGCAAACCCTGATAAGACAAGTAAAAAGGTTGAGAAAGAAGACAAAGAAAATGGACAAACATCAACTGAAGAAGTGGTAGAGGAAACCACACCCATACAGGCAAAAATACCTAAAGTTTCTAAGCCAGCAACATCTAATCCCAAAAAGGCTTAGAAGTTGAAATTAATTATCCGCCAAAAATGGTATCTTCAGCAAGTAAAGGATACCTTTACAAATCTTCAAGCACCACGCCTTAATTGGGCTTTGCGTAATGCTGTAAATACCGCAGCAAAACAAGTGGAACGCTTTGCTGAAAAGAAAATCTCTGAGCTTACATCAGCCAAATCAAAGCGTATCAAGCGAGGTATTTATATTAAGGGAAAGGCTACAGCACAACTTCTCGAGACAGATATCATTGGCTCTGGAACACCGATACCTCTTAAATTTTTTAAAGCAAGAGAAACAAAACACGGTGTGGCTTATACAATGTTTGGCAAGCAAAAAATCTTACCCCATGCTTTTATTCGAGGAGGAAAATTTCCAAAGCGTGTTGAATTAAAAATGGGCAACAATGTTTTTCAAAGAGCCGATGGTGATCACTTCCCTATTGCAAAACAAATGGGACCATCAATTGCTGGAGTAATGTCCAAGCCAGAAATTGCAAGTACTATTGCACAATATGCCAATGAGAGATTAATCAAAAATATACAGAGACAACTTGAACGCCAAGAATATGCTGCTAACAAGAAAAAGAAATAATGTTCTTAAGCTATGTAGATACACTACTCACTTCAATTGTAATTTTAAAGCAAATTATCACTTTCACTTTGGCTTTTTCCATAAAAAATACAATAAAATCAATGCAAAAGGTACTTCCCAGCGGGTTGGGAGTGTTGCGGGGCAGGACAGCGCGAACTATCGCTAGCGTTAGAATTTTTTAAATTGACTGTACATTGTACACATAACCCATTGATAAATAACGATTTCAATATGTGCACTGTACAATATATGATTATTTAAAGACAAAAAATTATTTTTATTCTTGACATTATTTCTGTAACATGTATTTTCGAATCAGGTGCCTCAAAAACACCTTAGACATGTAGCGGATAGATTGCCGAAACAATCGTTTTTCCGTGTATTAAAAGCTTTGACTCATTATATGTTACACGCATATAATGACCTTGTCGGGTGTGGCTATGTTATACAATACTCTTCTGGGGAAGACATAGCGACGGACTACATGCCGTGTTTTTGAGCGCCCGGCACTCCTTTAGAGTGTCAATCAAAAACGTCTAATTACATGTAGGAGTTATCATGAATACTTTTATAAAAACTATGGGAGGCATTGCTAATAGTAGTGCAGTAGTTCGGACTATGTCTAGTCATGAGATTGCTGAGTTATGTGGTAAAAAGCATAAGAATGTGATGAGGGATATTAAGCAGATATTTAACGAGCTCAAATTTGAGCCGGTTGATTTTAGTGGTACTTATGTTGATGCAAAAGGTGAAAACCGTCCTTGCTACCATCTCCCCAAGCGTGAATGTTTAATTCTTGTCTCAGGTTACAGTACAGCGTTACGAGCAAAGATTATAGACCGTTGGCAGACACTGGAAGCACAGATAGCAACATCTCAGATTGATTACTCAAGTCCTCAAGCAATGATTGGTTTCTTGAATCACTTACAAAGTCAAATCGAGCAGAAAGATCATGTGATTGCGGAGTTAGAACCTAAGGCAAAAGCGCTTGAAGGATTAAAACGAAGCAATGGTTTGTTTGGTTTGATTGAATCTGCAAAGATGTTAGAAGTACGACCTAAGGATCTAACCGATTATTTGCGTAAACATGATTGGGTCTATCGAAGAGCTCCAGGTGCTCCTTTGTTACCCTATCAGGATAAGATCAAGAAAGGTTTGATGGATTGCCCTGCTATTACTATTCAAAGACCCGATGGTACAGAAAAGGTGCTCCCTTCAACAAAAATCACATCTAGAGGATTAGCTTGCTTGAGAGAACAAATCCATGGAGGCGTGCAATGAATACCAGTGTTGATTTTTTATGCGATTTGTGGATGGCGTTGTTTCAGTTTGTCAATTGTGAAGACATTAAAGATAAAGACTGTAGCGCACTGGTTGAAGTCATGGGTATAGTAGAAAAAGCTTTGATTTTAAAACTTAAAGATGACGTACCAAATATTACAAAGATTTTAGCAGTTCTTACAGACTTTGGAGCTTCAGAGTTTCCCGCAGCTATAGATCCTTTTTTAAAAGCTTACCAGCCGAATTGGGAAAACCCCATTAAAAAGGTTGCTTAAGTAAAACATATCCCTTCCCGTTCTCAAAAATGGGGAGGTAGTCTGATTTAGCAACCGCTTGCTTTTTTTAAGACTTCACCCATACGTGTGCGCCAATCTTTTCCTTGTTTTTTAAAAGAGGCAATAACATTTGGATCAAGGCGGAGAGTAACCGCTTGTTTAGGAGACTCAACTGGTGGTCGTCCACGTTTACGGCGCTCTTCTGTTACATACTTAAAGAAGGAGGAAGGTAAAACATCTTTAGCTGGCTTTAAGCGTGCAAGTTCTTCATCTGTTAGTGGTGGAGAGTCCACGGATTCCCAATCTTCTTTTGTATAATCACACTTTGTTTCAAAGGTTTTTTTGATAGTCATTGAAAACCTCTCTTTCTTTCTTATTCGCTTGGCGGAAACTAATAATGGATATCGCTTCATTGCCAAGCTTTGCAAAAACAATAACTGTCGTACCATCAGCAAAATGTCCAATAGCTTTCATGA
>NZ_JBTTDJ010000035.1:0-3603 GCF_055796165.1 Bartonella sp. EBT8
TTCTCTTATCGTTCTTTCATAGATTCTACTGATGCGTCTGTCTTAGCTCTTTCAGAAGACAAAGAGTTTTTTTCTTCATCAATAATAGGAGGAGAGAATTTTCCATCTTTATAAGTCCAGCCAATTTGCGCTTCACTTGAGGGGATTGCTTTTCCCTCAGATAAATGAACATAATTTTCTGAGGCAACAATAACGTTTGTCACCACACCATTTTCAACAACTGCATAGTCCATAAAAACTCCTATATAAAAAATCTAAACAAGATTGCTCCATTACCGCCATTACCCCCTTTACTAACTCCACCATCTTCTCCTGGAAAATAGCCACCCCCACCGCCGCCGCCCTCTCCACTGCCATTGCAGCCTTTACCACCATGACCACCTTTTTGGCTCTCTCCACCATAACCGCCACTCCCATTATTAGCACTAGCACCTCCACCTCCACCGCCGCCAAAAAAAGAGTTTCCACCATTACCACTACCCCCATCACCACCATACCCACCGGCGTAAATAAAGGAGCTCCCTCTATAACCATGAAAACTAGCATCGCCGCCATGGCTACCATTGAAGTAAGATGTGCCTCCTGAACCACCGGCGCCTCCACCTCCACCAGCACCCCCATATGCTATAATAATTCCTGCGATGCGTGTATCACCACCAGCACCTCCACTGCCTCCCGGAGAAGCACCTCGTCCTCCTCGACCAATTTCAATGGCTTTTGCCGATCTTAGTTGTGAAGCTTTTACTTTAACACACGCATATTGACTTCCACCACCACCACCACCATAGTAGGTGATACGACTGTTAAGGGAGGTATTATTTCTTAACCAGCCTCCATCTCCCCCACCACCACCGCCACCCCATGCCCATATTTCGATATCGGTGTTATCGCTAACCCCTTCAGGCAATGGAATAGTGCCACTTTGTGTTACAAGAACTTCTAGGGGAGAGGTCGCTTTCCTCAGTTTTGTGATTTCATCACGTATTTCTTGAAGAGCAACAACAGCTTCCTCTTTGCTATAAACTTCCGCACCATCAACTTTCAGCGGTCCTTTAAGCTTGCTTCCCGTTGCACTTAAGCTTGTCACCACTTCACCATTATGTCTGATACTCAATGACGAATTACCATCCTGATTACCATCCCGCATGATACTCAATGGCGTATGAGCAATACCCATTAAATCGGATAGTGAATGATGAAGGTGCGTGAAGTTTTCAGATGAATTGCTTATGAGTTCCAAGCCATCACTCATAGTGACTTTTTTTGTGAACTTATTGTAATCCTGCCATTCATTGGCTTGTGCTAGGCGCCCATAGCTTGTCAGATCTTCATTAAGCTTTGCTCTAAATCTATCAAGACCGACAATATCTTCAATTTTGTGTTGGTGGGCTCCAAGCAAAGAGACAGCACTGCCAAAGGTAAAATGATTGTTGCTAGCTTTATAGAGAACATAATTGTTAGCGGCGTCCTTAGCGCCCTCGATATCACCCAAATCAGTTAAAGTGAAGGTTTTGTCCGCTGCCATTTTACCTTTGAGGACTGCTTCAAGATCTGTAACATCCCCTATGCTATGCGTATGTTTTGAAGGAGCTTTTTTATCTAGCTTTTCTTCCACATCGGCGATGGCTTGATCAAGTTTTGTCAAATTCTCACGCAAAATGGGGAATTCAGAACTGATAAAACGCCCTTCTTTGGGCAATTCCATTGCAAGCTTTTTGGTTTTTGTCATGTCTATTCTCCAAGTCTCTAAAGCTGCCCAAAATCTGATCTTTCAAAGCGAGGGGGGTATCACAAGATGCCAGCACCAAAATCACGCAACATTGATCGCGCCGAAGGTCCACCGGTTAAAGTGAGTTTCAAGCGCGCTTGTCTCGCTGTCTTATTGCTGCTGACAAATTTTCGCTCCACCCAAAGCGGCTCGGAAAGCTGTTCTGTTTCCTCTAAGGTGAGGGGGGTAAAAGCACCATCATCCAGTTGCATCTCTAAAGTGAATGTGGAGCCGCCTGGTAAAAAGGTCTTGATATAGCTGGTCAATCTTGCCTTCTCACCAAAGGCAAAAGCACGGGTAACATAGGTTGCTGTGTTATGAATCTTGCCGGCAATCAACTGAACAGGAGCAAACAGAACGGGGGAGAGTTTTTCTGTGCCTTTGAGAATGGCACGTAATTGAACTGTTTCACTGATATATTCGGTGAGGCTTAACAATTGAAAGGGGAGAAGTTGATAAATCGTGCCATTGTTTCTTTCAATTTCAAAGATCACCGAACAATCACTAGAAGGCAATTCAACCGCGGCACGGATTTGCAAATCAGAACAGTCAACAAGATCAAAGGTGCCAAGATCAATGGTTTTTGTTGTTTGTGTGTAGCGTGCTGCCAAAACACGGAAGGCTAAAGCCTCATCTTGATGGGCTGTCCAGCTTTGCGCATTGACAGAGGAAAAACGAGGACCGGTCACATAGGGGTGACTTGAGACATATCTTTGCTGTTCTTCATCAAAATCCCCAAGCTTTGCGAGTGAGAGGGAATGATCACTATCATCGGTCTTAAGGACAAAAGCTGTTAAGCGATCATTGGCAACAAGGAGTGGGACATCATAGCGTGCCTGTGCCCATCCGAGTTTTGCCCCCTTCATCGAATAAAAGCTTTGGGCTTGAATATCGGCTGTTGGATAACCGTTTTCTGTTGTCACCAAATCAATCACCAGATCATGAGCAGGATTGCCGATTTTACAAAGATGAAAGTCAATAGCAGTGATTTGCCGTGTTTCTTCTGGTGTAAAGACTTGCGCTTGAGGGTCCACTTGCCTCCAGATCTTTACCGTTGTGGTGTGCCGCATCACTTTCACATCAATGACCCCTTGCCCCGTAAACAGACCTGTCGCAATGGTTCCTCCTTTCCCTGTTGCCACAACGCTCTTTGTGCCAGCAGGGATGTGTTCAGGAATCTTGAAAGTGCCTTCCAAAATGCCATTGCTATTGGCAACAAGGCGGCTTGTTGGCAAAACATTCACACCATCAAAGGTGAGCGTGTCTAAAATTTCTCCCTTGCCAAAGCCTTCAATTTTAAAGTGAAGGATAATGGGTCTTAAAAAATCGATTTGCTCTTGGGAAATATTGATCAGTTCATCATTCACCTCTGTCTTGCGAAGACTGCTGCCGCGGTGCGTTCCCATAAACAATTGATTGGTCACGCTCGAGAGCCAATCGGTACGCTGGACATGCCAAAAATCTGTAGCGGGTGAGAGTGTAATCGTCCCAGGCAGAGGGGTAAAGTTTTGATAGGGGTTGATTTTTTCGCAAGCTGTTGTCAATTCTTGCGCGATGATCACTTCATTTGTCCAGTCAAGGGTGACGGGAGCCTTTAAGGGGGCGGTATAAAAGGTTGGATTAATAGGCAGTTGTAAAATGCCATTGCCAACAGCTCCTGTTTGCGCAAATCCTTCATCTCTGTAAGTATCATCAAGAAACGGGTCGGCAAACATGCCTTTTTTGGCAACGGGCTCTTTAGAGTCAACATTGCTTTTAATGCGCTCTAATTGCATCAAGCGATCAAGGGAGAGGACCCGTTGAAAATAACGCCACATCTCATCATAGGGGGCAAC
>NZ_JBTTDJ010000036.1:0-3583 GCF_055796165.1 Bartonella sp. EBT8
TTGCGGTGCAAAAATATGGGTTTCACTCGGCACAAGCCCTTGCGAAAAGTCTTCTTTCTCTTCATGGCGCAAAGCAGCAAGGCGCTTGCGTTTAAAGCCATTGATATTGGCTTCCCCTTCCTGAATGCTAAAGACTTGGCAACCATTCTTTTGTCCCAGAGCCGTCACTCGGCATCCATTGACGATATAATGACCATGGGCACGGTCATAAGTCGCAATGGCTTGCATGGCGGGTTCCAACAGTGAGGGGGACTTTTGATCAATGAGAATACCATCTTGTAAGATATAAACGGGAAAAAAAGCGCCTTGCTGCCCATCTTCTTTTAGAGCCCAAACAAGCTTTGCACTTTCGCGTGCCGCACCGGGCTCTCCTTCTGCCAAGGTACCGGGAACTTGTCCCAACAGCTCTGGATCATCCTCATGGGTGATCCATGTTTTTTGCAACTTCACACCGATTTCAATGCGACCAACCATAGAAACAGCGTTGAGAACAGCTTCTGAGACTGGAAAGATATCCCCTGCGATATAGATCTTGCCTTCTGTTAAAGTAACGGTCCTTGCGTCTTTATTGACAAAGGCATCGGCTCGTTCAACACGGTCCCCTTCTTTGGCAACCAGGCGCCCTAAACGGTCATGGCGCCCCCTGATGATGGTTTGCATCTCATTGAGTTCACCACTTTGGATAAAGGGACGTTGCCCATAAAAGACAACGCTTTGTTGTTCGTCTTTGCCGCAAGAGCGATCAATTGCAAAGGGTAAACCACTTTCATGCTTCATCTTAAAACCTCAATAAAATCTTGAATTGTTCGCGCACATCACCGCGCAAAGGAATATTGACGGGCGTTTTGAGGATCTCCACCCCGCCAATCAGTTCATCCGGCTCCAACCAAAGTTTCCCCAAAGGGATATGGTGTTTGGGGGTTGCATGAACGAGAACAGCAATAGAAGCAGCTTTTCTGCCATCAACATCCTGAAAATCCGTGCGTGCTGCAATAAGAAGCGCTGTGCCCATCGGAGAGGGTTGATAACAATCGCCCAAATGGTGATAAACACCCGCTAAATTTTGTTCTACCGGCTGGACAATATTGCATCTGCGAGTGCCAATCACATCATCCTCACTGTCTTTTAACACGAGATAAAGGGTGCGACCGTGAAACCATCCTGCCATCAGCATATCGCGCTGATGTTTTTTAACAGAACACCAGGGGAAATTTGCCATATCCCATGGGTAATCAATTTGGTCGAAACTTAATTCCCCATCCACGTCATCAATCCAATTGCCAATCAACAGTCCTGCTTGTTTGGCAAGCCTGTGCGTAATTTCTGTTGTGCGACCAAAGGAAAACAACGTGTTCCCCGTTGTTAAGCGCACACCGCTTTCATAGTCCAGCAGACACGCATCAAGGCGTGACATATTGCCTTCCATAGCTTGCACGTCATAACCAAAGACACCACGGCGAAAATCAGAGCGCAAACTTTTGGAAAGCTCTGTGATGGCTTCAATGGCTTCAAGAGCACTTTGTTCAGGCAATTGATCAAAATCAAGTTGGAAGGAATTCCACCATAAACGCTCCGGCCATGCCGGTGTAAAGCATGCTGAAATTTCTAGCCATGCAAGCCCTCTATCAATGGCGGCAAGGGAACCGCGCAAACGCTGCCATTCAAGCCCTTTGTCAATTAAATCATAGAGGTTTGGAACATAAGGCGTAAGTTCACCAAGTCCGTATTCTTCAATCAACCATGGCAAGAAGCGGGGAGGGCGGGTGATAAGCTTAGAACGTGAAATTCCCAAAACAGAGCCATCAACATCTTGATGAAAGTCGCAAGCATCGGCAAGGCGCTTTTCAAATTCTGTTGCATTGGTTGGGAGGAGGGCGCCAACCATTAGCGTGCACGTCCTTTGAAGTTTAAGGTAATTTTACCAATTGCTAAAACTTCTTCATCACAAACGGCACTGTCTTGTGTTGGGGCAATGGCAATGACTTTCTGGACACCAGCAATCATCAGTTTTGAAACCCACCATGAAAGGCTTAATTCACGACCAATGGCTTGTTCTTTTCGCCATGCCGCTCTTAAGTTGGTTTCCATTGTCATGAGAATTTTCAACGATGTTTCCGGTAACAGCCAAACATCAGCTTGCAAATCCACCACTTTTTTAACAGCAGCGTGCACAATGATTGTATCATTGGTCATGATGATATTTTTTCTGTGAAGGGCTTGTGAGACTGTTTGTATGAGATCTTCAGAAGCTGTTCCTTCTTCATTATTGCCAAAAAGAGCAACATAGATGGTTGGATCTTTGCCTTTGCGATAAATAATGGCATCCTTAACACGGCTATCTGCGGACATGGCTATCAGTTTGTAATAGGGTTCTGTTCCGCTTCCCTTGCCACCACGGGCATGAAGTTTTATGCGTTCGCGATATCTCTCGTCACTTTCACCCTCCATGCGGGCAATTCCGTGCCAGTTTCCCAAAGCATCAAGAGATTCACCAATTGCAAAATCAAGAATATTGTTGCGTGCTGCTTCATTAATCCGCTGTCTTAAAAGCAGTTCTCGATAGCTAAAAGCTTCAATGACTTTTACGGCTGGATCACTTTCAAGAACAATGTATCCGGGCAACAGTTGTTTTAAATGGTCAAGAGCTGCTGCTCGTATTTCTTCAAAGGAAATTTCTGTAATGATTTCTGGTTTTGCAAGCACTCCATTCATTTTATCAGCAATCCTTCCATGGTGATGGGCTTTCCTGAGGGCAAATAAAGTCCTTCAAAGGACAAGGAAACTTGCCCATTTTCATTCCATTTAAAATCAATCTTGTTCAGTTTAAACCGTGGTTCCCACTTGTCTAAAGCCTCGGCAATAGCGGCATAAAGACTAACAGTAAAGGCGTCATTCACCGGTGCATCAAGAATATCGGCAATGCGTGAACCATAATCACGACGCATCACACGCGTGCCAATGCGCGTTGACAAAATATCAAGGATTGATTGGCGCAAATGTTCAATGCCGGTCAAGGGCTTTCCTGTTGTGCGGTTCATTCCGATGGTCAATTGGGACCTCCTGTCATGGAGCCACCAGGAACGACACCGCCGTGAACATGGGTTGCTCCTACATTGGTACCGTTATGGGTTAGTCCACTTGAATTCATGGAAATATTGTGAGCGGAATGAAGTGAGACACTACCATCAGCCTTCAAAGAAATGTTGCCCTTTGCATTGAAATTGATATCGCTTTGTGAAACAATTTTTATGCCGTCTGGTGCGGTAAGTTCTAGCTTTCCACCATCACCTTTAAGAGACACGCCATCCGCAATTGTGAGGCTAAACTTTCCGCCTGATTTGATCTGAATGCTATAGCTGTTTTGTTCATCATCATATTCAAGCATGGTGCCATCGGGATAAATTGTTCTATGAATATTGCCTTTATCGGCTGCTTGATTAGCATCGGTATGGATGGAACCAACAATTACCCCTTGCGATAAATCCCCTGATGATGCAACCACCACCACTTGCTCTCCAACATCCCGTCCTTCATAAGAGCATGTTTTACCGGCGCGGGCTTGGGTATCTGGAATCCAGTCACT
>NZ_JBTTDJ010000037.1:0-3572 GCF_055796165.1 Bartonella sp. EBT8
TTTTTTCTCTTTTTGCTAATCCTTGACTTTGCCCGGCTTATGGATGCGATAGACAGTGTCTTTGCCCATTTAAAACAGTGGTTTTCAAAAAACTAAAAGCTTTATCCCCTCCTCACTTTTGAAATGGGAAGGGATATGTTTTACTTAAGCAACCTTTTTAATGGGGTTTTCCCAATTCGGCTGGTAAGCTTTCAAAAAAGGATCTATAGCTGTAGGAAACTCTGAAGCTCCAAAGTCTGTAAGGACTGCTAGAATCTTTGTAATATTTGGCACGTCATCTTGAAGTTTTAAAATCAAAGCTTTTTCTACCACGCCCATGACCTCAACCAGTGCGCTACAGTCTTTATCTTTAATGTCTTCACAATTGACAAACTGAAACAAAGCTATCCATAAATCGCATAAAAAATCGATACTGGTATTCATTGCACACCTCCATGGATTTGTTCTCTCAAGCAAGCTAATCCTCTAGATGTGATTTTCGTGGAAGGGAGCACCTTTTCTGTACCATCGGGTCTTTGAATAGTAATAGCAGGGCAATCCATGAGACCTTTCTTGATCTTATCCTGATAGGGTAACAAAGGAGCACCTGGAGCCCGTCGATAGACCCAATCATGTTTACGCAAGTAATCAGTTAAATCTTTTGGTCGTACTTCAAGCATCTTTGCAGATTCAATCAAACCAAACAAACCATCTGAACGCTTTAAGCCATCAAGTGCTTTTGCTTTGGGTTCTAACTCAGCAATCACATGATCTTTCTGCTCGATTTGGTTTTGTAGATGATTCAAGACACCAAGTAATGCCTCAGGTTTGGAGTAATCTATTTGTGGTGTTGCTACCTGCTTTGCAAGTCGTTCGCATTCGATAAAGTATAAACGAGCCTCTCTACCTTTCTGATTATTCTCAAGCATAGAAAGTTCTTTGGCTACACTTAAAGTCAGATGATAGTCTTTACGATTATGTCCACCCCTACCTTTGCTCGCCAGATTTGGCGAGCAAACAAAGTCTTGATTTTCTACTAAATTATATTTTTTGATACGGTCAGTAACCCAATTGGAAAAATCTTTACCTACTTCCAAAAACGCATGTAACTCACGTGCATTAACAGTTTTGACAGTTTCCTGATCAATAGTTTGTTCCGATATCGGAATAAGAGTGTTCATAATGAACTCCTTATCGTTAAATGTTTTTGATTGACACTCGATAAAAGAGTGCCGGGTGCTCAAAAACACGGCGATAAGTCCGTCGTTACACTTTCCCCGTAAGGGTATTGTATAGTGTAACCACACCCGACAAGCCATTTATATGCTATACGCATATAATGAGTCAAAGCTTTTAATGCGCGGAGAAGAGACTGTTTCGGCAATCCATCCGCTTATCGTCAAGGTGTTTTTGAGGCACCTGATTCGAAGATATACATTACAGAAATAATGTCAAGTACTTCCTGATATAAAAGATGCCCATTGCTCCAAAAGAACACGCCGTTGTTCCAAAAAATCCGTTCGCATGTAAGCTTTTGTCACTGAATTACCAACTGAATGCGCAAGAATAGATTCTGCAATTTCAAATGGTGTTGATGTTGTCTCCGCTATCCAATCACGAAGACTCGATCTAAAACCATGAGGTCTATAATCAAAGCCTTTGTCTTTCATGAATTTAGAAAGCGTTGCATCAGAAATTGGCTTGCCTTTAAGCCCTGCAAATAGAAAGCCGTTTTTTTCAAAAGGCAGAGTTTTTTCAATGACTTTCATAGCTTCATTACTCAGTGGCACACGAAAGTCTAAAACTTTTCCTACAATACCTTTCATATTTTCTTTGGGTATGGTCCATATATTTTTGTCAATCTGCTCAAGACGCAAATAGCGCAATGGATATGATCGAGAACCTGTCAAAATCAGTAATCTTAATGCTAAATTTGAAAGGATATTATCCTCTAAGTTTTGATAAAAAGCTGGAAGTTCTTGCCAAGGCATAGCAGGAATATTCGTCGTTGTCGCACGTGACTTTCCTAAAAGAGCACGTGCTTTCATACAAGCCTGTAGGTCAACATCCAAGCCAAGAGCAGCAGCATATTTCAAGCAAATATTGATACGATTCAGTGCTTTTCGCGCTGTATCTGCTTTTTCATGCCAAAGAGGAGCAAGAACATTGCGAATGATATTGGCTGTCAATTTTTCTATAGATAATTTGCCTATATGTGGAATAACATGCAACTCTAGTGGAGAAAACCAACGACCATTTTTTCCTTCATTTTTCAGCTCTGCTTTTTTGCTTTCAAAAGCCGCTTGCGCAACTTCTTGAAAGATATTGCTTTGCTGTTTTAAAATAGTCTGTTCTCTAAAAACAATAGGATCATTACCTTCTTTAAGAATATCACTATAATGCCTAGCAAGCTCGCGGGCTTCTTTTAAAGAAAGTTTCGTAACAGGACCAAGCCCCATTTCACGGCGCTTATTGTGGTGCGTATAGCGAAAAAACCAAGAGCGCGTATTGTCTTTTCGAACATTTAACCATAGCCCTGCCCCATCACAATATTTACCATGTGGAGACGTCTTTACGAATGATGCTGATAACCTATAAATCGCCCTCACTTAACACCCCCTCTCGTCCACCTTTTCAGGCATTGCCCGTCCACCTTTTTGGGTCCACCTTTTAGACCACCTTTAATTTCTGATTTGAGATTTTTTCTTTAATACTTAATTTTTTTATTGGAACATAAAAAATTATATACATCAATACACTCTTGCACGTCTTTATACTGTTTGATTCTTGCTAATAAAGCCCACTCTGCCTCTTTTGGGCACCATGCGCTTTTAAATCTTATCTAACTGATTGATTCTTCATATGTTTTTTAAGGTTCGGGATGTGTGAATAAATGTATGGGAATAGGATTTTCTAATACTCCTCCGCAACAGCGGCATTTTTTTTGCTTTTCTTTTCTTTAATCGCTTCTAATATCCTTTTGAAGGTTTCTAAATCTTCTTGGGAAATACTGTTTATAACTCTAGAAAACATGCCGGTGATTTCACACCTCAACTGATCAGAAGGCTTGATTGTAAAACTATGACGACAAACATCCGATTCTCTCCTTAAACGGGCGGCAGCCTCTTGATCTAAAGCGTAAAGCTCTATGATCTTTTCTTCCATGCTAACCGGTACAGATCTTTTGCCAAGTTCTACAGATGATAAAAATGGTATAGAAATGTCTACTCTCTCTGCCATATCTAAAAGACGTTCAGAGTGATCAATGCGAAGTTTGCGTAAGCTTTTCCCAAAGGGGGTAACCATCTAAACCCTATGAAACAAACGAATATTCGCTCTGATTCTAGCAAAAAATTTTAGAGTTTTCTCTCAATTATTCCGAATCAACAGTTCTTTTTAGGATATTGTTTTAAGCTTTAAATCTCTAACTTTTGCTGACCCACCTCTTGAGGTGTGTGAAGATATTGTCCAGCGCATCCATAAGACGAGCAATATCGATAACAAACATAAAGGCAATGAACGCAATCCACTTCACAAAACAAGACATCATCTTCAAACCCTGATAGGCATTAATCATCTCATGAAGAAGCTGC
>NZ_JBTTDJ010000038.1:0-3509 GCF_055796165.1 Bartonella sp. EBT8
GCACAAGAAGCCAAACAGCTATTAGAATCCGTTAAGGGCAAGGCAGAACAGGCAGAAACATTCGCTTCTCAAGCGCAAGCGAAAGCTGGGGAAGCCAAGCAAGGTGTTGATGAGGTTAAATCTACCATACAAGAGGTGAAGAGAACAGCAGAGAATGCCAAGCAAGCGGCAGAAGGAGCAGCGACAAAGGCAGAAGATGCGTCGACGAAGGCTCAAGAAGCAGGAGAGAAAGCCAATGGAGCGAAGAGTTTAGCTGAGGAGGCACAAAGGGTAGTCAATGAGAGCAAAAGCGCCTTGGAAGAAGTCAAAGGTTTAGTTGAGGCAACGCAACAAACTGTAGCGACAGTGACAAAAACAGCTGAAGAAGCACAAAAGACAGCCAAGAAGGCTAGCTTAGATCTTATCTCAGTGAAAGCGAAGGCTTCGACGGCAGAAACAGAGGCTGATGAGGCGCAACAAGTTTCAGAAACAGCTAAACGTACAGCAGAAACAGCGTTGAGTGTAGCTAATGAATCGAAAGGGATTTCAGAAACAGCCTTAACAGCAGCCAATACAGCGAAGAGCAGTGCAGAACGAGCAGAAACGGTAGCCAATGCAAGCAAAACAATAGCGTCTGAAGCGAAAGGTTTAATAGAGGAAGCCAAACAAAGCTCTGATGCAGCCAAGGGAATGGCACAATCGGTGCAGACATTAGCACAAGAGGCTCAAAGACTAGCGGGAGAGGCAAAACAAGCCTCGCAAGAAGCCAAACAAGAAGCCAAGAATGCGCAAACGACAGCTCAACAGGTAAAAGAGTTAGCGGAAGAAGCACAGGAAGAAGCAAGCCAAGCCAAGAAAGTCGCTGATGGGGCGAGCTCTAAAGCCAATTTAGCGGCGGTAGAAGCGGAAGAAGCCAAGGAAGAAGCTGGTCAAGCCAAGCAAACCGCCCAGGGAGCCGATAAGAAGGCAGATGGAGCCTCCACGAAGGCTTCAGAAGCATTGGAGATAGCTAAAGAAGCCAAGAGCGTATCTGAGGGAGCACAAAGGGCATCAAAGACAGCCGAGAGTACGGCTACAGCAAGCAAGACCTTAGCGGATGGGGCGGCAAGAGATGCGACTGCGGCAAAACAGGCAAGTGAAAGAGCCGTGGCTTTATCCACGGAGGCTAAAGGTGTTTCAGCAACAGCTCTTACAGCAGCCAATGGCGCGAAGGATAGTGTCACAGCGGCTCTGAGCTCAGTCAATGATGCCAAAAGAATTGCTGGAGAAGCAAAAACGCTTTCCCAACAATCAAAGACTATAGCGGAAGAAGGCAAGCGAGGAGTAGATCAAGTCAAGCAGGTTTCAGAGGATGCGAAGGCGTTAGCCACAACAGCGAAAGCTACCAGTGATGATGCCAAGAAAACAGCAACATCTGCTCAGAGTGTGGCTTTGCAAGCAAAAACGGAAGCGAGTGAAGCCAAACAGCTAGCGCTTTTAGCAAAGACCGGTTTAACCACAGTCACCCAAACTGTTTCTGAGGCAAAAAAGACCGCACGGGAGGCAAAACAAGCGGCTTTAGCCGCACGTCAGAGCACGAGTAGTTCTTCTGCTTTTAATAATTTTCTCAAACAGTTAAATTTGATTGCTGTTTCGTCTTCTACCCCCTTTCTTATTGCCAGTGATAAACAACAATTAACGTTAAAGAAAGGAACGCATATCCCTTTGTTTCTTGCCAATGATGTTTTGATTGCTAGTTACACATCAGATCAAACACTCACGGTTCCTTCCTCGCTTTCGCTTGGCAAGGATTATTATATTTATTTGGTTTTGGATGCAGGGCAGTCACACAAACTTGTTTTTTCAGAAAATTCGACTTTTCCCGATGGTTATACAGCGATGACTTCGAGGAAGATAGGGGGGTTCCATACGCTTTGTGCGGATGTTGGCACGATAGATGGTCACCCTTTATCGGGTTATCAGGCGGGGGATATTCTTCCCAACTCGGTTTGGTGTCTTAATCATCGTCCGCATAGTTCTCCAGAAGGGATGGTGTATGATCCCTCTCAAGACCTTTGGGTTGATATTTATTTACAGTCAGGCACGGGTGAAACGACGCGCTCTGCGTATGGTGTTCCCATAACGACCAATCGCTCCTATACGGATCACTTATCGGATTTGTTGCGTGTTAAGAAGTGTTTGTTGAATGATGAACAGTTTGCTTCGGCGATGGATGGAAGCAATGAAAAGACAGGCATTGAAGGGAAGAAAGCGCCTAGCCCCAAACATTCGGGTGGTCATGTTGATACGTCCAAGCGCCGCATGATCTCGCATATTGGTTGTGAGGATGGTTGTGGTTATGTTTGGCAGTTTTTATCAGAAACTTTTCCCATGCAGATCGCTTCTACAACCGCTGGAAGGACGGCTTTCAGGACGGTGATGAATGTATTGGTAGGAGGGGGGAATTGGTCTGGTGGTTCTGCTAATGGAGCATATGTTCGTAATGGTCAGTATTCCCGTAGTTCCAAGGATGAAACCTTAGGGGCGCGTGGTTGTAGTCGTCCGCGTCATTTTGTTTAGAGGAGAGTGCGGGGATGAGAGAGTATCCAGAGCATTTAAATAGCAAGCAAGATTATTTGAACATGCTGTCCTATGACCGTGCTGAAACGGTAAGAAGGCTAGAAGCCCTTTTAGGAACGCGTTTTCATTGGGTTCGTGTCAAAGAGCTAGGAGAAGGGGAAGAAGGTGTTGAAGATGAGACACACACGGTTTTCGTTGAAACAGGGATGCCTCTAGATTTTGAGGGAGATGTTATCGAAAAGCGCTCTCAGTATGAATTGCAAGAGAGTGAAGTTTCTCTTCTCAGTAGCCTTGGCTTTCGAGTTGAGGAGGTTGAGGAATTACTAAGAGAGAACATCCAATAGATCACGAACAGCTATCATTCAATTATTCCCTTTTATCGAGCCTCACTTTTGTGGGGCTTTTTTATGGAGCAAGCCATGAGGACAATATCGCAAGAAGGTTTATCGCTGATCAAACAATGGGAAGGTTTACGTTTGAATGCTTATAAAGATGCCATTGGAGTTTGGACGATCGGGTATGGTCACACCAGTAAAGCAGGTAGCCCGCTTGTTAAAAAAGGCATGAGCATCACGGAAAAGCAAGCCGAAGAGATCCTTTGTGAGGATTTAAAGCAATTTGAGAAGGCGGTTTCGAAAGCGGTGAGGGTTTCGTTAAGCGATGAACAATTCGCGGCGTTAGTGTCATTTTGCTATAATGTAGGGACAAGCGCCTTTTGCAACTCGACTTTGTTGAGAAAGCTTAATGAGGGTGATTATGCGTCTGTTCCTTTTGAATTGCAAAAATGGACTAAGGCAGGGGGCAAAGTTGTCAAAGGGTTAGCCAACCGGAGAGCCGCTGAAGCAGGGTTATGGGCTCGCGGATCTTATGTTTCTTCGAACTATCAAAGGGTTGAAACGAAAGAGGCAACGGGAATGCTTAAAATAGAAGCCTTGGCACCGATTATAGGGTCTTGTTCTGGTCTTGGAGGT
>NZ_JBTTDJ010000039.1:0-3280 GCF_055796165.1 Bartonella sp. EBT8
GCATGAAAGCTATTGGACATTTTGCTGATGGTACGACAGTTATTGTTTTTGCAAAGCTTGGCAATGAAGCGATATCCATTATTAGTTTTCGTCAAGCGAATAAGAAAGAAAGAGAGGTTTTCAATGACTATCAAAAAAACCTTTGAAACAAAGTATGATTATACAAAAGAAGATTGGGAATCCGTGGACTCTCCACCACTAACAGATGAAGAACTTGCACGTTTAAAGCCAGCTAAAGATGTTTTACCTTCCTCCTTCTTTAAGTATGTAACAGAAGAGCGCCGTAAACGTGGACGACCACCAGTTGAGTCTCCTAAACAAGCGGTTACTCTCCGCCTTGATCCAAATATTATTGCCTCTTTTAAAAAACAAGGGAAAGATTGGCGCGCACGTATGGGTGAAGTCTTAAAAAAAGCAAGCGGTTGCTAAATCAGACTACCTCCCCATTTTTGAGAACGGGGAGGGGAGTTATGTTTTTGTTTAAGCAGCTTTCACAACAGGACTTTCAATATTGGGAGCATAAGCTTGCAATAACGGATTCATGATATGCGGTAATTCTGAAGTTCCAAAACCTGTAAGAACTGCTAAAATCTTTGTAATATTTGGCACGTCATCTTGAAGTTTTAAAATCAAAGCTTTCTCTACCATGCTCATAACCTCAACCAGTGCGCTACAGTCTTTATCTCCAATGCCTTCACAATTGACAAACTGAAACAAAGCCATCCACAAATCACATAAAAAATCAACACTGGTATTCATTGCACACCTCCATGGATTTGTTCTCTCAAGCAAGCTAATCCTCTGGATGTGATTTTCGTTGAAGGGAGCACCTTTTCTGTACCATCGGGTCTTTGAATAGTAATAGCAGGGCAATCCATAAGACCTTTCTTGATCTTATCCTGATAAGGTAACAAAGGAGCACCCGGAGCCCGTCGATAGACCCAATCATGTTTACGCAAGTAATCAGTTAAGTCCTTTGGTCGTACCTCTAACATCTTTGCAGATTCAATCAAACCAAACAGACCATCAGAGCGTTTTAAACCGTCAAGCGCCTTTGCTTTGGGCTCTAGCTCAGCAATTATGATGTCTTTACGTTCATTTTCGTTTTTTAGATGTGTTAAGACACCTAACATCACTTGTGGACTTGAATAATCAACCTGTGGTGTGACTACCTGCTTTGCAAGTTTTTCACATTCGATAAAGTATTCTCTTGCTTGATGTCCTTTGTCATTACGCTCGATCATCGAAAGATGTTTAGCCATGTCTAATGTGAGGTAGTATTCTATGCTTGGGCGCCCACCTTTTTCTAAAAATTTAGAAAAACCTATAAAGTCTATATTTTCCCGAAACTTACATTCTTTAATACGATTTTTAATCCAGTCTGCAAACTTTGATGTGATTTCTAAAAAACTATGCAAGTCACGTGCATCAACTGTTTGAACAGTTTCTTGATCAATGGTTTGTTCTTTAATTTTTATAAGAGTGTTCATAATGAACTCCTTATCGTTAGATGTTTTTCATTGACACTCTAAAGAGAGTGCCGGGCGCTGAAAAACACGGCGATAAGTCCGTCGTTACACTTTTCCCGCAAAGGTATTGTATAGTGTAACCACACCCGACAAAATCACTATATGCTACAAAGCATGTGATGAGTCAAAGTTTTTAAATTTCGGCGGGAAGAGATTATTTCGGTAATCTATCCGCTTATCGTTCGGTGTTTTTCAGGCACCTGATTCGAAAATATATGTTACAGAAATAATGTCAAGAATAAAAATAATTTTTTGTTTTTAAATAATCATATATTGTACAGTGCACATATTGAAATCGTTATTTATCAATGAGTTATGTGTACAATGTACAGTCAATTTGAAAAATTCTAACGCTAGCGATAGTTCGCGCTGTCCTGCCCCGCAACACTCCCAACCCGCTGGAAAGTACCTTTTGCATTGATTTTATTGTATTTTTTATGGAAAAAGCCAAAGTGAAAGTGATAATTTGCTTTAAAATTACAATTGAAGTGAGTAGTGTATCTACATAGCTTAAGAACATTATTTCTTTTTCTTGTTAGCAGCATATTCTTGGCGTTCAAGTTGTCTCTGTATATTTTTGATTAATCTCTCATTGGCATATTGTGCAATAGTACTTGCAATTTCTGGCTTGGACATTACTCCAGCAATTGATGGTCCCATTTGTTTTGCAATAGGGAAGTGATCACCATCGGCTCTTTGAAAAACATTGTTGCCCATTTTTAATTCAACACGCTTTGGAAATTTTCCACCTCGAATAAAAGCATGGGGTAAGATTTCTTGCTTGCCAAACATTGTGTAAGCCACACCGTGTTTTGTTTCTCTTACTTTTTTAAAAAATTTAAGAGGTATCGGTGTTCCAGAGCCAATGATATCTGTCTCGAGAAGCTGTGCTGTAGCCTTTCCCTTAATATAAACGCCTTTTTTGATACGCTTTGATTGGGCTGATGTAAGATCAGAAATTTCCTTTTCAGCAAAGCGTTCCACTTGTTTTGCTGCGGTATTTACAGCATTACGCAAAGTCCAATTAAGGCGTGGTGCTTGAAGATTTGTAAAGGTATCCTTTACTTGCTGAAGATACCATTTTTGGCGGATAATTAATTTCAACTTCTAAGCCTTTTTGGGATTAGATGTTGATGGCTTAGAAACTTTAGGTGTTTTTGCCTGTATGGGTGTGGTTTCCTCTACCACTTCTTCAGTTGATGTTTGTCCATTTTCTTTGTCTTCTTTCTCAACCTTTTTACTTGTCTTATCAGGGTTTGCGTTTGTTTTGTTCTCAACAAAAGGTTTTGCAGCATTGGCACGCTTGAGCCTTGCATAGAGTTGATTAGAAACTTCAACAAATGGGGTATTTTGTGTAGAAGGTTCAAAACGAACGGTGCTTTTATTGTCGCCAACGACACACATTGGTTTAGTGATGACAGCTTTCATTATTGCTCCTTTTGAGGAATGATTTAATGACATTATGCGTCAAATATTGCTTTTTACGATTTGAAAAAATGGACAAGCCAGAATTACCGAGAAAACCGGACTCTTTAGCCCTGTTTCAGGTCCATATTTTACTGAATTTTTGGGGAATATTTTTGAATTTTAGACACAATACGACTAGTGCCGTGCCGTCATTAAATACGATTTTTTACACGATGTCAACAGAAAAAATCATAATCTAGTATTTTTTTTATTTTTTTAATCAAAATCTGGTGTTTTTAGAAAGAAGTTACCATTCATATTCAAGATGCCGCTTGACAACTACT
>NZ_JBTTDJ010000004.1:0-195254 GCF_055796165.1 Bartonella sp. EBT8
TAAACTTTGCGATTTCGACTTTCACCCGCTCTGGAGGCAAGCCCTCTGCAATTGCGAAATCGTAATCCGGTTCGAAATTAGCAGGCAATCGACAGCCACGATCAGTTCTTGCCCGTTTTGCTTTTTTGGGAACGCTTTCTTGCTCGTGAATAGCAGGTTGATCCTCTGCAACCGTTTCGATTGCATCTGCTAACTTTTCGCAATCATGATCTTCTGATGGTTCATAACCCTCATCAACAATTTCAATATTTTCAAAATCAATATCGTTTTCTTTTTTTGATAACACGATAGTGTTATTTTTTTTATTATATATGTTAATGTTATTGTTAATGTGTTGTCGTGATGAGGTCATGATGATGTCATCATGATCTCGTGATGAACTCGTCATGACTTCATGATGATCTTGTGATGATGTCATGATAGATGTATCATATTCTTTTGATGCGTTATCTTTCTGCTTATTTTTCCTAGTATTTGCAGCTTTGATAGCCTTTTCTGAAAGCCTATTTAAATTCTCATTACAATTTTTTAATTCTTCTTCAACTTGTGCACTCCACAAATTTCCATCTTCCAATCGAAGAATTAATTTTTTTCGAATGAGTTTTTCTAATGATTTTTTAAACGTTTGCACTGAACAACCAACGATGCGTGCCAAAGCAGCAGTATCATCATAAATCGGTTCACAAGATCGGTACATAAGAGCAGTGAGTGTACTATAAGTAGCTTTCTCTGCTGCATCAGTACCAGCAAAGTCCATAATCCACTCTTGATAAAAATTCCGAACCCAAGGTAATCTATTTGACATAATTACCCTCCTGCTCTCGAATAAAAGCCGCTTCTTTTAATTCTTCTTCGACATCTAAATTCCACAAGCTTCCATCTTCTAAACGTATGATACGACCCATACTTAATAAAACTTCTAAGGCGTTCACAAATGTTTTTACTGTATAACCAGTGTAATTAGCCCAGCCTTTAATATTACTCAAAAGCGGCTCTCCAGTATAAAGCATTTGCAATCGCAACTTGAGATAAACATTGCTCTCAATGGAGGATAAACCAGCAAGGTCAAGTATCCATTTATCAGCAAACAGTCTGGTCCATGGCAATTTAGTTGACATATTTCACCTCCATTTCTTTATTATTATTAAAGGCAAAATTATCTAACTCTTCACTGAGGCTGTTCAGCTCTTCTTCAACACGCGTGTTCCACAAACCATCATCTGTCTCAACAAGTTTATTATTCCTCACGAGATATTCGACAATAGATACAAATTTTTTCTGCGAACAATGACAAACGCGTGCAAGCGTTTGAAAATCTGTTTTAAGTGGTTCTTTTTTTTCATACATGCAAACGAGAAGGGTTATATAAACCCCTCGTTGTTCAGATGTCATTCCATTTGTACCACTGATCCAGTCATACAAATAAAATCTTACCCACGGCATACCATTAGACATGCGCATCCCCTTTTTTCATTAAATATAAAATTGCTAAAGCATCCGCTTCATTATCATCCTTAGGCTTGTGTCCCTTTGCACACATCGCTTGTATTATCTCTTCTTTTGAGGCATTCCCTTTTCCTGTCGTTGCCTTCTTAATTGTGCCAACAGGAATGCCTTTGTAAGGTATCTGATGATGTTCACACCAAGCGGTTAAATGACCTAGAAAACCACCGTAAACATGCGCCGCATCAGTACCAACATGCCGGCGCACCTCTTCAAAATACACGGCGTCAATACCACCGGCTGTTGCTTTCATTTCTGTAAGCCATTGCTTAAAGCGCAAATAACGCATCCCACCGCCTTCAAAACGGCGTGATTGAAAATTGACCGTTCCACTTGTTATGTGATCATCAGCACCACGTATCGCCCATCCCGTTTTGGTGCCTAAATCAAGGCAAAGAATGGTTGGTGCGTTAGTGATCATATTCCCCCCTAAGAGACTGTTGTGTGTTTATATGTGTGCCATGACAGAGCGTGTAATGAGTGGATTAACTCACTTAGGCAAACGTTTTTATGCTACGATTTATTGATTTGATTTCTTTTTTTGATGACTTCATCCCTTAAAAGATCAAGCCTTAAGATATCAAGCTTATCTTTGACTAAGATCATAAACAAGATCAGATCATTTAAGCGATAAAAAGATAACAACTCTTGAGAAAAATAATTATCAAACCAAGTTGTAAAAGCTTGCGTAAACACAGATGAAAACCATTGATTAAAATCATTGTATGGCAATAACGGAAAATAATTTCTATCATCACGCGCAAAGATACTATACAGCATATAGACAAAATAACCTGTTGATGAGGGATCTATTCTTGTTTCAAAACGTGCATCTTGAGGCGAACGGACACCATAATATATGGTTGCCTCTCCAATGTTATTAACAAGATCAATCAACTGGACTTTGCTTATAGTGATATGTGGTTCATCTATCATCTCTTAATCTTTCTTCTTTAAGAGTGTGAAGGGTGCTGTGGGTGTTTGTTATCAGCTGTAGTCAGTGGCACGCCTACCTCTTCAAGAGAGGGGCGTGGGTATAAATCGACATACCAGTCAACGGGACGAACAATACCATTGGTTGTCTTTTCAATCTTTAAGACAATTTCAGGCTCAGGAAACCGCAAGCCGCGTAAATACCTGTTAATCGTACTCTGTGCTACGCCAACTTGCTTCCCAAATTCGGCTTGAGATAGTTTATTTCGTGTGAGATATGATTTCAATTTTTCCATGATTCAAATAAATACCATAAAGGACTTCTTTAGTCAATAAAAAATACCTTTATGGACTTTGTTAAATAAGCAGTCTTGGTGTAAGGTTTAGAGCATGCATATAATTAAAAAATTGAGGAAAGATTTGGGACTCACACAGGTGAAATTGGCTGAAAAAGCTGGTACCACGCAACCTCAAATAAAACGGCTTGAAAAAGGTGAGCGAAAATTAACCAAAGAGTGGGCGGAAAAGTTAGCACCACATCTTGGTGTAAAGCCATTTAATCTCCTTTTCCCAGAAAACAAGGAAATACATCCCATATCTAATGCTATTGGAATGATACCGGTGATAGGAAAAGTTGCTGCTAGCTCGTGGATGTCGGTCGAAGATATGGATTTTGGATTTGATGACATAGAATATGTACCCAGCACCTCGAAATACCCAGCTCACTTTCAATTTGCTTTAAAAATCGAGGGAAACTGCCTTAACAAAATTGCTCGTGATGGTGATCAACTTATTTGCGTAGACATAATAAAAGCCGGCATTAATGTGGAACCTAACGATCTCGTGATAGTTGAACGCAGCCGATTCAATGGTCAAATGATTGAGCGTACAGCTAAACGTATACGTCAAACTATTAGTGGATTTGAACTATGGCCTGAAAGTACTGAACCCAATCATCAAGAACCTATCAAAATAAATGGGGCAACTGATGGAGAGGAGATTCGTGTAGTTGGGAAAGTTCTTTGGATTTTAAGAAAACCCTGAAAACAAAGGAGAAGCGGGAATGGGGACAGTAGACGAGAGCTTAAAAATAATAGCTGATAAAGTCAAAAATCATTCAGATACTATGTTAACTGAAGAAGCGGTCAAAACAGCGGTCGTTTTACCCTTTCTGCGCGCACTTGGGTATGATATTTTCGATCCACTTGAAGTCATTCCCGAGTTTACTGCTGATGCCGTTGGTAAAAAAGGTGAAAAAGTTGACTATGCTATCCGTATAGACGGTGAGATACGTATTCTTTTTGAGTGCAAACCGATATCTTGCGAATTGAGTTCAAAGCATTTAAGTCAATTATATCGATACTTTAGTGTAACGAATGCTAAATTCGCGATTTTGACAAATGGTCGATTTTTTCATTTTTACACAGATCTTGATGCTGCAAACAAGCTCGATAATAGGCCATTCCTTACTTTTGATGTAATAGAATACAATACTGTGGTACTTACAGAGCTTAAAAAGTTTGAACGCTCAGCATTTAATATTGAAAATATATTGGTGACAGCCGAGCAGCTCAAATATGTATCTGGAATAAAACAAAACATCCAAAAAGAAATAGAAAATCCGTCCGAAGGTTTTGTTCGTGTTGCTTGTGCGGATGTTTATGAAGGGCGCCTGACTGCTAATGTCTTAGAAATGCTCACAGGTGTTACTAAAAATGCGTTTCGCGAAGTAATATCTGATGCGGTAAAAAGTCGGCTTTCTAGCGCTTTACAAACAACAACTGAAACCGACAAGCAAGATAATATTGCTACATCTATTGGTAATGAACATGCCATAATAACGACCGAAGAGGAAGTTGAAGGCTTCATGATTGTCAAGGCAATTGCGCGTGAAGTTATTTCTGCCGACCGTATTGTTATCAGAGATGCAAAGTCGTACTGCGCCATTTTAATTGACAATAATAACAGAAAGCCGTTGGTTCGACTGCACTTTAACAGAAAACGTAAGCAACTAGCCCTTTTCGATACTGATATTGATGAAAAAGTCGGTATTGAAACGCTAGATAATATTTATGATTTTGCAGACAGAATAAGAGAAACAGCAAAAAAATATTTATAAGATATTCTAACAACCTATGTGTGCCCCGCTGAAGCGGGGTTTTTTTGTTCGTCCGCAGTTTTTATAAAAAAACTACGGCGTTATCTACCCATCGATTGGCTCTGTCTGCACACTGCCCCAATTTTTCCTGCATATAAATTTCAAATACAGCTAACTGATTTATTTTTTTACGGGATACTAGGAAGTATCATGCCTCTACACTGAACGCTACAATACCCAAACCGATTCGTAATAAATATTAAAGTTCATTTATAAAAAACCATTTTAGCATAAAATGACTTGACTATAATAATCCTTTACGGTATATTTCTCTATAACAACATATCACGAAGAAGCAAAAGCCGATCTGGTGTAGATTAAATTACATTGACACAAACAATCGCTATTAGGCGTTAGGGAGGGGAAATTATGGATAAGCCAATTCTTATTAATTCCGATGAAATTTTATTAGTTATCTGCGATGATGAACACATTGGGCATTCTGGTCCACTTGATGAAAGCCAAGTTTTAGAAATGATTGACGAGGCAGATGATGCCATAAAAATCTTTCGTGTAAATCCTTCTGAAAACAGTTGTGAAGATATTTCTGAAGATATCGCAGAATCCTATCTTAGAGAACGTGAAGAACAGTGTTTTTACGGAATAATACCTCATGATTTTATTCTACATAGCACAGCATACGGTTTTTTCTTAGACGATATCGAACAGCGTGAATATGAAGATAAAATGTACGGTACTTATGAAGAACAGCACCGCTTACGTCTTTGTGACGTGATTTAAAAAAGGGGGTGTTTAAGCCCCTTTGCAAACAATCTCATCACACTAGGAAACGGAATTGATTATGAGTAATCTCATTACAATATCAGAAAGCACTGTTAATAACATAAGGGTTCGAACAGTCAACGCACGTGAATTGCATGCGTTTTTGGAAATAGGAAAAGATTTTTCTACTTGGATTAAGGACCGTATTAATCAATACGCATTTGAAGAGGGAAATGATTTCATAAAAACACAAGATTTGCGGTCCCCAAAATTGGGGAGCGCAAAATCTAGAGCTGTTACAGTAATAGACTATCATCTCACATTAGATATGGCAAAAGAGCTTGCCATGGTTGAGCGTAATGAAAAAGGTAAACAAGCCCGTCTTTACTTTATCGAATGTGAACGGCGTGCAAATAAACCTTTAGATCTTGCAAATGCTTTAGAAGACCCTCTCTTTGTTAAGAAATTGCTTTTAGAAAGCGTTACACAATTAGAGACTTTAAAAAGCGAAGTGAGTACACTTAAACCAAAGGCAATGGCTCTTGAAAGCTTACAACGCCATGATGGGCTTTTTGGTCTTACTGAGGCTGCTAAAATACTCGAAATGCAACCAAAACAGTTCATTGCCTTCTTACAGCAAAAAGGTTGGGTCTATCGGCGTGTTCCAACCACTCCATTGTTACCTTATCAGGACAAAATTAAAAAAGGTCTGATGGATTGTCCTACCATCACGATTCAAACTTCTGGCGGAATAAATAAAGTTATTCCTTCAGCAAAAATCACAACAAAAGGCATTGGTGTGCTTTCTCAAGAACTTAAAAGACAAAGCATGCATTAAGGGATGACCATCATGGAAAAGAAATACGAATTTACTGATGAAATCGATATAGTTTACAAGTGTAAGGTTCGCCGTATCCGTGCCTTGAAAAACTTTGGTGATATTAAAGCTGGTGATTTAGGCGGTTTTATAGAGCATGAGGGCAATTTAAGCCATGAGGGGAATTGTTGGGTTGGGGACAATGCTTGTGTTTCTCATAGTGCTAAAGTTTGCGGTAATGCAAGAGTATTTGGAAAAGCCCGCATTGCAGACAGAGCATATATTAGTGGCGATGCAAATGTTTTTGGAAATGCTTGTGTTGAATCTGAAGCATGTATTTTCAATCAAGCGAAAGTTTACGGAAAAGCAGAAGTTCGTGACAATGCCATGGTTTACGATAATGCACAAGTTTCCGGTAATGCGGTAGTTTGCGGCAAGTCTCATATTTATGGTTATGCACAAGTTTACAACAAAGCACGTGTTTACGACCAAGCCAAGATTTATGGCAAAGCACGTGTTTACGGTCAAGCCAAGGTTTATGAGAATGCACATGTCTATAATAATGCAGAAGTTTATGAAAATGCAAAAGTTAAGGGCAGGGCAGAGGTTTACGCTATTGGAAAGATTTATGGTGATGCATGTGTCTGTTGGAACGCATGTATTGGCGGCAATCAGTCCATCTCAACTGGAGAAAAAACCATATGAAAAAATACGAACTTACTGATGAAACAATGAAGATTGATGGATTTACGCTTTACCGAATACGTGCATTGAGAGACTTTGGAGATGTAAAGGTAGGTGACCTCGGTGGTTTTATAGAGCATGAGGGCAACTTATCCCATGAGGGTGATTGTTGGGTGGATGATGACGCCAAGGTTTATGGCAATGCTAAGGTTTATGGGAATGCCAAGGTTTATTGCTATGCCAAGGTTTTGGGTAATGCTGAGGTTTATGGTAATGCAAAAATTGAAGGAAATTCAGTAGTTGAAGCAAGTGCACGCATTTGGGAAAATGCATACATTTGTGGCAGCGCAATAATTAATGGCTTAGTTTATGGCAATGCTGTTATTTGTGAGAATGCCGTTATAGGTACAGGAGCTGTCGTTCACGGAAATGCGAAAGTTGATGGATATTCTCATATTGAATATAACGCTGTAATTTACGATAATGCTCAAATTTACGGAAGTGTAGATATACACGGTGCCGCTAAAATTTATGGAAACACTCGTATTTTCGGAAGAGCGACTATATGTGGAACAATTCGTATCCATGATTATAGGTACTAATATTCAATAATCAATAGGGTCTCTTTCTAGCAACAAACAACGACCATTTTAACAAAAGCGTGATTCACGCAACAGGTGAATTGCGCGCAATGGAGGAAATCAAGATGAGTGAACAAAACACGAACCTAACAGAAGTTGAAAAAACGCAACATTTAGACGTCGAACAAACTGCTATGGAACGCATTTTAAATAAAGCATTAGAAAGTGACGTCGACATGGACCGCTTAGAGCGTCTTCTTGATTTAAGAGAAAAAGAAATAAAAAGACAGAACCATCAGAGCTTTATCCATGATCTTTCGGCTATGCAAATCGAATATCAAATAATCACCAAAAATGCTAAAAACAACCATACAAAGAGTGCATATGCAACGCTTGATCAGTATATTGACGCTGTAAAGGATACTCTTGCAAAACACCGCTTCGCTTTGTTTTCTCATATTAAAAATCAAACAGAAAAAAACATTACCATAGAAATAACTCTGTCTCATCCTTCAGGCAATCAAATCTCAACAGAAGGAACATTTCCAATTGATGGACAAGGAAGCAAAAATAACATTCAATCTCTTGGTTCTACTATCACTTATGCACGCAGATATCTCTTAGGCATGCTTCTTAATGTCGCAAGTAAAGAAGACGATAAAGATGGGAATATGCCTCAAAAACCGGCTTTTCCAGAACAGATCAATGAAATCAGAAGGCTTATGCTACAAACAAAGGTAGAAGAAGAAAAGATACTTTCTTATGCGAATGTCGAAAAGCTTGACGATATCTCTGATCAGAGCGCGCAAACCATTTTGCACCTTTTAAAAGATAAACAGAATAAGCAAATGGTATCAACACAACAACAACAAACGGCGGTTTGATATGGAACAAAGAACAGCAGAATGGTTTCAAGCGCGATTAGGGAAAGTCACAGCCTCTAATGTTTATAATGTACTCAGTAAGACAGCAAAAGGTTTGCCTACAAGCAAATATGAAGACTACAAAATGAAACTCATGACAGAACGCTTAACAGGAGAAATAAGCCAATCTTATATAACACCGTCTATGCAATGGGGTATTGAACATGAAGAGGATGCTCTGAAAGAATATGAATTCATTTATGATGCCGATGTTATAAAATGCGGTTTTATACCACATCCTACCATAGAAATGGCGGGGGCTAGTCCTGATGGCTTGATTGGTGAAGACGGTTTAGTTGAGGTCAAATGTCTACAGTCAACGACACATCTTCGTTTTTTTATGTATGACGAGATTAAACCTGAATACATAGCGCAGATGCAATTCCAAATGGCTTGCACAGGGCGCAAATGGTGTGATTTCATTAGCTATAATCCACAATTTGTAGGGAAATCATCTCACTTACGCATGAAAATCCAACGCATCCACCGTGATGATGAACAAATTGAAGAGATTAATAAAGCAGTTGAAGCCTTTTTAGCAGAGATAGAGCAAGACATGAAACAGATCTTGACAAAAGCTGCTTAACCCTATGGGGGTGCTCTCTCCTCCCAGCACCCCCACCCATTTATGTAATATAAAAGAGTGAAAGGTAACGAGATGATATTTGATGATGGCGATAGATATGTAACAACACGCGAATGTGCACAACTCTTTAGCGTATCAACCACAACGATTCGCAATTGGGTTCTTCAAGGGGTGTTTCCTGAGCCCTATAAGCTAGGGAGAGCAGTGAGATGGAGAAAGAAAGAGATTTTGGCATTCACTCCAAAGAAAAATAAGGAGCAAATAACAACAATATAGATAAAGTTGTATAAATTGTAGAAGGTGGTCTAAAAGGTGGTCTGAAATTAGCTTTTAAAAGAAAAAGATTATATATTTCAATATATTAAAGAAATAAAATGGTGCCCCCAGAGAGACTCGAACTCCCGACCCCCTGATTACAAATCAGGTGCTCTACCAACTGAGCTATAAGGGCATAACAATATAAGAACTAGCACAAACTTACAAAAAGGAAAACAGAAAATTATCAATTTTGGTGCATATTTTTAAAGACTTATATCATAAATTATAAATAATCAGCTTTTTTGTTTTCTGATACTTGTTTATAGAAATTTTCATATTCTTCCGTGTTACCATTTTTTAGAAGTGTTAATGAACATTACCATTTTGTTATCAGATCATGAATCTGGGCAAGTTGATTGATGAGAAAGATATTTTTCTAGCCAATGAATGTTATAGTTACCGTCTGCAATATCTTTATTGTTAATGAGATCACGAAAAAGAGGCAATGTTGTTTTGATTCCATCGACTACAAATTCATCTAAAGCACGTCGTAAACGCATCATGCATTCTAAACGTGTACGTCCATGAACAATGAGCTTTCCGATCATGCTATCATAATAAGGAGGGATACGGTAACCTGAATAGGCACCTGAATCAACGCGAATTCCTAAACCTCCAGGCGTATGAAAGTGTGTAATGGTTCCTGGTGATGGTGTAAAATTAATAGGGTCTTCGGCATTAATACGACATTCAATAGCATGACCAGAGAAGCAAATATCATCTTGTGTAACAGAAAGTTTATAGCCTGATGCAATATGAATTTGTTCATGGACTAAATCTATGCCTGTAATCGCTTCAGTTACAGGATGCTCAACTTGCAAACGCGTATTCATCTCAATAAAGTAGAATTCGCCATTTTCATAAAGAAACTCAATAGTACCTGCTCCACGATATCCAAGTTGTGCACAGGCATTTGCTACAATGTCACCAATTTTTTTTCGTTCAATTTCATTCAGCGCAGGTGATGTAGCTTCTTCCCATATCTTTTGATGACGCCGTTGAAGTGAACAATCGCGTTCTCCTAAATGAACAGCATTTCCCGCTCCATCACCTATAACTTGAATTTCAATATGACGGGGCTTTTCTAAATATTTTTCGATATAAACCGCATCATTTCCAAAAGCTGCGGCTGCTTCTGAACGGGTTGTTTTAAGTGCTATAGCAAACTCTTGTTCAGAATGAACGACTTTCATACCACGTCCACCACCACCTGCAGAAGCTTTAATAATAACAGGATAACCAATTTCATGAGCAATACGTAAAGCTTCATCTTCTTCAGTAATAGCTCCATCTGAGCCAGGAACTACTGGAATTCCAAGTTTTTTAGCGGTTTTCTTTGCTTCGATTTTATCCCCCATGATCCGAATATGCGCAGCTGTTGGGCCGATAAATGTGATGTTATGAGCTTCCAAAACATCTGCAAATTTTGCATTCTCAGAAAGAAATCCATAGCCCGGATGAACAGCATCTGCTCCTGTAATTTCACACGCAGCGATAATTTGCTGAACACTTAAATAAGAATCACGTGCTGGAGGAGGGCCAATACAGACACTTTCGTCAGCAAGACGAACATGCATTGCATCGGCATCAGCAGTGGAGTGAACGGCTACGGCTTTTATTCCAAGCTCTTTGCAGGCTCGTAGCACGCGAAGAGCAATTTCTCCCCGATTAGCGATGAGGATTTTTCGAATCATAGTTGCTCCTTGCTTTATTCAACAACAATTAGTGGTTCACCAAACTCAACGGGTTGCCCATCTTTAACAAAAATTGTGGTCACTGTGCCTGAACGTGGTGATGGAATTTGATTCATTGTTTTCATTGCTTCAATGATAAGTAATGTTTGTCCTTCAGAAACACTTTGCCCTATTTTTACAAAAGCTTGTGCACCTGGTGAAGGTGCAAGATAGGCTGTTCCAACCATGGGAGATGTTATTGTATTTTTTGATTTGTCTTCTTGTATAGGAGTTTCAGTTGTTGAGGTGGGAGGGGAAGTTACAGAAAGAGTGGGAGCAGGAATGGGAGCATAAATTGTTTGTTCAGAAGCAGATGAGGTGTATTGACGCGATACACAAATACGAAGTCCACCTTGTTCAAGTTCAATATTTGTTAAATTTGTATCATTTAAAATTTCAGCAAGGTCACGAATAATTTTCGTATCAATAGCGGTATGTTGCTCCGCGTCGATTTTTTTTGTTGCCATTTTATTTTTCACTCCTTGATCAATGAAGATCGTCATTATTTAATTGTTATGATCGAATATCTCTAGACTACGGATGATCTCTCTTTAGAGGTTTCTATTAAAAGCTCTTTACTTTTTAGATTATAATTTGCAATTTCAACCCAGTATCTGCTGTATGGAATTGCTTTTATAAGCTGGTTATCAGAAAAGAGAAAGGATAAAATCATTTCATTTAAGATGTTGTTTATAAAGTCGATGAGGTAAAGAAAGATATTTTACTCTGTATTTTCTATGGATTCTTTTAGAATATCTTGGCTCACGGCTCCGATGAGTACTTTATTGCCAATGATATAAGAAGGTGTTCCTGTAATATTGAGTGCAGAGGCAATTTGTATATTGTCCTTAAAGTAATTTTGAAGATTAGAATCTTTTAGTGCATTGTGCAGTTTTTTTTCATTTGCTCCTAATGAAACTGCTATTTTTATAGCTTTAGCCTCATTAGCACGACTTTTGTTGGTTAAAAGTGCTTTAAGAAACTGAGGATATTTTTCTGGAAGTTGTTTGCGAAAAGCATAGGCAACACTATGTGCTGCCATAGAATCAGGACCCAGAATTGGTAAATCTTTTATAATAACCTGTAAATCTGGATACTCTTTTATTAAATTTTCTATGTATGAATAGGAGATTTTACAATATCCGCAATTGTAATCAAAAAAATCAACAAGCACTTTTTTACCATTTGGGTTTCCCAAGACAGCATCGTGAGAAGATTGAAAAATTTCCTTTTTAAACAAATTAATGATTGAAGCTTGTTTTTGAGATTTTTGTTCGCTTTTCTCTTCCAGCTTCTCTTGGAGGATAAGCTGCATTTCAATCATGATTTCTGGGTTAGTGAGTAAATATTCTCTTACAATTTTTTGAATAGTGTGATCATCAATAAGTGGTATAAGTTTTTCTTTAAGCTTAGATAAAAACGCGGGATCTTCTAAAAGCTGTGTTTTAAGATTTTCTGAGCTAAAATGATTTTCTGTTTTCCCGCCTGATATTGCATCTGATAAAAAGGACGAAGAGATAAAAATACTCAACATAATTGTTGCTGAAAATTTTGCAAGGATTGTCGTTTTTGAGTATTGAGGCTTATGGGTCATTTGTACGGCTTTATATTCCTATTGTGATGTTGAGTAAACTATATGAAAACTCTTGCCTGTATGCAATAAAGTATTTAACGATAGTTAGTGAGTTACGAAGAGAATATCCTTTTTCTTTAGATAAGAAGATTTTATATGAGGCATAACTTTGCTAGGCGCTATTTTAAAAGTAGATGAAATTTCCGTCCTTTTTTACTGTAGAAAAAAGACATTAACAATTCAATTAAGCACGTTAATATTCTCTTTATCTACTGTCTTATTACGTACAGTAAAACAAATTAACTTGAATGATGAAAAGTAAAATTATGAAAACCATAACACATTATGACCTATTTATCATTGGTGGAGGGATAAATGGGTGTGGGTTAGCAAGAGATGCAGCTGGACGCGGATTTAAAGTGGGATTGGCGGAGATGAATGATCTTGCCTCGGGCACATCAAGTGCTTCAACAAAGCTTATTCATGGCGGTCTTCGTTATCTTGAACATTATGAATTTAGACTTGTTCGTGAAGCATTGAAAGAACGCGAAATTATTTTACGGATGGCTCCCCATATTGTGCGTCCTTTGCGTTTTCTTCTTCCTTATCATAAAAAGTTGCGCCCCGCTTGGATGTTGCGTTTGGGACTTTTCATTTATGATTATTTAGGGAATTGGAATCAAAAACTGTGGCGCAGTAAAATGGTTAATTTTTCAAAAAATTTCTGCTCTACACTTAAAGAAGAGTATCAGAGGGGATTTGAATATTCTGATGCTAGAGTAGATGATGCGCGTTTGGTCATTGTGAATGCTCGTGATGCTGAAAAGCAGGGGGCTGATATAAAAGTACAGACAGAAGTTATCTCTATAAAGAGAGAAGAAGAAAAATGGCTTATATTTCTTCGAAATAAATTAAACAGTACAGAATATTGTGTCACAGCTTCCTATATTGCGAATATGACGGGACCTTGGATTAATCATATTTTGGCGAATATATTAGACTGTAAAAAGAATCCGCCTGTACGGCTTGTTAGAGGGTCTCATATTTTGGTTCCTAAGCTTTATGCCCATGATCGGGCTTATATTTTTCAAAATGGTGATGGGCGTATTATATTTTCTATTCCGTATCAGGACGAGTTTACGCTCCTTGGAACAACAGATTGTGACTATCAAGGTGATCCTGCTGATGTTCATATTACGGATACAGAAATTGATTATCTTTGTACAGCAGCAAGCGAATATTTTATACAACCTGTATTGCGTGAAAATATTGTTTGGACTTATTCAGGTGTTCGTCCACTCTATAACGATGGGGCTTCAAAAGCACAAGAAATTACACGTGATTATGTTTTGAAAGAAATGGGGATAGAAAATGGGCCACGGATTCTGAATCTCTATGGTGGTAAGATCACAACTTATCGCAAGTTGGCTGAAGATGCCATGAAATTTGTTGAAAAAGCTCTTGGAAGAAAAGGAGCTCCGTGGACAGAAAAGTCAACGCTTCCTGGAGGTGATTTTCCATATGATAGGCTGGATACAATTGAAAATAAGATTGCTCTTTTGATTCCAGGTTTAGATGCTTTCACATATCGTAGACTTGCACGCTCTTATGGTTCGGAGGCGCTGGTGATATTTACAAATGGTATGGCAGAAAAAGGAAAAGATTTTGGTCATGGGCTTTATGAAGTTGAAGTTAAATGGTTAATGGAAAAGGAATGGGCTAAAACATGTGAAGATGTGTTATGGCGCCGTTCAAAACTTGGGCTTTTGTTTAATAAGAAAGAAATTGATGCTCTCTCTGCTTATATGGAAGACAAAAAAGAAATTGAACAAAATTTATGCTAATCAAGCTTTATAGTCACTTCATTTGTGCAATAGAATGAAAGGCATTGAAGGAAAATAAGTCATAATGATGTATCTTATATCGTGCTTTCATTTATTGTTTATCAAAATCAAAATACTTTAAAAGACTATCCTAGATAATGCCGGCGGGGATCACGGGGATCATATGGGGGGGAAAATAATAAAGCTTTTTTGTGAAGGAGAAAAAATTGAAGGCTTATATGTATGAATAGGAGGCAGTTAATAGATGAGAGAGTGATGCTCCTATGATATTTTATAATTCTCCATCATCAGTAAAATTTGCAGTAGCTCCAATGTTGGGCTGGACAGATCGCCATTGCCGGTTTTTTTATCGCCTTTTAACGAAAAAAGCTCTTCTTTATACCGAAATGATTGTAGCCGATGCTGTCATTCATGGTGTTTGCGAACAAATATTGGCTTTGAACGATAAAGAACATCCAATTGCTTTACAATTAGGAGGAGCTGATCCGGAAAAATTGGCAAAGGCCGCACAAATTGCTGAAGGATTTGGTTATGACGAAATAAATCTCAATGTTGGTTGTCCATCAAATCGTGTTCAAGCGGGTGTATTTGGTGCTTGTTTGATGTTACATCCTGACATTGTGGCAAGTGCTGTGGAAGCGATGAAAAAAGTAGTTAGCATTCCTGTTACTGTTAAATGTCGTGTTGGTGTGGACGAGCAGGATGAAGAATTCGCTTTAGATATTTTAGCGCATCAAGTTTGGAATGCTGGGTGTGATGCCCTCTGGGTACATGCACGTAAAGCATGGTTACAAGGATTAAGCCCTAAAGAAAATCGCAATATTCCGCCACTGAATTATGAAAGAGTTTATAAGTTAAAACGTAAATATCACCATAAATTCATTGGAATAAATGGTGGAATTAAATCTATTGATGAAATCAAAAAACATTTAACGGTGTGTGATGCTACCATGATTGGTCGGCAAGTTTATCACGATCCAGCTTTTTTAAAATATATTGATTTTGAAATATATGGTGAATCGCAGAATAATCTGAGTGATGGTGATCTTATTGAAACTATGTGTGATTATATTGCTCGATATATCGCATTAGGAGGACGGCTTTCTCATGTGACGCGTCACATGATTGGATTATTTCATGGTCGAGATGGGGCGCGTCGATGGCGGCAAATATTATCAAATGATGCAACAAAAGTTGATGCAGGCGTGCATGTTTTGAAAAAAGCTTTTTCTGCTATCATTTAATAACAGATACAGATTGATTTTTGTTAAAGCTTTAAGAAATCTAGAGCTTTATTTTTTTATGAAGATTTTGAATGAATTTAGATTCGTAGACTGCAAAAAACTGTTACTTTTTATTATGGAGAGGACTCCCTATAAATAGGTGGTCTAATGTTACGCAAGAGAAAATTTCTATTAAGAATATAATTTAAAAATATAGAGTAATATATTGATATTATATAAATTACTAAAATAGTTATCTCATTAAAAATAAAGTGCAAAAATAATTTTACGCATAATATTTAACGTTTTTAAAAGCTGCTTTAAAAAAACAAATAAATTATTCATATCCTGTATATATGACGAGATTCTCATTAAGCATTTTAGATTTGAAAAGGTATTTTCATGACCGTTAGTCCATTTGATGATTTTCGTGCTTTACTCGCGAATTTACCTGTTGCTGACGCATTTTCTATGATGTTGGCAAAAAGACGGCAAGCAAAATTAACGAAAACTCAAGGAGCGTTAGGGAAACTTGGAGATATCGCTGTTTGGTATGCAGGATGGAGAGGAACAGAAAAACCTGTTGTCAAACGACCTTTGGTCGCTATTTTTTCTGGAAATCATGGTGTTATAGAAGAACATGTTACATCGTTTCCACAGTCTATGACACAACAGATGGTGCAAAATTTTGCTTCTGGTGGTGCTGCTATTAATCAAATTTGCATAGCGTATGATCTTGGATTGAAGATTTTTGATTTGGCACTCGAATATCCCACAATGAATATTACTAAAGATGCAGCAATGGACGAACGGAGTGCGGCTGCTACAATGGCATTTGGAATGGAATCCATTGCGGGTGGGACAGATCTCTTGTGTATAGGTGAAATGGGCATTGGAAATACAACAATAGCTTCAGCTCTATGTTTAGCTTTGTTTGGTGGAAAAGTGGAGGAATGGATAGGAAGCAGTATGGAGGGTGAGGAAGAATTTTACCAGCGTAAAATAGTAGCAGTCAAGAGAGCGCTTTCTTTACATGAAGGTCATTTAAATGATCCTTTTGAAATAATGCGTCGCTTAGGAGGCCGTGAAATTGCCGCTATGATTGGTGCTATTTTAGCAGCAAGAATGGAAAAAGTACCTGTTGTTTTAGATGGTTTTGTTGCAACGGCAGCAGCAGCTGTTCTTTATAAAATGAATCCAAGAGCTCTAGATCATACTCTTGTTGGACATGTTTCCTCTGAATCTGCACATCGTAAACTTTTAAAAGAAATTGACAAAGAGCCACTTTTAGATTTGAATATGTCTCTTGGTGAAGGGGCCGGTGCGGCTATTGCGGTTGGTATTGTTAAGGCTGCTATTTTGACTCACACACGAATGGCGACTTTTGAATAAAATGATTTGACTATCTATAAAGGGTGATAGCGCCTTTAAATAAATCTTTAAGAACTTTGTTCGTTCGTTTTTTCTTGCAATTTTATGTAATTGAGGGGAAGTTCTGTTGTATATTTAATCTGTTCCATTGCGAAAGAAGATGAAACGTCACGAATATCAATTCGTGCAATTAATTTCTTATAAAATAGATCATAGGCTTCTATATTGGGAACGACAACGCGCAATAAATAGTCAATATCTCCACTCATTCGATAAAATTCGATTACTTCACGGAATTCTCCTACAATTTTTGAAAAACGCTTAAACCATTCATGGCTATGGGTGTTTGTACGAATGGAAACAAAAACGGTAACATGCGCGTTTACTTTCTCTGGAGAAAGAACGGCAACACGACGCTGAATAACACCTTCTTCTTCAAGTTTTTGAATTCTACGCCAGCAAGGAGTGGTTGAAAGTCCAACTCTTTTAGCGATATCAGCAACAGAGAGTGTCGCATTTTCTTGTAAAAGATGTAAAATTTTTCGATCCAGACGATCCATGTTTTTTCTCAATTCAATTTATAAAAGTTTACGTATTAAATTTCGTAGGTATACGATAAGCTCATCATTAAACCATGGATTTTTGCGTAACCAAGAAGTGTTTCGCCATGATGGATGAGGTAAAGGCATAACATTATAGCCTCGAGGTTGATTTATGGAAAGAATATTTCTCCAATCCTTGACGGTTTCTGAAACAGTTTTATGCTTTAATTCGGTAATGTGCCACTTTTGTGCATAACTTCCAATAGCAAGGACAAGCTTTATTTGGGGCATAGCTTGAAATACTTCTTTATGCCATATTTCACGACATTCACGTCTTGGAGGTAAATCAGATTTATTTGAATCATAGCCTGGAAAACAAAATCCCATAGGAACAATAGCAAAGAGAGATCTATTATAAAATTCTTCTTTCGTAACATCAAGCCAATTGCGCAATCTTTCACCAGAACGATCATTAAAAGGAATAGAAGTTTCATGTACACGCAATCCTGGTGCTTGACCCGCTATTGCAATAGAAGCTGTATCGGATAAATAAACGACAGGTTTTGGTTCATGAGGAAGAGGAGGAAGATAATGAGGACGTTGGATACAAATACGACAAGAATAAATTTTCTTTTCAAGTTCGATAATTTGGCTACGCTGTGGTTGTTTCATTGATAAATATGGAAAGAGTCAAGAATATCTTTTATTCTATTCGAGGATGTGTTTTTCGCCATTCTCTCGGTCGTTGAAAATATGATCGCCATATTCCTTTTTTTTTCTTTCTAGCTTTTTGCTCTTCTTCGGGGTAATCATAGTAGCTTACTGCCAAACCATCACGCACAAGGGTCGCATTAATATTGCTGACTTGTTTGGTCTCACATGTTGCAAGAATGCGGCGATATTTATCTTTTTTAGACCAGTAACATGTAACAGGTTGATTTGCTATGAGTCGTTCTAAATATTTTTTTGCTTCAAGTCCACATGGATAGCGCATTTTCTTATTACCACAAAATTGGCCGAGCTCAGGGGCATCTATTCCTGCAAGACGAATCGTAACAGAAGAAATTATAATTGAATCACCGTCAATGATGAATGCATGACCTTTGACAGATTCTTTAGAGAAAAAATTTACTTTTTTAGGGGGTGTTTCAGTATATTTAAAATAAAATGTTATAATGACAAGAATAGTAAAAATAACAAAAATACTAAAGCCAATAGCCTTTAGATTTAAATCTTTTATCTTAAAATAAGCCTCTTTTTTCATAAAACAAATAAACTGCTACGGTGATACGTTTTATTGACTGAGAATCCCTTACAATTTTTGCATAAATTTCGTTCTTTATTATTCTAGTATAACTAAGAAATTCTTATATATTTAATACGCTTTGCAATTTCATGCACGTGTAAAAAAATAAAACACAATCTTATAATAAGTATTTTTGTCATATGTAAATAAACAAAAAAGAAAAAAAGCGTTTCAAATCTCTATACACAACATATAAGTTACAGGTATACTAACACCTTCAACTTTAAAAATATTAAGAACACACCTTGAAGAATTCTTCTAAAGAATAATAAAATTACCTTTATTCTACGCTGCAGAACTTGTCAGTTAAATATGTAATCAATTATTTAATTTTTGTTTCTTTAAATTCAACGTGTTTTTTTACAACTGGATCATATTTACGTTTACTCATTTTATCTGTCATCGTACGACTATTTTTCTTTGTTACATAGAAAAAACCAGTCTCTGCAGTTGATAAAAGCTTGATCTTAATGGTTGCTGCTTTAGCCATAATTTAAGCATCCTTTATTTTACTGAAAACAATTTACTCTTAAAATCTGTTTTAATGTAATTAAATTTTGCGGCAACACTACGGATGTTCTAAAAAAAGTCAAGAGCTGATTAATTTCCTCATGCGTTGTACAATTAGTCAAATAAAAATATAAGCAAAGAAACAAGCCATCAAGTAATAGCTCCCTTTTATTGCTAAAAAACAAATGATTTAAAGATATCCTAATTATCCAGTAATGATTGTCTTAATGAGGTACTGATTCCATAACGAAACAAAAGAAAAATAAGTAGGAATAAGTTCATACCCTTTGAGACGTGCCTCTAAATGTGTAAGCCCGACGGTATAAGGTCTTGTAGATATGCTTCCAAAAAGAGAGAGAAAACATCAAAAGTTATAGATGTTTTATTATTCATGATATCATAAAATTTCCAATAACTCTTAAATATATGATATTGCTCTAAAAGAGTAACATCGATTTGTGGCATAATTGCTTATAATACTAATATACCACTCAAGAGAAAGTGTTACCAATTACGAATGTTGCTATCAAGTATCCTGCCTGATTTTCATTATCCAATATATATATATATATATGCGAAGGCATTATAAGAGGTAATTCTTCCATTTAGATAACATCATACAGACTCACTGCCATCATTAAGCTTGAAAACGTGAAAAAGATAGAGGGAGTAGTCGTCTATATTTTTTATTATGGACTTAATTTCTAAGTGATGAAAATTTTTATAGCAGCAAGTACAACAAAGATGCAGCCAGTAAAAATATAAATCCTTATATTTTTATTTTTGCTAACAATATGGAATCCATCAAACAACTAAGCTTAGTATGATCGCATAAAAAAGAAAAAAATCCTTTTTTTAGCTGTTTCACAACTGTTATTCAAAACTTTGATAGGATAAACAGAACTGTCATGATGAAATATAATTATAAATTTTAAAGTGAACAAACTTCATATTGCGTCAAAAAAGTTATAACCTTAAAAAGCTTAAAATTTCGCTATTCATTATAACGATTCTACCATTCTACTATAGCTGATAGCACTCTTCGAAATGTTTTTCTCAGTTATTAGAAGCTAAAAATATATTCTTCATGCTATGCTAATAGAACTGATGATTGTAAGTTCTATAACGATTGCATACCAACAATTTTTGAATTTTAAAAGCTTTTTAGCTCTTATTAAGATAGCTTAATTGTATCTTTAGTTATTCAATTTATAAAAATTTGATTTAGAATGAAAAAACAAATCTATTAAATTGTATAATTTATAATTAATTTAATATAAAAAATTATGATAAATATTTTGTATTATTTTTATGTTTTATAAATATAAAATATTGTATAATGAATAAATTTTATTTTATAGGTAAATAAGATAAAATTTATAGTAAATTACATAATAATTTCTAATTTAAAATTTTCTATAGTTTATATTTTTATATTAATATTTTTTTATAAAATTGTATTTTCTTTTTTTTATAAATTTGCGTTTATGATAGGAAGTAGAGGAAAAAGCTATTGGACGAGGTTCTGTTAAGAGCTCAAAGCTTAAAGCACCAGCAAAAGGCTGTACGGTTACAAGTTTTACTTCTACTTTATCACTCAGTTGGTAACCTTTATGACTATGCTTTCCTACAAAAATATGTTGCGCTTCATCAAAATAATAGTAATCATCTTTAAGTGTAGAAATATGTACAAAACCATCTGTATTAAGTCTATCAAGTGAGATAAAAAGACCTGCTTTTGTAACACCAGAAATACGGCCTGTAAAAATACGGCCGATTTTGTTGGTTAAGTAGTGTGCGACAAGTCGATCAATGGTCTCTCTTTCAGCTGTCATTGCACGACGTTCATATAAAGAAATCTGAGTAGCTATTTCTTCAAGATTTTGCTCTTGTGCTTCTGTTGATTGATCATTCCCTAATTTTAAAACTTTAATCAGTGCGCGATGGATAATAAGATCAGCATATCGACGAATTGGTGATGTAAAATGCGTATAATTCTGTAAGTTTAAACCAAAATGGCCAATGTTTTTAGGATTATATTCAGCTTGAGATTGGGCGCGCAAAATAACCTGATTGACTAATTCTTGTTGTTGGGTATTCGCCACTTTTGTTAAAATACTATTAAGACGTGCTGAGGTAAGTTCTGCCCCTCGAGAGAGTGATATCCCCAAACTTTGAAGAAAATTTCGCAGTACTTCTTGTTTTGCAAGAGAGGGTTTATCATGGATACGATAGAGGAGGGGTTGATGATGTTCTTTTAATGTTTCAGAAGCTGAGATATTCGCTTGGATCATGAATTCTTCGATCAAACGATGGGCTTCTAAGTGTGGTTCATTCACAACATCTTTGATGCACCCATTTTTATCAAGTATAATCTTCTTTTCTGTTATTTCTAATTCTAATGGTTGTCGAAGATTCCGCGCGATTTTGAGGAGTTCATAAGATTCCCATAAGGGCAGCAAAATGCTCTTAAAAAAGGGAGAACTTTTTTCATTTATTTTTCCCTCAATTGCTGATTGGACTTCTTGATAAGAAAGTTTAGCTAATACACGCACCATAACACGATGAAAACTATGTTTTCGTTTGTTCCCATTCGCATCAAAAATCATACGAACGGCTAAAGCTGGTCTTTCCTTTCCTTCACGTAGAGAACATAAATTATTAGAAATGCGTTCTGGCAACATTGGTACAACATGATCAGGAAAATAAATAGAATTCCCTCGTTTTAATGCTTCTTGATCTAAAGAACTTCCTGTTTTAACATAATAAGAAACATCTGCAATCGCGACAACAATAATCCAACCACCAGGATTTTTAGGATCTTTATCTTTTGTTGCATAAACCGCATCATCATGGTCTTTTGCATCTGCTGGATCAATTGTAATAAGTGGTAATTGCCGCCAATCTTCACGATTTTCTATGTTAGCAGGTTTTATATGCTTTACTTGCTCAAGAACATTTTCAGGAAAAATATAAGGAATTCCTTTTGAGAGAAGAGCAATCATCGATAGTGTTTTTTCACTCTCAATATATCCTAAAATATTTTTGATTTGTGCGCTTTTTAGTCCATAACCAGTATTTTTTTTAATCTCAACTTCAACAAGGTCACCAGATTTTATCTTTATTTTTGAGTCTGTTTTGGCGATCTCAATAATGAGTTCATTCGTTTTGCGTTCTATAGGGATAAACTTCCATTGATTAGTTTTTAATTTTTGTACAACACCAAATACGCTCTTTGGGGACGCATCAATTTTATGAATAATTCGCCCTGTATAATGAGGGTGTTGAGACGTTTTATTTTGAAAAATTTTTACAAGAACGTGATCTCCAACGCCAACGTTTATTCCTTTTATGTGATGAAAAGAGTGTATTTCGATATTTGGTTTTGCATCACCTTCCCATTTAAGAGGTTGAGCAATTAAACCGCCATCTTCATTTCGGCCACTAATTTTCACCAAAGCAACAGGTGGTAATTTTTCTTTGTTTATTGCCCTTTTACGTTGGTTTGATATGAGTTTTTCATCTTTCAGCTCACGTAATATACCTCTCAACCAGATACGAGAATCACCTTTTAAGTTAAAAGCTTTGGCAATTTCCCGTTTACTGGATCGGTCAGGATACTCCTTAATAAAGGAAAGAATTTCCGCCTTGTTGGGCAGCTGTTCCATATTGAATGATTGGAAATATTTTGTTTTTTTTGCACCTTTAGTCAAATTTTATGTCTCTTTTCTTTTGGAAGGAGCTCTTTTTGTTTTTTTATTGGAAACTTTACCTGTTGCTTTTTTACCAGATTCTTTAGCCGATATAAGTTCTAATGCTTCTGAAAGTGTTACACTAATTGGTTCTTTGTCTTTTGGCAATGTTGCGTTAATTTTGCCCCAATTAACATATGGGCCATAACGCCCATCGCGTAAGGTGACAGCTCCTCCATCTGGGTGCTCCCCTAATGTTGCGAGTGCAGCTGAGGTTGTTCTACTCCGCGTTGTTTTATTTTCTTTTTTTTCAGCAAGTACTGTAACGGCACGATTGATGCCAATATCAAAAACTTCATCCACATGAACAAGAGGAGCAGATTTGCCATTATGCGTAAGGTAGGGACCATAACGCCCGATAGTTGCTGTAATCATTTTTCCTGTTTCAGGATGCGTGCCAATTTCACGAGGCAGGGAGAGTAAGTCCAAGGCTTTATCAAGAGTTACATTTTCTGCTTGCCATTCTTTTGGTAGTCCTGCACGTTTGGATTCTTTGCTTTCACCAAGCTGAATATAGGGACCAAAACGACCATTGCGAAGAGAAATATCTTTTCCTGTTTGAGGATCAATACCAAGTATGATAGGTTCATCATTACGCATGGCTTCATGTTCTTCTCCTGTCTCTGTTCCAAGTTGGCGTGTGTATTTGCACTCAGGATAATTAGAGCAGCCAACAAATGCACCATAGCGTCCTAGCTTTAATGATAACTCACCGTTTTTACAAAGAGGACAAGAACGGACATCACTTCCATCTTCACGTGTAGGAAAAGCAAGAGGAGCTAATGTCACATTTAAAACGTCAAGGACATTTGTGATACGCAGCTCTTTGATGTTGGTAATAGATGTGTTAAATCCATCCCAGAAATCACGCATTACATCTTTCCAAGAAAGTTTGCCATCCGATATAAGATCCAGTTTTTCCTCAAGATCTGCTGTAAAACCATATTCTACATAGCGATTAAAGAAATTTTCAAGAAAAGCTGTAACAATACGCCCTTTTGCATCAGGAATAAGTTTCCGTTTATCAATGACAATATATCCACGATCACAAAGTGTGGATAATGTAGACGCATAAGTCGAAGGGCGACCGATTCCTAATTCTTCAAGCTTTTTAATTAAGGAAGCTTCAGAATAACGGGGAGGTGGCTCTGTTGTATGTTGTACAGTTTCAACTTTTTCTTTTGTAAGTGCTTCACCAGTGTTTATTTGCGGTAAACGTGTTGTTTCATTTTCTTCATTATCGCTTTCTTCTTCTCGTTGATCAGTATAAACAGAAATAAAGCCATCAAAACGAATAACAGAACCTATCGCACGTAAATTCGCGTAGTTTTCTCCTTGTTGTGCTTCAATTTCAACGGTTGTGCGTTCAATTTCAGCAGAACGCATCTGGCTAGCAATAGCGCGCTTCCATATCAGTTCATAGAGTTTTGCTTGATCACTATCGAGAAAACTTCGTACTTGTTTTGGTATTCGTTGAAAATCGGTTGGGCGAATAGCTTCGTGTGCTTCTTGTGCATTCTTTGCTTTTGTTGAATAAAAACGTGGTTTTTCAGGAACATAATCACTGCCAAAGGAGGTATGAATGACTTTTCTTGCTGAATCAATGGCCTCTGGAGCTATTTGCACACCATCGGTACGCATATAAGTAATAAGTCCAGCCATTTCACCGTTGATTTCAACGCCCTCATAAAGTTTTTGTGCAACTTGCATAGTGCGAGAGGCTGAAAATCCTAATTTTGAAGAAGCTGCTTGCTGTAAAGTAGATGTTGTAAACGGAGGAGAAGGATTTCTCTTCGTGGGCTTTGCTTCAACATTGAGTGTACGATATTTTGCTTCCTCCAACATAAGACGAATTTGATCTGCTTGTTCTTGAGATTGAATATCAAGTTTGCCAATCTTTTTTTGATTAAACATTGTTAATCTTGCTTGGAAAACATCATTTCGGATGGTTTTTAAGCTTGTTGTAATAGACCAATAATCTTCTTTGATAAAATGTTCTATTTCCGATTCTCGATCACAAATAATACGTAGAGCAACGGATTGAACGCGACCAGCTGAACGTGCACCAGGAAGTTTACGCCACAAAACAGGTGAGAGTGTAAAACCAACGAGATAATCAAGAGCACGACGTGCGAGATATGCATCTACAAGTGATGTATCAATATCACGTGGATTACTCATGGCATCAAGAACAGATTTTTTGGTGATGGCATTAAAGACAACCCGTTTAACAGGTTTATCCTTTAAAACTTTTTTTTGACGAAGCACATCAAGAATATGCCATGAAATTGCTTCTCCTTCACGATCAGGGTCTGTTGCTAAGATGAGGCTATCCGCCTCTTTGACAGCCTTTGCTATTTCATTCAAACGCTTAGCTGCAGCAGAATCTACACTCCATTTCATAGAAAAATCTTGATCGGGTAGAACAGAGCCATCTTTTGCCGGTAAATCACGAACATGTCCAAATGATGCGACTACTTTATATTGAGAACCAAGGTATTTATTAATTGTTTTTGCTTTTGCTGGAGATTCAACGATAACGATATCCATAATTTTACCCGAATGTTGAAATAAAAATTTTTTTTATAAACCTCTTTCATAGGAATAGCTAATGGCAATTCGTTAAGAGCACATAAAAAAATATTAGCCATATAAAAAACATTAATATTGCACAACTTGTGATTGTTATTATTAAAATACACCCTATATAAAGTTACACTGTTTATTTTATACTATTAATACAAAAACATACGGAAAATTACTAAGATAACATCTATTGAGAAGTAGGAGGGGAAATGCTCAAGGATAGAGAATTATGTTTATAAATCATTTAAAAGTTATCCAATATATTACAGATATGTCAGAACAAATGAATCAGATGGCGCGTCAAGCACATAGCCCACTTTTAGCGTTGCTTTTGGATATGGTTGCTAAAGAAGGGCAAAGCATTATTAATAGTGCTGAGGCTCTTGGGGAAGATCCGAATTCGACAATGACACATAACCACCAGAGTGTCGAATAAGCTTTCCAGCAAGCTCGAGCTCTACAAGCACAAGGTAAAGGTGTGGCAGTAAAACACCTGAGTGAGTGCTCAGTGTATCTAGATCGATTGGAGTTGTTGAAAGGGCAGAAAAAACGGACGCACGTTCTGCATCATCTACAACCGAAGACGGGGTGCTGGCTTTTTGATTAGGAAGGATGGAGCTATCCTCTTCAAGTTGTAGAGAGGACGGTTCCTCAAAAAAATTGAGTTGGGAATGTGCGGAAATTGGGGTTAATGGTGTAAGCATTTCGATGATGTCAGAGGGATGCGTAGTGAGCAGAGTGCCATCTTTAATTAAGTTGTTTGTACCAACAGATCTTGGATCAAGTGGAGAGCCGGGAATGGCGAAAGTTAATCGTCCCATTTCTGCGGCTTGACGTGCGGTGATTAAGGAACCTGATCGTAGAGCAGCTTCTACAACTAAGAGACCGAGCGAGAGACCTGCAATGATGCGGTTTCTCCGTGGAAAGTCGATAGCGCGTGGCTTCCAACCAATCGGCATTTCACTGATAATCGCTCCTCCATTGGCGATAATATCTTCATGGAGTTTTTTATTTTCAGGAGGGTAGATGTGATCAATTCCACCAGCCATTACTGCGACTGTACCTGTTAATAAACTTGATTGATGTACAATGCTATCAATTCCGCGAGCAAGTCCGGAGATTGTTGTAAAACCAGCATCTCCAAGAAAATTGGCAAATTGAGCAGCAAGTTTTTTGCCAGCCGCTGAAGCATTGCGAGATCCTACAATTCCAACAGAAGGTTTTTGGAAAACTGAAACATTTCCTTTTATGGCAATGAGAGGAGGGGGAGATTCCGTTACCTTAAGGAAAGCAGGATAATCCGGTTCTCCGACACCGATAAACCGAACACCTAACTTTTCAGCTTCTTGTATTTCTTTTTCTGCATCTTCTATCGTTGTTATTCGAATAGAAGTAGAAAGCCCACCTTTTCTACCAAGCTCAGGAAGTGCCGCTAAAGCATTTTCTGCTGTTTTATAATGATCAATGAGATTGCGGAAACTCACTGCTCCAATATTCTCACTTCGCAATAACCGTAACCAATTGAGACGTTGACGATCAGTGAGCAAGATTCCTTTATTCATCCCCGTTTTATTTACCAACCTTGCTTTCTTTTCCAACTAATAATTTACGAATATTTACATAATGTTTTATATACACAAATATGCTCATCACAAACAGCATAAAAGAGAAATAAGGATCGGAAAAGTAAAAAACAAATATCGGAGTGATAATCACAGCAATAAGTGCGGATAATGAAGAGTAGCGTGTGAGTAAAAGAATCGTCATCCATACAACAATGAAAATAATTGCTGCTGGCCAGTAGACTCCTAAGCACACACCAAGATAGGTAGCAACACCTTTGCCACCTTTAAATCTCAACCATATGGGAAAAAGATGCCCCAAGAAAGCAAAAAAACCAACTAAAGAAACAAGGAGACTATTTTCTATCGGAGCATCTAAAAATTTTATAACAAGAATAACAACAGTTCCCTTCAACATATCGCAAAGAAGTGTGAAAGCAGCAACTTTTTTATTTCCTGTCCGTAGAACATTTGTCGCTCCAATGTTACCAGAGCCAATTGTTCTTACATCACCAAGTTTAGCTAATCGCGTAAAAAGCAAACCAAATGGGATCGATCCGGTGAGATAGGACATCAGAAAGATAAACCAAGTACAAAACTGAAAAACTATTTCACTTTCATTCATTAAAAATCTCATTAAGTTTACTGATCAAGTTTAAAAATTGATTGTCCTTTAACAAAAGTTTGAATAACACGCCCTTGGAAGCGTGCATTCTCAAAAGGTGTATTTTTTGAGCGTGAATATAGTTTCTTTGCAGAAACCACCCATGGTTCTTCAAGATCAACCAAAATGAGATCCGCATAAGAACCTCTTTTGAGGGTCCCTGCATTCAGACCAAAGAGTTTTGCAGGTGTTGTTGATAAAAGGTCTGTTAATCGTAAAAGAGAGATGCTTTCATCATGATAAAGGCGTAAAGCTGCACTCAATAAAGTCTCCATACCAATGGCACCTGTTGCTGCATCATTAAATGGTAAATGTTTTGTATCAACAGTCTGAGGATCATGGGAAGAGACAATAATATCTACTGTTCCATCTTTTATTGCTTCAATCATTGTTCTGCGATCTTCTTCTCTGCGCAATGGAGGCATAAGACGAAAGGATGTACAATACTCACCAATGTCATTTTCATTAAGAGACAAGTGATTAATAGATACACCGGCTGAAATCTTTTCGCTGCGTTGTTTGCCTAAGCGCAATGCTTCAACAGATAATGCTGTCGATATTTGTGCCGCATGATAGCGTGTTTGTGTCAATGCAGCTAAGCGCAAATCTCTTTCGAGTGGTATAACTTCTGCTTCTCGAGGGATTCCAGAAAGACCAAGCCAACTCGCTAAGAGGCCTTCATTCATAACGCCTTGTCCTGTGAGGTCTTTGTCTTGTGTTTCATGCATTAATGGAACATCGAAATCACGTGCATATGTCATAGCACGCCGCATAACAGATGAATTTTGAAGTGTTTTTTTTCCTTCACAAAAAGCAACAGCTCCTGCATCTTTTAGCAAACCAAACTCGGTTATTTCTTGTCCCTGAAAACCTTGAGTGATCGCAGCAACAGGATAAATATTGACCGATGACATTTCTTGTGTTGTATGCCTAATAAATTTAACAAGTGCTACAGTATCGATAATTGGATTTGTGTCTGGCATCATAAGAAAAGAAGTAATACCACCGGCTGCTGCAGATTGGCTTGCTGATGTAATTGTTTCACGACTTTCATTTCCTGGCTCTCCAATAAAAACACGAGCATCAACAAGTCCTGGAAGGATTGCTTTGTTTTGTGCATTAATAATTTCTGCCCCTTCGGGGATTCCTTGATTTAATGCTTCTTTTCCAGCGGCTACAATCAGTCCATTTTCAACAATGACAGTGCCAACTTCATCCATTGTGCGTGAGGGATCAATAACACGGGCATTTTGAAAAACAATTGGCTTTATCATTTTTTCTCTCCACTTGCTTTAAGGCGTGAATCCAATAAAGCCTCCATGACAGCCATACGTACAGCGATTCCCATTTCTACTTGTGTATGAATCATACTTTGTGGTCCATCTGCTATGTCAGATGCTATTTCTATGCCACGGTTTATTGGACCAGGGTGCAAAACAATGCAATCACTTTTGGCATAAGACAAATTTTCTTTATGTAAACCAAAATAATGAAAATATTCACGAATGGAGGGAATAAAGGAACCTGCCATACGTTCATGTTGTAAGCGGAGCATCATGATGACATCAGCACCTTTAAGTCCTTCTTTCATCGTGTTAAAAACCTCAACACTCATATCAGCAATTCCTGTGGGTAGGAGTGTAGAAGGCGCAACAGCACGAACCCGAGCTCCCAAGGCGTTGAGACTGAGGATATTAGAACGCGCGACACGTGAATGCAAAATATCTCCGCAAATTGCAACAGTTAATCCTTCAATGCGGCCTTTTGTCCTTTTAATTGTCAGAGCGTCTAATAAAGCTTGTGTTGGATGTTCATGGGCACCATCACCTGCATTAATCACACAACAATTCACTTTTTTTGCTAACAAAGCGGCAGCTCCAGCGCTATTATGACGAATAACAAGTATATCTGGTTTCATTGCATTGAGGGTTGTTGCTGTATCAATTAATGTTTCTCCTTTTTTTACAGATGAATTGCCAATAGCCATACTCATCACGTTTGCGCCTAAACGTTTTCCAGCTAATTCAAAAGAAGATTGTGTACGCGTGGAAGCCTCAAAGAAAAGATTAATTTGAGTGTATCCACACACTGGAGATTTCATTTTATCAATTTTTTTAGAGAGATTAACATTTGCATCTGCACGATCCAGCAATACGGTGAGATCTTCTACACTCAAATCTTTAATGCCTAAAAGATGTTGATGGGGAAAAAGGGGAAAAAAAGTATTTTGAGTCATAGCATTATTTTCTATCTCTCTCTAAACAGATTAAACAAGCATTTGTTTGAATATAATAAATGTTTTTTAATTGCAAAATGACAAATAGTCTATGATGTGAATGATTTGAATAATAGGAATATGCCTATGAGTGCTGTATCTGCGCAAAATGTCCGCAAAAAAAATGCGTTTCTCAGTGATACGCTTATGTTTCGTATTGCTTCTACGTTGCCTAAATTTTTATTAGCAAGTTTTGAAGAAATAGGAGATTTTGTAGCGAGTCGTGAAGCATGGGAGCTTTCCTCTTTAGCGAATCGTTATCGGCCCATATTGCGTCACAATGATGAATGGGGACATCCAATAGAAAAATTAGAGATCCATTCTTCTTATCAAGCTCTTCAACAATATTCTAGACACGCTGGCTTGGTCACTTCACTTTGGGAGAATACCACTTCAGAAAACGGAGTACGCTACCAAGCTCGTGCAATTCGCTTAGCTTTATCTGCTGGTTTAGAAACAGGGCATTTGAATGAGGTAATTATAGCAAGTGCAGCTATAGCAGTCTTAATTAGTGATGTTGGGCTCTTTAACAAATGGCAAAATGTGCTTTTATCACGACAATATGATTCATCGTCTAAACCTATTAATAGCAAAAGGGCGGCTTCATTTACCTGTGCTTTTGATGATGTTGAACAACACGAAAAGTACTCTTTCAATTTCCCAATTGTTAAAAAAATTTCTTTTGATGAAAAAGTTGGCTGTGATCTGTACCGTTTAAATGTTGTAAAAACGAATGTTATTAACCCTATAGTTGATGGATATCTTGTGAGTGCAGAATCAGATGGTCATTTAAGTTGCTTTTTAGTTCCACGAATACAAGAAAATGGAGCGTTAAATGGCATTATATCGATTCGTCATTTGCTACAACGTCCTGGAGAATCTTTAACTCCAGAGGGAGTTGTTGAATTTCAAGGGAGTTATGGTTGGCTTTTAGGAAATATGGGGGAGGGATTGAAAGTCATTAAAGATATTGAAACGATGATGCGTTTTGATCAATCTGTCGTATCGGCAGGTGTTTTGCGCGCTGCACTCCAATCTGGTATCGATTTTTTTCGGCAAAAGATGCCAGATCAACCTTTGCCCCCATTAACAGAACGTATTTTTGCTGATATTGCACTGGATGTTGCTGCTGCACAAGCATTGGTTTTACGTTTAGCACGAGCCTTTGATAATGCTGCAAATGATCGCTCTGAAGCAGCTTTTGCGAGAATTATGACTCCTATTATTGCTTATCATGTGAGTCAACTCGTCATACCTATTATTGGCGAGATTATTGCACAGCTTGGCATCGAAAGTTTTGTAGAAGGTAATCCATTATCACAAATGTTGTACAATGGTCCTGCACGGATTGTGAGAAATAGCTCTGCGAATCAATTGGTGAAAGATGCAATTCTCATCGCCGAAAGGGCACCGGGATTATTTCAGAAATTGTTAGAAAAAATTGCTGTTGATATTGGACCAGCTGGACCACGGGCAATCGAGATCATTAAGTCTGCTGCTGAGATGGCATCGGCAAGTGAGGGAGCTGGAAGATTTTTTGTTGAACAAGTAGCGTATGCCGCCGCCGCCGCGTCATTACGTTCTATAGATATAGAACATGTGGCAAATGCTTATATGGAAAGCCGCCTTGGAGGACAATGGAGATCTTCCTATGGAATGCTTATTGCACGGTATAATGCAGGACATTTGTTAAATGTTCTTTATCCTTCCATATGATGAAGGCTTTGAAGTCTATCGAGTGCACCTTGCAATATGAAAGCAGCAGCGGCCGAATCGATTCTTGTTGCTCTTTTAGCGCGTGATACATCCATTTCTAGAAGAGAACGTTCTGCGGCAATTGTTGATAAACGTTCGTCCCAAAAAACAAATGGAATTTTTATATATGCTTTCATAGTGCTGACAAAAGTTCTGGTTGCTTGAGCACGAGGACCGCAGCTTCCATTCATATTAAGTGGTAATCCAATGATAATAATCCCCACATTTTCATGATCAAAAATTTTTATAAGGCTGTGCGCATCTTCCATGATTTTTTTTCGTTGAATTACAGGACGCGGATTTGCAAAAGTTAGCCCTATATCAGAAACTGCAATTCCAATCGTTTTTTTTCCCAAATCTAAACCTGCTATGACTTGCCCAGGCAAAAGATGTGTCATAACTTCATTGATATTAATAATAGCCATATGATTTATAATTTAAGTCTTTTCGTGTTTCAGGTTATCAATATTCTTGCGCTTGCAAACGCAGCCTTGTATAGCCAATAGGCAAATGTAAAAATAAAAAAGCAGAAAGGCACAGTATGTCTGTTGATCAAGAAACAGTCAAGCGGGTAGCGCATTTAGCGCGTATTGCTGTCCATGACGATGAAGCAGAACGTATGACAAAAGAACTCAATGTCATTTTAGGTTTTGTAAAACAATTAGATGAAGTCGATGTTAGGAGTGTTGAACCATTAACATCTGTGATACCAATGGCTTTACGAATGCGAGAAGATAGTGTCATAGATGGTAATCTAGCAGAAGATATCGTAGCAAATGCACCTGTTACAGAAGAAAACTTCTTTCTTGTTTCAAAAGTCGTCGAGTAATTTTTGTATTTTAAGAACTTGAGAACCAATATGACCGATTTAACAACCTTTACCATTGCACAAGCTCGTGATTCTCTCATAAAGAAAGAGTTCAAAGCAACTGAATTAACAGAAGCTTATTTAAAAGCAATTGAATTGGCTAATCCAACTTTGAATGCTTATGTGACAATAACAGCAGAAGAAGCAAGAAAAATGGCTGCTGAATCAGAGTGCCGTTTGGCTAGAGGGCAGGGGAGAGCTTTAGAAGGAATTCCGTTGGGAATTAAGGATCTTTTTGCCACACAGGGGGTTCATACTCAAGCTTGCTCATATATTCTTGATGGTTTTAAACCGCATTATGAATCAACGGTATCTGCTAATTTATGGCAGGATGGAGCTGTTATGTTAGGTAAGCTCAATATGGATGAGTTTGCTATGGGGTCTTCCAATGAGACGTCATATTATGGTCCTGTCATTAGTCCATGGAGAAAAAAAGGCTCCCATGAGAAGCTGGTGCCTGGTGGTTCATCTGGTGGTTCTGCAGCTGCTGTTGCCGCGCGGATTTGTGCTGGTGCAACAGCAACAGATACAGGCGGTTCAATACGCCAGCCAGCGGCATTTACTGGAACAGTAGGAATTAAGCCAACTTATGGGCGTTGTTCACGATGGGGTACTATCGCTTTTGCTTCATCACTTGATCAAGCTGGGCCTATCGGACGTGATGTTCGCGATTGTGCTCTTTTGCTTAAATCAATGGCTTCTTTTGATAAAAAAGATTCTACTTCTGTTAATTTACCGGTCCCTGATTATGAAAGCTATCTTGGTCAATCAATCAAAGGAATGAAAATTGGAATTCCAAAAGAATATCATATGGAAGGAATGTCTTCTGAAATTATTGATCTTTGGCAAAAAGGAATGAATTGGCTAAAAGAAGCGGGTGCTGAAATAAGCGATATTTCATTACCCCATACAAAATATGCTTTGCCTGCTTACTACATTGTCGCTCCTGCAGAAGCATCTTCTAATTTGGCACGCTATGATGGTGTTCGTTTTGGTCTTCGTATACCAGGAAAAGACGTTATTGAAATGTATGAAAATACCCGTTCAGCTGGTTTTGGAGATGAAGTTAAACGTCGTATTTTGATTGGTACTTATGTTCTCTCATCGGGTTATTATGATGCTTATTATTTAAGAGCCCAAAAAGTTCGAACATTGGTAAAGCGTGATTTTGATCAATGTTTTGCGTCCGGTATTGATGCTATCCTCACACCGGCAACACCAACACCCGCCTTTAGTATTGCCGATGAAAAAATAAAAAAAGATACTGTAGCAATGTATCTCAATGATATTTTTACTGTGCCCGTTAATATGGCTGGTCTACCAGGTATCTCTGTTCCTGCTGGTCTTTCAGAAAATGGACTACCACTAGGGTTGCAATTGATTGGTAAACCTTTTGCTGAGGAAGTTATCTTTCAGATAGCGTACATTATAGAACAAGCAGCAGGCGTGTTCAGCCCAGAGAAGTGGTGGTTGTAAGAAATCGGGAATTTTATGAAAAGAATTTCATAAAAACATTGTTCTCTTAAAATAGCGCGTTTTTTTGAAAAGGGGCACTGTTGACTTTTTAATGCTGTGTAGTTTTTATCCACCAAGATATGCTTCTTTAACACGTGGATCAAAAAGCATCGTTTTGCCTTCACCATGAAATAAAATGTGCCCTACCTCTAAAATATAGGCATAGTCAGCAATCGAAAGCGCAGCAAATGCATTTTGCTCAATAAGAAGAATGGTTTTTCCCATATCATTAATTTTTCGGATAATTGAAAAAAGTTCTTTTACAAGAAGTGGTGCTAAACCTAGAGAGGGTTCGTCTAATATTACCATGTCAGGATTACTCATGAGTGCACGACCTACAGCAAGCATTTGCTGCTCACCACCAGACATTGTTCCACCCAATTGTTTTGCCCTTTCACGTAAACGTGGAAAGAGATCAAATACCCATTCAATATCACGAGCAATTGCTAGCTTATCATGGCGAATATAAGCACCTAGGTGTAGATTTTCTAAAACAGTGAGGTGGGGCATGATACGCCGCCCTTCAGGACTGAGAGCAATGCCTAAGCGTAAAATTTTTTCTGGTGATTTTTTAATAATTGATTCGCCTTTATAGGTAATTTCTCCATAAACAGATCGGTTGAGTCCTGTAATAGAGCGTACAATGCTACTTTTTCCTGCTCCATTGGCGCCAATTAAAGTTACTATACTCCCCTTTTTTATAGACATAGAAAGGTTTTGGATAGCTTTAATGGCACCATAATGAACGTGAAGATTTTTGATTTTAAGAATATCCATAAACATCTCCGCCAAGATAAGCTTCAATAACTTTAGGGTTGTTACGAATTTCATCCGGTGTACCATTGGCAATACAACAGCCATATTCCATTACCCAAATATATTGGCAAAGCCCCATAACAACTTTCATATCGTGTTCTATAAGCAGAATTGTAAGATCAAAGTCTTTCTGCACTTTTGCTATGAATTTTCTAAGATCCTCACTTTCCTGTGGATTCATACCCGCAGCAGGTTCATCAAGAAGCAGCAATTTTGGCTTTGTCGCTAGAGCACGTGCAATTTCTAGACGTCGTTGTACACCATAGGGCAGAGTCATTGCCGATTGATTCGCAAGATGATCAAGCTGAAGCCGTTCAAGAAGTTCCATTGAATTTTTATGGACTTCTCGCTTTTCTTTTATTGCTTTTGGAAAAAACAGTGCTGAAGAAAACCACGGATATTTTTGTCGAACATGAGCTCCTACCATAACATTTTGCAAAACTGTCAATCCTGAAAAAAGGCGAATATTTTGAAATGTTCGTGCAATATGGCGTCTGCAGATAATATAAGGAGAAGATCCAGAAACTTTTTTACCATCAAAAAGAATTGTTCCACTTGTGGGAGCATAAAATCCAGAAATCATATTAAAAACTGTCGTTTTTCCAGCTCCATTTGGACCGATTAATCCAGTAATTGTTCCCCGTTTAATTGTCATATTAATGTCATTTACAGCAACCAAGCCGCCAAAACGCATCAAAACATTGTTGAGTGAAAGGATGGTGTCGTTCATAGCTTTCCCTCAGTATTAGAGAGTTTCTTACGTGTCAAAAAGCTATAAATTCCATTCCATGAGAATTCATGTTGTCCCAACAACCCTTTTCTCCAAAAGAGGATAATGACTAGCAATAAAAGAGAAAAAACAACCATACGAAGCCCAGGTGTCTCTGGAATATGGACAAAACCCAAATCAAAAGGACTTTCAATAATACGAAGCCATTCAAGCATCACTGTAATAATAATGCTCCCAAGAACGCTTCCTGTAATTGAACCAAGCCCACCAGCAACAACAATCATTAAAATATTAAATGTTAGGAGAAAATTAAACATTTTTGGATCGATCGTTGAAATGAGAGCAGCCATTAATGCTCCTCCTATACCTGCAAAAAATGCACCAACAGTGAAGGAAAAGCTCCGGTAGAAAAAAGCGTTAACACCCATTGTTTTCGCGGCGATTTCATCATCACGAATAGCACGTAATACGTTGCCAGTATTGCTTCGTAGTAAGAGAATAATAAAGAGAATTGTAAATGCTAACCAACCATAGTTCCACCATAATGTCGCCTTTTGAGGTATTCCTTTAATTCCCAAAGAACCATTTGTCAGGGATGAGGCATTCGTAATGACAATACGAATAATTTCTGCAAAACCCAATGTTGCAATTCCAAGATAATCACCACCAAGCCGTAATATAGGAAGAGCAATCAATAAACCTACAACTGCAGCAGATAAACCACTTATAACAACGGCAATAAAAAAAGGAAATTGGAGATGATGCAACGGTTCAGCTATAGGATCAAGAATCCACATCATTTCTTTTTGTTCAGGAGAAAGAAGTAAAATTGCACAGACATAAGCACCAATAGCCATAAAGCCAGCATGTCCTAGAGAAAACATACCGGTAAAACCGTAAATCAAATTAAGCGAAATTGCCAATATTGCGTTAATAGCAATAAGATTGATGATACGAAGGGTATAGTCATTAAAATGGTTGTCAGCATAAAATAAAAAACCGATAAGAATAAAAATACTGATACAGGATAGAAAAGTTGTAGCTGATTTTACCATTAGATCTTCTCCTGACTTTTTTTACCCATTAATCCAGTAGGCATTATCAATAAAATCAGAATTAATAAAATAAAAGCGAAAGCATCTCGATATCCAGATAATGCGGGAAAAAATGCAATAATCATAATTTCAATAAATCCTAATAACAATCCCCCCAACATTGCTCCTGGAATTGAGCCAATCCCTCCAATAACGGCAGCGATAAATGCTTTGAGGCCAGGAAGAACCCCCATATAAGGTTGAATTTGAGGATAGCGTAACGACCACATAATCCCTGCAATAGCAGCAAGCGCTGAGCCTATGCCAAATGTAAATGCAATAACTTTATTGACAGAAACACCCATCAAACGGGTCGTTTCAATATCATGTGAGATTGCACGCATAGCAAGACCAGGTTTTGTTTTATGGATAATCCATAACAGTAAAATGATAAGAATAAACGAAACAGTAGGAACAATTAGAGACATTGGAGCAATTATAATGATTCCGTCTACTCCTGACTTTAAATGCCATAGGAACGGTATTACAAGAAAATCTGGTTGTTTTACTCCTTTGGGGACACCACTAAAGAGTACAGTAGAGAGATTTTCAATAAAGAAGGAAACTCCAATTGCGCCGATAAGTGCTGAGATACGAGGAGCATGACGCAAAGGTTTATAAGCGAATTGATCAACAGTAATACCCACGGCGCTTGTAATAAAAATTGAAAAGCACAAGGCCAATATCCAAATCGGTGTAAAATCTCGTGGGGCAATTTTAAAATAGTAAATAAACCCTAAGATAAGGACTAAAAAAACAGCAATCCAAAAAGTTGAAGGGCGCTTTTTGTATCCTATAAATACCGAATAATAAATAAGAATTGCTAGAAGAAAAAGAAGAACTGCAGTCCAAGCAGGCATAAAGCTAATTGTAGAAAAGAAAACAAAATATGCCCCTAGCATAAAGATGTCACCGTGAGCAAAATTAATAAGCCTCAATATGCCGTAGACCATGGTGTAACCAATAGCGATAAGTCCATAAAGAGATCCCAATGCCAGTGCATTAAAAAAATACTGGATGAACATTTCAGTGCTCATCTATTATCCTTCCACATTTGTTAATTCATACAGGATAAAATAAGAAATCATCAAATTTCAGTTGAGGAAAAGCCCTCTACTATCTCTTGAGATCTTGACTACAAAAATTGCTGATTTTTTAAAAAGCAGGTTTAACTTCATCTAAATAGACACGTTTTCCACCCTTTATTTCAATTATACCAATAGGAATTTTAGGATTATGATTTTCGTCCATAGACATATCACCAAAGGGGGTTTGAAAATCTTTTAATTTGCTAAGTGCTATAGTGATCTTTTCACGATCTGCACTACCAGCATTTTCAATGGCTTTCATAAACATCATATAACTCGTGTATCCCAAAACAGAATTGATATTGGGTTCTTTACCAGGATAAGCTGCTTTCCACTCATTTGTGAATTCTTGTGCAGCTTTTGACATATTCGGCATGTCTTCACTATAGGGAAGTGTCGTATGTAAAAAACCTTCTGCAGCTTCTCCTGCAATTGTGATGGTTTCTGGATTATCCATGGCATCTCCACCCATAATCCGAAACTTTGCACCTAGCTCGCGTGCTTGTTTCATAATAATGGCACCTTCAGAAAAGTAGGATGGAATAAATAAGATATCAGGTTTTTGTGCTATAATCTGTGTAAGAACAGCTGAAAAATCCTGATCTCCAGAATTGTAGTTTAAATTTGAGATAATCTCACCACCTAGCTTTTTGAAAGCACGCGAGAAATAACTTGCAAGGCCAATTGCGTAATCACTTGATATATCTTTCAGAATAGCCGCTTTTTTTGCATGTAAAGTTTGACGCACATAAGTTGCAATTCCAATTCCTTGATAGGAATCTATGAAGCAAGCGCGAAAGTAATATTTCTTACCTTGTGTAACAAGTGGGTTCGTTGAAGAAGTTGCAATGGTTGGAGTCTTTGCTTTTTCAGATATTTCTCCACCAGCCAACGAGAGTGAAGAGCCATAACTACCAATAATTCCATTAACTTGTTCACTGGCGGTTAAACGCATAACAGCATTAGCAGCTTCTACTTTATCAGATTTATTATCAATAATAACAAGCTCTACTTTACGTCCCAATATTTCTGGAACTTTTTTATGTGCCAATTCTATGCCTCCAATTTCAAGTTGTCCTCCAAATGCATTTTGACCACTTAATGGAAGGTAAACACCAATTTTGATAGGTTCATTCGCATAAACATTTGTTACAAGTGCCATGATAGCTGCGAGGTTGGTGAGGATTTTCTTCAATTGCATTATGCACTTTCCTTGAATGAGTTGAGGTTTTTGCACCTTATCGTGAACTTCTTCATCATGCAAGTTACACATTCATGAAAATATTACTGATGAAAAATCTCTTCTTTTTCAATTGTAAGATATGTAGGGCGTATGAGCAAACATTTTTGTGAATATTCGTGTTGATATTCACATGAGGAGGTACGACAATATGGGGAAATCTTATCTTGGGGCTTGCGTGTTGATGCAAGAGCAATGTTTACTTAAATGTAGAGAATCAATATCGTACAATTAAAGCTACAGGATCACGTTTTATTATGACCAGTAAAGATGCATTAAAGGATTGTTCCCTATCTGAGGGCAGTGTAGGTGCTTATGGTGAAATTATTGAAATCAGTGGTGTCATTAAGTGGTTTGATAGTAGTAAGGGGTATGGATTTATTGTGCCTGATTTGCCTAATTTCCCCGATATATTATTACATGTTACTGTCATGCGGAGAGATGGTTTTCAAACAGCGTTAGAGGGTGCTAAAGTGATCTGTGCTGTGGAGAAAACTGAGCGGGGATTGAAATGTGTTCAAGTGAAATCCATAGATTTCTCTTCAGCAGTTCATCCGTCAGAAATTCCGGCTCGTACACATGTTGTTGTGACACCAGAAAGCGGTTTAGAGCGTGCGATTGTTAAATGGTTTAATCGAGATAAGGGATTTGGTTTCCTTAGCCGTGGGCAGGGAACAGAAGATATTTTTATTCATATGGAAACATTGCGTCGTTTTGGTTTAGCAGAGCTTCGTTCTGGTCAGGTTGTCCTTGTACGTTTTGGTAAAGGGGAAAAAGGCTTAATGACAGCAGAAATTTATCCAGATATCGGGATTCCGTTTGCTACGCATTAAACTCCTTCTTAAATCTATATACTCTGCTCTTGTTCTTTTTGATAGAAAGATCGCTAGCGATAAGAGGTATTAAAGTGAACAGCATTTGCAAGAAAGAGTTCATCTGTACAAGTCATAAATCAAATAGAGCAAATTAAACTGTTGCATTGAATGCAATAAAAAGATGAACTTTTGTATTTTTTTTACTTTAAAAATTTTGATGTTTCTATTTTGTAAAACAAAATTAAAGAATTGTTTGCCGTGGAGATAAAAATGTTAAAACCTTTTGAAAAAGGGTATATCGTTATAGTGACGCTGTTTTTCTTTTTAGAAGTGAGCCTAGTCGTAGCAAAGACACCTATCGAGATTCCTGTTGATCCAGTTCCTTTAGAAATACAAACAAAGCAAGGTACAATCTCTTACAAGGTAGAGATTGCTTTTACTCCGTCTCAAGCAACAGCTGGTTTAATGTATCGCACTCATTTTCCCCGAGATCGGGCAATGCTCTTTAAACAGCAGAAAAGTGAGCAGTTAAAGGATACGCAGGAATTTTTTATGTGGATGGCAAATACACCTCTGCCCTTAGATATGATTTTTTTAAATGCTGAGGGAGTTATTGTATCGATTGTCGAGAAAACTTTACCGTTTTCAACGGATATTATTGCGTCGAGAGTTCCTGCAACTTTTGCTCTTGAGGTTAATGCCGGTGAAGTTTCCGAAAAACAAATACAGAAGGGACAACGTGTTATTCATCCTGCTATTTGTGGAAAATGCGAAGGTGATAAAAAATGACAGCAGAGGATCTTCGTTTTTTTGAATATAACGGTTTGCAATTTGCTTATCGAGAAGAAGGGCAGGGAGATCCTATTTTGTTGATCCATGGCTTTGCATCTTCTGCACGTGTGAATTGGTACGCTACAGGTTGGTTTCGTGTCCTCACTGAAGCAGGGTATCGTGTTATTGCTCTTGATAATCGTGGTCATGGAGATTCTGTTAAAAGTTACGATCCTTGCTTTTACACACCTCAAGCCATGGCTGAAGATGCAATGAGTTTGTTGCAGCATTTGGAGTTATCTAAAGCTCATGTCATGGGATATTCTATGGGGGCTCGAATTAGCGCATTTATGGCTCTTTTGTATCCAACATATGTACACAGTATCATTTTTGGTGGTTTAGGTATTGGTATGGTGACGGGAGCAGGGGATTGGCAACCTGTCGCTGAGGCTCTTTTAGCAGAAGATATTTCCACGATTACCAATCCACGTGGCTTAATGTTTCGTAAATTTGCAGACCACACGAAAAGCGATAGACGTGCTCTCGCAGCTTGTATTATCACATCAAAACAGGAGTTAACAGCAGCTGAGCTCTACAAACTTAAACAACCTGCACTCGTTGCTGTTGGTTCATTAGATGACATTGGCGGTGAAGCAGAACCGTTGGCAGCTTTGTTACCTTGTGGTGAAGCGTTACCAATTCCTGATCGAGACCATATGCTTGCTGTTGGAGATAGGGTCTATAAGGAGGGTGTCATTAATTTTCTTTCTCGTTATCCTATCGTATAAAATGCCCATGGATTTTATATGTTTGCAAAAATATCCAATATTTTTTATCTTGGATAAAAGTAAAAAACTTATTTAGCTGTTTGTCTATCATTATCAAAAGGAATTTCTTTATAAAAAAGCAGTTAGAAAGGATGAAAGATCTCTTTATTTTATAGAACTTTATTTTGATAAAAAGAAAAAATTATAAGTGATTGATCAATATTCCGTCAGAGGGTGTTTATAAACGTAAAAGCTAAAAATTGGAGATAAAGTAGAAATTATTTAAAATTTACGGTTTTCTAACCGTTTTTTTACTTTTGCAGTTATATGAATATATTTCACAATGGTAGACCTTTTAGTAAATGTTTCTTAGTGAATGTGTTAAGAGAGTGCTTTTTCGAATATAGCTAATATAGAAAATTGAAAATAAAGTTTTTACTATCATTACAGAAATCTTAGGAGTGCTTTACCCGCCTTACAAGCGTTAATTTAGGAGTCTTAAAAAATAGGAGAGCATAGTGAATGCTGATGAAATAAAAAAACTTGATAATTACTTTAAAAATATATTCCAAAATTCAGCATTGCAAGTAAAAGCGCGGCCTAAAAAAACTGATTCTTGTGAAGTTTATATTGGTAATGAATTTTTAGGTATTATCTATCGAGATGACGATGAGGATGAGTTATCATACAATTTTTCAATGGCTATATTAGATATTGATTTAGGAAATTGATTCGTCCTCAATAATATTGAGTAAGATTCATATGAGTTTTAATGCTTTAAAGCTTGTATATTCATTTCGTGCGATAATAAGATGGTCATGAATAGTAATCCCTAACGCATTTGCTGCGTCTTTTAATCTGTATGTCATCGTTACATCTGCTTGAGAAGGTCTAGCGTCCCCAGAGGGGTGATTATGCACTAAGATAAGTCCTGATGCAGATAATTCTAAAGCTCGAGATATGACTTCACGGGGATAGACAGGGGTGTGATCAATAGTTCCAGTTTGTTGGACTTCATCAGCAAGTAAACCATTTTTTTTATCAAGAAAGAGAACACGAAATTGTTCGCGTGTTTCGTGCGCCATGACGGCTTTACAATAAGCTAATACTTTATCCCATGATGAAAAAATATCACGTTTATACAATTCTGCGCGAGCAAGACGTCCAGCAACATCTGAAATAATTTTTAAATCGATTGCAGTTGCTGGACCACATCCTTGAACTTCTTGAAGTCGATGAATATCAGCTCTCAATACGTCTGTTAGTGAGCCAAAATGTGCTATTAAATTTTTGGCTATTGGTTTTGTATTTGCGCGGGGAATCGTGCGAAAAAGCAATAATTCAAGGTATTCATAATCTTCAAGTGCACTTCCTTTTGATTTTAAATAGCGTTTACGGAGACGTTCACGATGTCCTTGGTAATGTTTATTTATCTGTAAATTTCTCTGAACTTTTTCACTTTTTGTTTCTGGTTTTGGGGTAAGTGGAGATTGTGATGTCGATACAAAATGATGACTTTGGATATCTTTCTTTTTACTTATCTTCTTAGCCATGACATTTCTACATTTATTTAAGCGCTTGAGTTTGGAATATAAAAAATATTTTTAGGAGATTGTGTAAAAACTTCACATCCTTCACTTGTTATACCAATTGTGTGCTCATACTGTGCAGTAAGAGATCTATCACGTGTAACAGCAGTCCAGCCATCAGATAAAATCTTAACTTGTGGTTTTCCAAGATTAATCATTGGCTCAATTGTAAACATCATACCTTGTTTGAGTTCTATTCCTTCTCTAGGATTTCCATAATGTAAAATATTAGGCGCATCATGAAAAAGTTGACCGATTCCGTGTCCGCAAAAATCTCTTACAATTGAGCAACGTTCAGATTCTGCGTAGCGTTGAATGGCGGATCCAATATCACCTGTGGTAGCTCCAGGCTTGACTATGGCGATTGCTCTCATAAGACTCTCGTGCGTTATTTTTAGCAAACGTTCTGCAGCACGTCTGATTTTTCCAACAGGGTACATGCGGCTTGAATCTCCATGCCAACCATCGAGAATAAAGGTTACATCAACATTAACAATATCGCCTTCTTGTAAGGGTCTTTTATTCGGGATGCCATGGCAAACAACGTGATTAATTGATGTGCAGCATGAATGTCCATATCCATGATAATTCAGATCAGCAGGAAGAGCTCCTCTTTCGGCTCCAAAAATGAAGACAAAATCATCAATTTCTTGTGTAGTAACGCCAGGCTTAATAATATCCATAAGTGCATCAAGGCATTCTGCAGCAATACGACCAACTTCACGCATTTTAGCAAAAGCGTGCTCATCAAAAATGCGAATTTGCCCGTTAAATTTTAAGGGGATTTTATTATATTCAATATAATCAGTCATTATTTTTTCTGTTTTCTATTTCCACTCGATGAATCGGAAAAATACCTTTTGTACTTACGTGACACTTTACAGCATAAAATTCTACTCCCGATTCTAATGCTAAATCAAATTTACGTCCATAAGCTGAATCAAGATCATGGCAGATTTTAAAAGCTGAGCAATCTTCCCGTTGAATTACATAAAGCATAGCAGCTCGTTTTCCTTGTTGCACAACTTTTATCAGTTCTTCAAGATGACGTGTGCCACGTTTTGTTACGGTATCAGGAAATTCTGCTAATCCTTCTTGGCGAATAAAATGAACATTTTTAATTTCTAGATAACAGTCAGGGCGGATGCCATCACGCAGAAGAAAATCAATTCGTGATTGTGTACCATAGCATTGTTCCTTCAAAATTGTTTTGTATCCGTTTAACTCTGGTAACAAATCATTTTGAAGTGCTTCTAGGGCAAGTTTGTTAGGCAAAGTCGTATTGATGCCAACTAAAGTATCATTTGCTTCAACAATTTCTAATTGATATGCATATTTTCGCTTGGAATTGTTATTATATGAAAGCCAAATATTGGAGTTCGGGGTTGTCAAACCGAGCATCGATCCTGTATTAGGGACCGCCACAGTAAAAATGTGCTGATCTTCTCGTTTAACATCAGCAAGAAAACGTTTATAACGGCGGATAAGTTTTGCAGGAAAAAGTTTAGAAATAAAGAGCATGCTCCTTATTTTAGAATTTATGATTTGATAATTCAACCCAGTTTGTTATCTATAAGCTTTATAGCATATTTCATTAAAGCATTTTTGATGCACAAAAATGTCATGAAAGTTTACTCAATCACTCTAAGTCATTAAAAAAACGAAGTTTATTTGTTTTTATAATTCATTTTTAATTTTTAAGTTGTTACTTCCCCATAACTTCTGGATAAAAGAACAATATTGATATTATTTTGTTGTTAAAAGGTTATTTGGAAGAATGTTCTCTTAAGAATGTATGAAATTAGGAAAAATTAATGGCTGGAACCAATAGGAATCGTAAAAATTTAACAAAGGGTCCAATTATTATTTTGGTCGAACCGCAATTGCCTGAAAATATTGGTATGGTAGCAAGGGCAATGGCAAATTTTGGGCTCTCTAAGCTTCGATTAGTTAAACCTCGAGAAGGATTTCCAAATGAAAAAGCTATAGCTGCTGCGAGTAAAGCAGATCATGTTATTAATGACACTGTTACTTTTGACACGTTGCGTGATGCAATTGCAGATTTGCATTATGTTTTTGCTACAACAGCACGTGAAAGATGTGGTTTTAAGACTGTAAAAAGTGCTGTTGAAGCAGCGAATCTATTACGTCAGCGTGAAAACATTGGACAGAAAACCGGCATTTTATTTGGAAGAGAAAGGTGGGGATTAGAAAATGATGAAATAAGTCTTGTTGATGAAATTATTACTTTTCCGGTTAATCCTGCTTTCGCTTCACTTAATATCGCACAAGCGGTTTTGCTTATGTCTTATGAATGGATGAAATCAGGTTTAAAAGATATGAATGATACGGCTTTTCGTGCGGTAGAGATGGAGCCAGCAAATAAAGCAACGTTTCATGGTTTTTTATCTCAGTTAGAAGATGCTTTAGAGATCCGTGGATATTTTAGACCTCAAGAACGCAAAGAGGTGATGCTTGCAAATCTGCGCTCTGTTTTTACGCGTGCTAATTTTAGTGAATCTGAGGTGCGCTTGCTACGGGGAATTGTCTCTTCATTGGATCATTTTTCACCTAAATTTCCGCGAGGCAGTGGGGCGCCTGCAGGTCGTGAACGTAAAAAATTAAAAACAAGTGTGAAAACTGATGGATGATCGGCCTATTCTTTTTTTTGATAGTGGCATTGGCGGTTTAACAGTGTTGAAGGAAGTGCGCTTTCTTATCCCTGAAAGGCAATTTATTTATGTTGCTGATGATAGGGGATTTCCTTATGGAAATTGGGAAGAAAATCTCTTAAAAAAACGTATTTTAAAGGTTTTTACAAATCTTTTAACACTTTATAATCCTGCTTTATGTGTAATCGCTTGCAATACCGTTTCTACATTGATGATGGCAAATTTGCGAAAGAAATTTTCCCATATCCTTTTTGTAGGAACGGTTCCTGCAATTAAATCAGCAGCTGAAAAAACAAAATCTGGTTTTATTTCCGTATTGGCCACTCCTGGAACAGTTAAGCGTGCTTATACGCGTGAATTAATCAATAGTTTTGCTGCACAATGTGATGTTAAACTTGTTGGAAGTGAAAAACTTGCCGAATTTGCTGAAGATTATTTACGTGGAAAACCTATTGATTTAAAACAGTTACGTCACGAAATTCTTCCCTGTTTTGTTGAGAAAGATGGCAAATATACGGATATTATTGTTTTAGCTTGTACACATTATCCTTTTTTAATTGATTTTTTTCGTGAACAAGCTTTATGGCCCGTTGAATGGATTGATTCAGCTAAAGCTATAGCCAAACACACAAGATCATTATTATCAACAAAAGTGCAGCCAAAAATCATAAAGAAGCATAAAGATTTTGCATTATTTACATCGCAAAATATAACTTCCTCGACAGAGCGTTTATTAAAAGAGTTTGACTTAAATATTATGAAAGGAGTTGACTTTATGGGCTGATATCAATAAAGTTTCTTTAGCTTTTTCTTTCGAGAAAATGATATTAATTGACGTGTCCCGTGGATGACTTTGCATGTTATGTTAAGATGTCCTGTCAGTCTTTTGGTTTGAAGGCAGAGGAGGGCGCGTTTCCTTAAGATCTTTCTAAGAGATCTTGTGTTCTATTTTTAAAGGAAATGCGATGAGTAAACGCGAAACAACGAAATATAAAATTGACCGCCGTATGGGAGAAAACATTTGGGGGCGTCCAAAATCTCCAGTAAATCGTCGTGATTATGGACCAGGTCAACATGGGCAACGCCGTAAAGGAAAGCTTTCTGATTATGGTGTCCAATTGCGTGCTAAGCAGAAGTTAAAAGGATTTTACGGTGATATCTCAGAAAAGCAATTCCGTAAAACTTATGAAGAAGCTGCTCGGCGGCGTGGTGATACTGGTGAAAATCTTATCGGACTTTTAGAGTCGCGTTTGGATGCTGTTATCTATCGTGCGAAATTCGTACCTACGATTTTTGCCTCTCGCCAATTTATCAATCACGGACATGTTAACGTAAATGGGCGGCGTACCAATATTCAATCATATCGTTGTAAGCCAGGTGATGTTATTGAGGTTCGTGAAAAGTCAAAACAACTTGTTTTGGTTTTAGAATCCGTACAGTTAGCTGAGCGTGATGTGCCTGAATATATTGAAGCGGATCATAATCAGATGAAAGCAACGTTTACGCGTGTTCCTGCTTTTGCGGATGTTCCTTATGCTGTACAAATGGAACCCAATTTGGTTGTTGAATTCTATTCTCGTTAAGTTCTCTAAAGAGAGTAGAGCATTCTCTATACGGTATGATGTTGCTTTATAGTTTTTGAAGCTAACAGGTGTTTTTGTGAATGGTGCTATATCAAAGTTTGTTGTTGTATTTTACAACAGCATAATTTGTATAGCTCCGTTTCTTTTCACAGATAAATAAACGAAGCATTTGTTTAAGCAACGTTAAGTCTTTGTCTGTTTCTGTTATTTTAGTAGAATAAGCTGTTTATTATACAGAATATGGCATTATGGATCATATTTCAGACGAATATCAAGCAATGAAAAAGAATGTAAAAAAAAATGATTCTTTGACAAAAGAAGCTGATGATTGTCATCCAATATTTCGGTCTGCTCCTTCAACTATCGAGTTTAATAAATTGCGTAAACGACTTCTTCGCCATGTGCGGCAAGCGTTTGATGATTTTTCTATGCTTTCTTCAGGAAAAAAATGGCTTATTGCTTTGTCGGGCGGAAAGGATTCTTATGGACTCTTAGCGCTTCTTCTCGATTTAAAATGGCGCGGACTTTTACCTGTTGAAATTCTAGCTTGTAATCTTGATCAGGGACAACCAGGATTTCCAAGACATATTCTTCCAGACTTTTTAAATTCTTATCAAATTCCATATCGTATTGAATATCAGGATACTTATTCTATTGTCACAGATAAATTGGCAGATACACAAACATATTGTTCACTTTGTTCTCGATTGCGACGTGGTAATTTATATCGTATCGCACGTGAAGAGGGATGTTCTGCATTGGTTCTTGGTCATCATCGGGATGATGTTTTAGAAACGTTTTTTATGAATTTATTTCATGGTGGCCGATTAGCCGCTATACCTGGAAAGCTGATAAATGATGAAGGAGATCTGTTTGTTTTGCGCCCTCTTGTTTACGCTGCTGAGGAAGATATGGAGAAATTCTCTCAAGCAATGCGCTTTCCTATCATTCCTTGCAATCTTTGTGGCAGCCAAGATGGTCTACAACGCAATGCAATGAAAGAAATGCTAAAAGATATTGAAAAAAGGATGCCTAAACGTAAAGATACCATGATTCGCGCCTTAACAAATGTTCGTCCAAGTCATTTGCTTGATAAAAAACTTTTTGATTTTCAAAACTTGTTATAAAATTTAATTATTACGCACGATGAGTTCCAATCTTATCTTTAAACCGCTACACCATAAAGATCATAAGCATCTGATTGTTCAATTTTTACGGTGACAAATTCACCAACACGTAATGGTCGTCGTGATGATATATGCACAACACCATCTACTTCTGGAGCATCATATTGACTTCGACCTTTAGCAATTTTTCCTTGACTTTCATCGATCAGAACTTGAAGTCTTCTTCCAATTTTTTTCTTTAAAAGGTGGGTAGAAATTTGTTGTTGTTTGGCCATAAAACGATGCCAGCGGCTTTTTTTTACTTCTTCAGAAATTTTTTCTAATCCTAAATTATTTGCGGCAGCACCTTTTACTTCTTCGTATTGAAAACAGCCAGCACGTTCAATTTTTACTTCCTCTAGCCATTCGAGAAGCATATTAAAATCTTCATTCGTTTCGCCTGGAAAACCTACAATAAATGTTGATCGTAAAGTGAGATCTGGACAAATTTTTCTCCACTTTTCAATTCTACGATTAGTTTTTTCCATAAGAGCAGGACGTTTCATATTGCGTAAAACGGTTGGTGACGCGTGCTGAAAAGGGATATCCAAATAAGGAAGAAGCTTTTTTTCTGCCATAAGCTCAATAACTTCATCTACATGAGGATAAGGATAAACATAATGCATGCGTATCCAAATACCCATATTACCTAGTTCGCGACAAAGATCAAAAAATTTAGTTTTTATTGTGCGATCTTTCCAAGAACTTTCGGAATATTTCATATCAATGCCATAAGCACTGGTATCTTGTGAGATAACCAAAAGCTCTTTTACACCGGCCTGTACAAGTTTTTCCGCTTCTCGAAGAACATCATTGATGGGGCGTGAAGTAAGGTCACCACGTAGAGTAGGGATAATACAAAAGCTACAGCGATTAGAACATCCTTCAGAAATTTTTAAGTAAGCATAATGGCGAGGAGTTAAGCGAATACCTTGCGGAGGAACTAAATCGATAAAGGGATCATGAACTGGAAGAATTACTGAATGAACAGCTTGTATAACACTTTGATAGTCCTGCGGTCCTGTAATAGCTAATACATTAGGGTGTGCTTGACGAATAACATCAGGATCAGCACCTAAACATCCAGTTACAATAACTTTTCCATTTTCTTTGAGGGCTTCATCAATATTAGCTAATGATTCCTTTCGAGCAGAATCAAGAAAACCACAGGTATTCACAATAACGAGATCAGCACCTTGATGCTTACGTGAAATTTCATAACCTTCAGAGCGTAGTTTTGTAATAATTCGTTCAGAATCTACGAGTGCTTTTGGGCATCCGAGGGAGACAAAACTAATACGAGGTGCTGCCATGATATATCCTGCAATTTTATAACGATTAAATTTTATTTATTATTTTTTAAATTATTAAGAATAAAAAATTTTCTTTATTTTTGATATGTGTGCAATTTGTTTTTTAATATTTGCGAATAAGTCCGATAATTTTACCTTGTATCTGTATACGCTCCGATTCATATATGCGTGTTTCGTAATGAGGGTTTGCTGCCTCCAGTGCAATGGAACCCCCATTGCGTCGATAACGTTTTAAAGTTGCTTCTTCTTTGTCAATAAACGCCACAACAATTTCACCTGTTATCGCAGTATTTTGACGTTTAACAATTATAGTATCTTTATCAAGAATACCAGCTTCAATCATAGAATTATCTTTAACTTCTAAAGCATAGTGCTCACCCGAATTAATCATCTCTTGTGGTAAAGAAAGCGTATTTATTTGTTGTGATATAGCGGAGACAGGCATACTTGCAGCAATACGGCCCATAATAGGGATAGTGATATTCTTTTTCTCTTCTATCTCAAAATTATCAAGATCATTTAAGTTTTTAAATATTTTTCTTTTGTTTTTTTCCATCATAATTGGAGAAATTTTACGCGCTAAAGAAAGATTAAATGTTATTTTTTCTGGAAGTCGAATTACTTCTATTGCGCGGACACGATTGGGCAAGCGGCGTATAAAACCTCGTTGAGCTAAGGCTATAATAAGCTTATGAACGCCAGACTTTGACGAAAGCTCCAATGCAATTTTCATTTCTTCGAAGGAAGGAGATACACCGGTTTCTTTTATATGATTATGAATGAACAAAAGTAATTCATATTGTTTACATGTTAACATTCAATATTCCAGTTAAAAACATCAAATATGAGAAAAAAAGGAAAATAAGATATATTAATCTATAAATATTATACATTTTTTTGGAAACTGCATCAAACAAATTTACTTTATTTTTTATATTAATAATATAATATACTATAATTTAAAATTTCATTTTATAAATATAAAATATTTGCAATCTATTATTTTTATATGATTTACTTATATAAAGTGAGATAAATTACCTTAAAATAAATCCTATTATAAAATATTTCAGTTAAAAAGCATCCTGTAAATTTGAAAAAGATTGAAAATTCTTTGTATATTTAGAATAATTTTATATATTATTTTAGTTTTTCTCTTTTTAGGATAAGTATTTATAACTCTATAAAACATTAAACGATAATCTTTTTATCGCCACGACTGATATTTTAGAACATCATTTTAGTTATGCTGAAATTCTGTTTTATGTTTCCTCTATTTTTATATAAGAATAAGCTTCCAGTCCATGGAAATTATAACCTTACCAACGCCATGCTCATGTTAGAAAGTTGGAAAAACATCTAAAGACAGTAGAATCACTTTTTTATTGTTCGTTTTTATTATTTGTAAAATTCATTTACCTGTTTCTACATACGTTTCCTATATTTTAAAATTATTCCTTTTATTCAAATTCGGAAGGAAGAAAATTGTATATTATTACAGTGATGAGGAATAGGGGGAAACATAAAAGTATTGATAACTAAACAAAATATAATATTTTTTTTCGAAAGGTGTTGACCAAATGAAAAGTCGACCGTATGTTCCATTCACTTTCTACAAGCGACTTGACTTGTTTGGGAGCGCGTAGCTCAGCTGGTAGAGCAACTGACTTTTAATCAGTAGGTCCAGGGTTCGAATCCCTGCGCGCTCACCAATAGCAGCATTTTAAAATTCCAGAAAAATGATACGTAATTATTAAATTGCTCCAGTGATTATAGTTTTTCTACGTTAATCAGAGAGTTTTATCGCTTATCTTGCAGAATCAGCATATTTATTCACAGTTTATATTATGTGATTATATTTTTTATTAATATATTGATTTTTTTATTTTTTAATTGAACACAATGTCTATTGTATTGTATCTTTTTCCTGCGAAAAATCATAAAAAGATTAATGTTGTATTAATTTCTTGATAGCAGATGCTTTTTCAAGATACTATAAGCGCGCGAGGGGAATCATCCAGAAATGTGAATTTCCCTATTGCGCGAATGTGCGATGTGGTTTTCGCAGTATAGTAATAAAAATAAGCGGGCTGACAGATGCTTTTAATTAGCAAAGAGAAGTTTACTTCCATTCTTAATTCAACATTTCAATTTGTTTCTGTAGTAGCTGTTTCTCAGTTATTGGTATCTTGCTGTGCAAGCCAAACAGCATTTTTTGGAGTAAAGAGTTATTATCATAATAATAAGCCAACAGATGTAAAAATTGCTGTGTTTCCTAAAAAAACTTTAAGTGAAAAAAATCAATCAAAAGAAAAGAGAAGTGGGCAAGCCATTGTTGGTAAACCTTATCAAATAAAAGGAAAGTGGTACTATCCTCAAAATGATCCAACTTATCAACGTGTTGGTGAAGCATCATGGTATGGTTCAGATTTTCATGGGCGTTTAACTGCAAATGGTGAGGTTTATGATATGAATCTCTTAACTGCTGCTCATCCGACAATGCCTTTACCCAGTTATGCTCGTGTTACGAATCTAGCAAATGGATCTTCTATCATTGTTAGAGTTAATGATCGTGGTCCTTTTATGAAAGATAGAATTATTGATTTATCAAAGCAAGCTGCTGAAATTCTTGGTTATGCAAATGCAGGTGTGGCAAATGTTAAAGTGGAATACATCTCTGAAGCACCAGTTGGACATTATGATGGTGCTTATTTAATGGCTTCTTATATATCAGGAAATTACGCCTCATCCTCATTGGTATTGGCAAATTTGTCTAAAGAAAAAGAAAGTGCCGCATTAGAAAGAAGATTCAGTACAGATAATCAAAAGCAACCTAATAAGGCTGTTTTTATAAGATTGCCAGAAATTGGTCCTGTTTTGATTGATAAGCCACCGCTGTTTGATCAAGTGGCTTTTATAAATAAGTTAAACAAAAAGCTAAGAGTCAATTAGCTACAGCTGTTGCATATAAAAAACAAGTTTTTTCTGACCTTTATATAATTATCAAATTATAGATAATTAGAAATGGTTAATTGTAATAATGTTTCATCTTAAATAAAACAAATAAAATTGTGTGTTACTATAAAAAAGTAATGCACTTTGGTATCATTTTTGCATTTTACGAGTACATTAAAATATCAAAAATAAATTCTACAAGAAAAATGAAAAATAGAGTATAGTGTGTTGTTTATTTTGATAGTCATAAGCAAAAAGAGAAAGCTATTCTAAGTTTGTAATGACAGTTTGCAGAAAACAAATCTTTTCTTACACAAGGAGATTCTTTATGCTGATTCTTTAGATATGGGAGAAGCAGCTATGCATACAGCATTAAGAGTTTTATTTACCTTACTTTGGATGTTGACGTTAAATGGGGGGGGCAAAGCACAGAATTTTCAATTTCCTACGTCGTCATTACTGTTATTGGATGATAACACAGATACAATACTTTTTGAAAAACAAAGTGATATTGTTTTTTTTCCTGCTTCATTAGCAAAATTGATGACGGCTGAAGTCGTTTTTCATCAATTAAAAAAAGGAGCGTTAAGCACTACACAGAAATTTAAGGTCAGTGAAAATGCTTGGCGTAAAGGTGGAGCACCTTCTGGTACAACCACTATGTTTGCAAAAGTAAAAACAGAAATTAGTATCTCTGACCTTCTGCGTGGTTTAATTATTGTTAATGGTAATGATGCGGCTATTATTCTCGCTGAAGGAATATCAGGAAGTGAGGCTGATTTTGCTAAACTGATGAATCAGCGAGCTAAAACACTTGGATTATCACATAGTCATTTTGTTAACGCAACAGGGCTTCCTGAAGAGGGGCAATTTGTAACATTACATGATATGATTACATTAGTGCGTCATATTGTTCATGAGTATCCTGATTACTACATGATTTACCGTGAACCTCACTTTACTTGGAATAATATTTTTCAACGGAACAAAAATCCTCTTATTTCTAAAGAAATTGGCGTTGAAGGATTTAGTTCTGGCTATAGCGAAAAGGATGGAGGTTCAATGGTTGTTACCATTTATGAAAATCAACGACGTCTTTTTTTAGCAATAAATGGTTTGCAAGATGCTAAAAGGCGTACAACGGAAGTAGAACGCATTCTTCAATGGGGAATGACAGCTTTTGATCTTAAAACAATTTTCAAAAAGGGAGAGACGGTTGGCCATGCTTCTGTTTATGGTGGAATAAAAAATTCTGTTTCTCTTATTGTTAAAGAACCGATAAGCTTTATGCTCTCGAATGAAAAAAAAATGAATATTAAGGCAAAAATTAAATATCATGGTCCTTTAAAGGCACCGATTGTTTTAGGGCAACCTGTTGGTGTTCTACAAATTTTAGAAGATAAAAAAGTTCTTCTTGAAAAAACGGTTTTTGCTGGAAACAATGTTCAGGAAGGAAGCTTTTTGATAAAAGCAAAAAATGCATTCTATGAAATAACAATTGGATGGTTACGAAAATATTTATAATACGAGCTAGATAAGATTAAGGTTTATACGTGTCAGGTTATTTTATTACATTCGAAGGAGGGGAGGGAGCGGGGAAAACAGTGCAAATTTCTTTGCTTTCTCAATATCTTTCTGGCCAAGGTTATGACGTTGTTACAACGCGAGAACCAGGAGGGACACAAGGTGCAGAAGCAATCCGCTATATTCTATTGTCTGGTAAGGCTCAACATTATGGACCTTTAATGGAAGCGCTTTTGTTTACAGCAGCGCGTGCTGATCATGTTAGTGAAGTTATTATACCTGCATTACAAAAAGGAAAAATTGTTTTATGTGATCGTTTTATTGATTCCACACGCGTTTATCAAGGACTCAATGATCGCGTGAATTATTCTACTCTTACTGTTTTAGAATGTGTTGCACTTAATGGGGCAATGCCTCATTTAACATTTTTGTTAGATATACCAGCAATATATGGTATGGAGCGTGCAAATTTGCGAAGAAAAAAAATAACAAAAACAATAGATTATTTTGAAAAAGATAATTTAGAGATACAAGAACAAAGGCGGCAAGCCTTTTTGCAATTAGCTAAACAGGAGCCTCATCGGTTTCGCGTAATTGATGCCACAGATACAGTGGAAGTTATTGCGCATCAAATAAGAGATATTTGTTATCAAGCAATGTTGGATCAGCTTTCATGAGTAATGTAGATTTTTTACGCCAATATGATGATATCGAGACAGTTTTATCCCCTTTATCGAATAATATGATCTTTGGTCATGAAGATGCTCGCCACTTTTTGGCACAAATGCTTAAGGGAGGGCATTTACATCATGCCTTATTATTTGAAGGAGAGTACGGAATTGGCAAGTCCACATTGGCGTTTCACCTTGCTTGGAATATTTTAAGCTCTCAACGGGACGATTTTTTGCAACCAGAGTATAATTCTATTACATGGAAGCAAATTATGCAGGGTAGTCATCCTAACCTTTTACATATTTCACGTCGTTTTGATTTAAAAACACAAAAATTTAAAACAGGTATACTCATTGATGATATCCGCGATGTTATGCATTTTTTAAATCAAACATCGCAAGATAATGGGTGGCGCATTGTTATCATTAATCCTGCAGATGATATGAATAAGAGTGCAGCTAATGCCATTCTTAAAACACTTGAGGAACCTCCTACAAAGACTTTGTTCATTCTTATCACGCATTCTTTGGGAAAATTGCTCCCAACAATTCGCTCACGATGCCAGCAAATTTCCTTGCGTTCCTTGCGTGATGATGAGATGAAAAAAGCCATTACACATATTTTTTCCAATCAGAATTTACCTGATGAAAAAACTGTTGAAATGATTATTAAAAGATCCAAAGGAAGTCTTCGAAAAGCTGCTTTACTTATTTGCGATGGTGGTTTTGAAATTATTAAAACCATTGATACTCTCTTGGAGCAATCCGTTTGTAATCCAACTGTTGTACATACAATTGCACAAACACTTTCATCTCTTTCTTCAGGAATTCAATTTCAACAATTTTGCGATGAAATTCTTGATAAAATTCAAAAAAAAGCTATCATACTCGCCGAAAGGGGAAATTTAGCTCTCTCAAAAAAATGTGCGCAAACATGGCAGGAAATTCATCAAGAGATATTAGAATTGCAATCATTTAATCTCGATAAAAAGCAATTCATTATTAGCCTGCTTTTTAAAGTTCATAAGATCATTCGTGAGACTGAGCTTTTTCCGTGACAATGTGATTAACAGACGTTATGTCATTGTAGCTTTTATTGTATTTTGCAACGAGTCTGACATGCGCGACACATATTACATAACAACTCCAATTTTTTATCCTAATGGTACCCCACATATTGGGCACGCCTATAGTGCAATTGCAAGCGATGTTTTAGCCCGTTTTCAACGACTGGAGGGCAAAAAAGTATTTTTTCTCTCTGGTACAGATGAACACGGCTTGAAGATGCAACAGACAGCAGAAGCGTTAGGTATAACACCTAAACAGCTTGCAGACCGTAATAGCACAGCATTTCAAAAAATGCTTGCAGTATTAAATTGTTCTAATGACGATTTTATTCGAACCACAGAAGAGCGCCATTATCAGGCTTGTCAAAAAATTTGGAAAAAGATGGAAGAAAACGGTGATATTTATCTTAGCCGTTATACTGGTTGGTATTCGGTTCGTCAGGAAGCCTATTATGAAGAAAAAGATACTGTAGTTGGAGAAGATAACATTCGTCGCGAAAAGGAGTTAGGATCTCCAGTTGAATGGAACGAAGAAGAAAGTTATTTTTTTAGACTTTCTCGTTATCAAAAAGCTCTTCTTGAATATTATGAAAAGCACCCTGATTTTATTGCTCCGCTTGAAAGACGTAATGAAGTTATAAGTTTTGTCAAATCGGGATTAAAGGATATTTCCATTTCACGTGTAAGTTTTAATTGGGGAGTTCCTGTTCCAAATAATCCAAAACATGTGATGTATGTTTGGGTTGATGCACTGACAAATTATCTTTCAGCAATTAACTTTTTCGATGAAAATGCGAATAAACGAGATTTTTGGCCTGCAAATACTCATATTATTGGTAAAGATATTATTCGTTTTCATGCAATCTATTGGCCAGCATTTTTAATGTCTGCTGGAATTGAATTTCCTAAGCATATTTTTGCTCATGGTTTTTTACTTAACCGCGGTACAAAAATGTCAAAATCCATTGGAAATGTCGTTGATCCTTTTGAAATGGTTGATCACTATGGTCTTGATCAGGTACGTTACTTCCTTCTTCGTGAAGTACCATTTGGACAAGATGGTAGTTATAGCCATGATAGTTTTGTGAATCGCATTAACGCAGATCTTGCTAATGATCTTGGTAACTTAGCACAGCGCTCTTTGTCTATGATTGCCAAAAATTGTGAGGCAAAAGTTCCTATACCAGCTGCATTTTTAGTTCAAGATCAACAGCTTTTAGAACAATCTCTTCAAGCACTTAAAATTGTACGCCAAGCCATGTCTTGCCATGGGATGCATTTAGCACTTTCAGCTATTTTTTTAGTTATAGCAGATGCTAATCGCTATTTTGCTAGCGAACAACCTTGGAGTTTACGGAAAAGTAATCCAGAAAGATTTTCTACAGTTCTTTACGTAACTGTAGAAATTCTACGGCGAATAGGAATTATGCTCTTACCTTTCATACCACAGTCAGCGACCAAACTTCTTGATAGCCTTGCGATAGCAGAAGACAAGCGGTTATTGCATCATATTAATCATTCAAAAATTCAAGAAGGCCTTGATCTTCCACCACCAGAACCCATTTTCCCCCGTTATATTTTAAAGAAAGACGAGACTTAGTATGCTCATTGATACACATTGTCATCTTGATTTTGAAGATTTTTCACAAGATTTGGATGATATTATCCAGCGGGCTTTAGATGCTAACGTTGAACGTATGATAACAATTTCAACACATGTTCATAAGTTGGATAAGCTTTTAGCAATTGCGCAGACTTATCAGCAAGTCTTTTGTTCCGTTGGCACGCATCCCAATCATGTCCATGAAGAACAGAATATTACAGCCGAAGAGCTTATTCAATACTCACAGCATCCTAAAATTGTTGCGTTTGGAGAAGCTGGTCTTGATTATCATTATAATTATTCTTCACCAGAAAAACAAAAGAAAGTTTTTCAAGAACATATCATTGCTTCTCGAGAAACACAGCTTCCTCTTGTCATACATTCACGCAATGCCGATTTGGATATGGAAAAAATATTACGCGAACAAATAAAAGAAGGTGCTTTTCCATTCGTTCTTCATTGTTATTCATCTGGAATGCAACTTGCTCGTGCTGGCATTGAACTTGGTGGTTATATTTCTTTTTCAGGCATTCTTACTTTTAAAAATGCGCTTGAAATCCGCAAAATAGCAAAAATTGTGCCTCATGAACATTTATTGGTGGAAACAGATGCACCATTTTTAGCGCCTATGCCTCATCGAGGAAAAAGAAATGAGCCATCTTTTGTTTGTCATACAGCAGCTATTTTAGCTGAAACAATTGGCTTAAGCATTGAAAAAACAGTTCAGATAACAACCTGCAATGCTTTTCGTTTATTTAGCAAAATGAAATAAGGTAAAAGGTATGTTTGATAAATACCGATTTACAATATTAGGCTGTGGTTCCTCTCCAGGAGTTCCACGCCCTAATGGTGATTGGGGAGCTTGTGATCCCAATAATCCTAAAAATAAACGCTATAGAAGTTCTTTATTAGTTGAACGCGTTCATACATCCGGAAAAAAAACAACTATCGTTATTGACACTGGTCCAGATTTTAGATCACAAATGATTGAGGCTTGTGTAAACCATCTTGATGCTGCACTCTATACGCATTTTCACGCAGATCATATTCACGGTATTGATGACTTGCGCAGTTATGCGCTTGCACAAAAATGCTTAATCGATATTTATGCAGACACTTGCACATTAGGGCATTTGAAAAATGCTTTCGGATATTGTTTTCAAAATCTAAAAGGTTCATCTTATTCACCCATTTTAAAAGAGCATCTTATCAACGAAGAGAGCCAGTTCATAATTCAGGGGCGGGGAGGAGCAATAATCGTTAATACACATTTGCAATGTCATGGGAAAATTCAATCTTTAGGTTTTCGTATTGGTAATGTTGCTTACTGTACAGATGTGAGTAAATTTCCTGAAAAAACATTACCAAAATTAATGAATTTGGATGTTTTAATTATTGAGGCGCTGCAATTTGAAGCTCATCCAAGTCATCTTTCCGTTGATCAAGCAATACAATGGATAAAATATTTAAAACCAAAACAAGCTATACTCACTCATATGGATAGATCTCTTGATTACAGTAAAGTTGTAAACTATGTCCCATCATATGTTACACCTGCATATCAAGGGCTTGTTTTTGAAATAGATGTACCGATCTAGCAACCAAATATTTCCTGTTAACTAAAAAATTCTTTTAAATTATAGCCTTTATTTTGTTTTATTTTCAACTTATTTATGTCTACTTTTTATATTAGAATGAGGTTTCTATGTATAGCTATTTTAAGCGGGTAACATGTATTGTGATTTTAGCGATTTTCTTATCAGCATGTGGGGGACGTGTAGAAAAAAACATTTCAGTTACAACATTACACGATGGCGCAATGAGCTGTGGTGATATTCAACGAGAGTTTTTTGCTAATAGACGTCAGATTAATGACACAGCTGCAGAGCGATCTAAGGCAAGAAATAAAAACGTAGCTTTAACAGCAGCAAGTGTTGTCTTTGTTCCTGCTTTGTTTTTTCTAGATGTAAAATCAAGTGAGAGTAACGAAATTGCTGCTCTAAATAACCGTAATGCTGTTTTAAGTGACCTTGCGTATATGAAACGTTGTAAACTACCACAATAATTTCGCATTATTATACCATATGTATTTTTTTTGGCTTTAAGTCATATTACTTAAAGCCAAGTTTTTAATATGTTATTTACTGTCTAAAATATTTTTGTCAAAATTTTGCCATAATTTTGTTTAAAAGATGAATTATGCGACATAAATATGAACAATACGTGTCTAAAGTAAGGGTTGCTCTGTTTTCGTATAGATTAGGCTCTTTATTTTTTCTACATCATAACATTATCGCATAATATATATTATGGAACTTTTAAAAATGAAAGGATATAAATTACATGGCAGCAATGGCAATTTGGGGAACAGTTTCAACATTATTATGGATATTTTCAACAAAATACAATAGTGTTTTCGATTTGTGGTGGGTACCTTTTGTTTAATTTGTTTAAGAAGACTTAATTAAGATTAAAAATCGGGTCAGTTCATTCTGGCCCGAAAACTTAAATTGCCACTTAATCATGATCACGATTTCTTTTTTAAAACATTAATTTTGATAATCTGTATTATCACAAAGGCTAGAAATAACATCCCATAAAGTAACAGTACGATAGAAACAGAAGCAGAATAATATATCATTACTGTTTCAGTAAATGCAGCAATGCACCATAAAACAACACCCCATAGTGAATACATCCAAAGTCCGATTAAGGCGATAGGATAAACAATAGCTAATATGGCTGATGCAAATTGCCACTGCCATGGCATGAGATCAAAACGCCATAGAATACCTGGCAGAACACCAACGAGACGCACCCAATAAAAAACGCTTAAAGCTAAGCAAATGAGCGCTAAAAAACGCAAATAACACTTATAAATTAAATTGATTTTTGCGATCTGTTTTTGAGAATCTTTTTTCAAAATAATAATTCTTTTTCAACAGGTTGAAAATAAGCATCTATCATTTCATCTGTTACTGACGAAAGTTTGTTTGGCTGCCATTTAGGTATTTTGTCTTTATCAATTAACATTGCACGCACACCTTCACGGAAATCATGCGAACTTATCATATGATGTGCGATGCGATTTTCAATTTTTATACAATCTTCTAAAGTTTGAGATAGATTTCGTTTCATTTGTTTCCAAGTCACTTTTAAACTTATTGGAGAGCGTGATCGCAAAATATCATAACATTTTTTGGCAAATAAAATGCCTTCTTTGCTTTTTCTATCAAGCAATTCGAGACATTCTTCCAACGTATCGGCACCAAAACAAGCGTTGATAATACAGCGTATTTCATGACTTGTTTCATAGTCTTTCGTTATTGCTCGTTCTTCTAAAGCTAATTTAAGATCTCCTTGTTCAATAATAGTTTTTTTAATGTACTCTAAATCAATTTCAGGAACAGCATGTGTTGCTAACCCTAAATTTAAGCAATCACCCCATTTTATGCGCGCGCCAGTCAATGCAAGGTAAATACCAAAATGATCAGGAAGAGATGGTAAGAAAAAACTTGCACCAACATCTGGAAAAAATCCAATAGCACATTCTGGCATAGCAAAGAGCGCATTTTCTGTAACAATTCGGTGTGAACCGTATATGGAAATACCTACCCCTCCTCCCATCCAAATACCGTTTAAAAAAGAAATGTAGGGTTTTGGAAAACGCTTAATATAAGCATTTAAACGATACTCGTCGCTAAAATATTGGTAAGAAGAATCCGTATGATAGATTTCTACAACATCTCCACCAGCGCAAAAAGCACGTCCCTCTCCTTCAACTAAGATGCAAGAAATACCATCATCTGTTGCCCAAGTGTTGAGAGCTTTTTTTAAGGCGTAAACCATTCGATGATTAAGAGCATTTAACGCTAAAGGACGCGTGAGCTTTATAATGCCAGCATGTCCCTCTTTTTTAAAAAGAATATCATTACCCGCCCCAAAATCAATCTGCATCTCATACCTTTCCCAAAGTATCTATTTTTGTTTTTTTTCACCCAATTTAGGAAATAGCTGCATGATAGCACCAATACAATATATATAAATGCCTGTTACTGAAATTCCTAGTTTAACCCAATATGGAGCATCTAGTTTGTAAAAAAATGCGGCTAGGCCAAAAGAGCACCATAAAAGAAAAATTGGAAAATTAAGCCACCGCAAACGAATAACTCTTACTGGATGAATAAAATAAATTGGTAAAAAAGATATAATTGCTGACAAAACAATAATGATAAAAGTAACCCACTCCCCTGGTTTTACTACAAAAAGCACGAAAACCATCATATTCCAAACCACAGGAAAACCTTTAAAAAAGTTTTCTTTGGTTTTCATTCCAGTGTCTGCATAATAAATAGCGGATGAAATGACAATGATAGCACTCAATAAAAACGATAGTTCTGACTCCATTAAACCACTTTGATAAAGTGCAAAAGCTGGAATTAAAACATAAGTTACGTAATCAATAATGTTATCTAAAAGTTCTCCGGACCAAGTTGGTAGAATGTATTTGACATCAAGTTTGCGCGCAATTGGCCCATCAATACCATCAACAAGAAGTGCAAATCCAAGCCAACAAAACATAGCAGTCCATTCTTTTTGAGATGCCGATATTAGAGAAAGAAATGCTAAAAATGAACCTGAAGCTGTTAATAAATGGACAGAAAAAGCCTTTGCTTGTGGCATCGTTACTTTTTTATGGCGCAATAGATCGGCATTCTTTTTAATCTTTTTTGTTAACTTACGTTTCAAAGTTTTCTTATCCTTGCTTCAAAAATTTTCATCAATATACCAATACGCCATTTTTACTTATGATATGACTTACCGTACAAAAATCATAAAAAGGTTACTTTTTTATATCGCATTATTATTACATAATATAATAGAAGATCTTCATACAATAAAAAGAGATTATTTTTTTAGAAACATTAAAATATTTGGTAAATGGAAAAAGGCTCAATCCGCTGTGACATTGAAAAACAAGCATAAAGATATTGCTGTCATTGGTGCGGGACCAGTGGGTATGCTAGCAGCGCTTAGTCTTGCACATAAGGGCTGCTCTGTTTGTCTTATTGGTCCACCTACTCGTGCAAATGAGTTACGGACAACTGCTCTTATGATGCCGGCAATACGTATGCTTCAAAAACTCAACATTTGGTGTATTCTTAAACAACATGCCGCCCCTTTATCATTCATGAGAATTATAGACATAACCTCTAGAAGCGTTCGTGCCCCTACTGTAAATTTTTCTTCTGCTGAAATTGGTGAAGAGGCTTTCGGTTATAATATCCCTAATATAGAGTTAAACAATGCTTTAGTCTCTAAAATTGCACATACACCTAATATCATAAGATTTATTTCTTTAGCAAAATTTTTTCATTATCAAAAAAAACATGTCTCTATTACTCTTGAAGATGGTAGAGATATTCAAACCTCTCTTGTTATTGCTGCTGATGGATGTCACTCTCCAACACGAACGGCAGCAGGTATAGGTGTTAAGCAGTGGAATTATCCGCAAAAAGCACTTGTTCTCAATTTTTCTCATGAGTTTTCTCATCAAAATACATCAACTGAATTTCATACAGAAAATGGTCCATTTACACAGGTTCCATTACTAGGAAAAAAATCCAGTCTTGTATGGGTTGTTAGTCCTTCTCGTGCTGAGAAATTGTTAACAATAGGGTCAAAAACAATTGAAAAAATAATGGAAGATCAAATGCAGTCTATGCTTGGAACACTGACATTAGAAACACCAATTCAAGCATGGCCACTTTCAGGACTTATTGCTCATCGTTTTGCTGCCAACCGAACAATATTAGTAGGCGAAGCAGCCCATGTTTTTCCTCCTATTGGAGCACAGGGATTAAATTTAGGATTTCGTGATGTCCAAACTTTGATTGATATTTTACCCAACCAAATATCCGATTCTAACGCTGAAATGATTATTGTGCGTTATAACAAATGTCGAACACCTGATATACTTATCAGAAGTGGAGCTGTTCATACGCTTAACTCTGCTTTACTTTCCGATATGTTGCCTGTTCATATTGTGCGAAGTGTTGGACTTGGATTGTTACGTAATTGCTCACCGTTACGGAATTTATTTATGCGAGAAGGAATGTATCCTAGTTACGGATTCAAAAAAATTATGCAAACATTCCTAAAAAATCTACCAAACACGCCCATTTGATTTTTTTAGTGAAATCAAAATATATAGTAATTAAGAGAACAAACAGGATCGCTGAATATTTATGCTGGTAAAAGAAGTATTTTTGGTTTTCAGATTTTTATCAAACATTTAAAATTAAATACCATATTATTTCTAGATCATCACAGTAGTAAGATTTTTTAATAAGTTGTAATCAAAAAAATATTACATGATAATCCATATAACAATATAAATGCATAAAATCTATCATCATATATCTTTTCTATTTATATTAGTTGTTTCAGAAGTATAAAAAATTATTACAAACAGAAACTTACGTCCATTTTTCTTATAAGAAGATTCAAACGATTTTGGTTAATTAACATAAATTTAAAAAAATTTCTTCGTTAAGTATAATAGTAAAAATAAAATATTTTGAGGAACCTGTTAGTAATACAGATGTTAATGAAGTGTTGTTTTAACAGGTGATGAAGAGATGAGATTAAGTAAAATTTTAAGATCAGGTATTCTTTTTATGACGATTATCTGTCTTTCATCTATAGTTACAGCTTCAATAAGTAAGCTTTTTTATGCTCCCTATTGTCAAACTTCCACGTATACTTCCACGAAAGATATCACTAAACAAGGGCAAAATTCATTTACAGCTTCGCAAATTAAAAACTGTCTTATGCAAAATGGTTTTATGGATATTAAACGATTGCGTTTAGACGATAAAGGCATTTGGCGCGCTTTAGTAGAATTTAAAAAACACCATTTTCTTGTATCAGTTGATTACTCTGGAACAGTTGGTATTCAAAGCGAAAGAAAAAAATATGATTAATTTGAGCAAAAGCGATTCTAATAGTTGTGAGAAAACTTTTTTCGAAAAAATCTATCATTCTATTAAAGAACCTGCTTTTATTGGAAGTTTAAATGGTAGTGTATCAGGAGCAATTGCGGCGATTCTTGCAACTTATGGTTATATTTCACTGCCAGGATTTGGTCCAATTATTGCAATGGGTATCAGTATGGCATTTTTTACCGGAACGATAATTGGTGCAATGATAGGATCAATAATGGGTGTTTTTATCGGTGCATTTTGTGCTTTTGTTGGATATATATACATTACAATAGCTTAAATTTAATGATAAATAAGCACTTTTGTAAATTAATCTTTCTTAGAAACATAAATTTTTTATAAAATTATGAAATCTGCTTTAGGAGTTATCTCCTAAAAAAATATAACTAAACTGCCTGTAAAAGCAATAATTTAAGAGGTGATATTATTTTAGGATATGCTTAAAAATGTGTAAAGCAAGTTATTTCAAAAAATATGATTTATCAAGTATATAAAGTACGGAATTACATAGAATTATAAAAAATATTTTTTATCATTATGATTTTTATTCTATTTTTTTTAATAAAATTTATTTCAAATAACTATAAAGAGGTGTTATATGAATAGATCTTTCTTTCTCCTTTTGACCTTACTAATGTTTTTATTTAATTATTCTACAACCTTAGCAAAATCTATGCAGGTAAAGATTTATGAGATAGAAAATAACAATACAAAAAAATCTATTGGTACAATTAAAATTGAAGAAAATACATATGGTTTAATTTTCGTGCCCAATTTGTTCAACTTACCGGAAGGTTTGCACGGTTTTCATGTCCATGTAAATCCTTCATGTGATATGAAAGAGGGTATAATTGGTGGTGCTGCAGGTGGACATTATGACCCACAGCATACCAATAAACATCTTGGACCTTATAATGTTAATGGTCACTTAGGTGATTTACCTGCGCTGTATGTTGATGATAAAGGGCAATCAACAATGAGTGTTATTGCCCCAAGAATTAAAAAGCTTTCTGAGCTAAAAGGGCACTCATTAATCATTCATTTAGGAGGAGACAACCACTCTGACAAGCCATTACCGCTTGGCGGAGGTGGAGCGCGTTTGGCATGTGGTATTATCGAAGAATAAGCTTAAAATCGCGATAAACTATGGAAAAAATGTACATTTCCATAGTTCATCAACACTATATTTTTTAGGATGAATATTTTTATATTCGCTTACTTTATCATAGCAATAAATAATGTTAGTTTTTCTATTGATTACGAATGTCATTAATTGTTTCTATGATAGAAATACTCGCAAAAATAATATTTCTTAATTCAAGGGAATGTAAACAAGGATTTTTTCAAGATATAGTTGATGACTTTATCTTGATAACAAATAGCTAAAAACAATAAAAGAAATAAACTAAAAAATTTTAGAGTGATAGTAATCTTTATCACTATGCTCATGGATTTATCTGATTCCAATCAGATGGGCGAATTTCACCAGTCTGGTAAAATTGACGAATGAGTTTAATATAATCAAGGAAATCCTTGTTTTCTTCTACCAATCTATTAGCAGTATTCCAGTCAATTTCACTGCGTTCTTTAGCAGGAATCATAATCTGACTCTCGGATGTATTCTCCTTATTAAGTCTTATAAATCCAATTCCATGTAAACTTGAAAGTATCCGAAGCTCTTTTAAAGTATCAATACCCTCAATTTCACTGGCTACTAAATAACTAAAATTAGCCCATGAGGAGTTGCTAACTGTTTGAAAAAAGACTTGCCGTAAATTTGAGCGGTTGATAAGAATTTTTACTTCAAAAGACCAGAGCTTTGTTTTTTTATCAAAATATTGCAAAACACAATCTTTGATTTCACGATGCCATTTGTTACTTAAATCTTGCAACCCCACAAGATCTGGATAAAGCCATTTATTTCCACCAAGCCCTTGTTTGTTACGAGAACGTTTCTCGTCAATACGCTTGCTATACACTTCAAGCTCTGACCATAAAAATTGAGATAATAATGGATACAGTTCATGCTCTCTAATAGAAAAACTACCTGTCTCAGAAGCTGTATGCAATACACTTTTTTCTACTTCGTCAATTTCATCTTTATCTGTTAATTGTGTAAAATAATATTGTCGTGGTCGACCCTCAGTGGTTTTAATTTCTGGATAACGTTTTTGCAATTGAGGGCGCCTAGATCCTATTTCAGCAACAATTTGCTGAATAAGAGCAGCCTCACTGTTAAGGGGGGTAACTGTTGCTGTTGAACGCTTTTGTTTTTTATGACATTCCTTTGGGTAATTTTCGAATATCCATTGAGCGATTTCTCTAGCTGTAAATTTTTTTGTCGGATTTTGCTTTAAAAAGCTAAAAGTAGTTTTCGTTAAATCTAGAAGCATCATACATCAAATCATCCATTTTTATAGTCTATTATAGGTAGATCACTATAGTCAGGTTTTACAAGAAAAAGAGCAATAAACAGTTTTATCTTTTTTGAGAAGAGCTTATTTCTTTTACATCACTCAATTTGCTAAATGAAATCCGGATATTTTTTTATTTTAAATAAACTTCTTTTTTCGCATTAAGGTTATTATTGTTTGGAAAAAGAGCTATTCTGCGTTAGGTTCAGCTCTTGAAATTGTGAACTCTGCGCACAAACCTTCAAAACTACGATTGGCCTTAATAGTATCATGTGGAATAAGAACATAATGCCATGGTTTTCCATCATGCGTAACAGCATAATTCGTTGCATGATAACACCACTGAACCGCTGCATTTCTCTTTTTCAAAACAATAGGATTTTGCATTTCAGATGCTTTTTTAGGTTCGCAAAGATATTTTGCGTCTTTCGTTTCTACAACAAAATCCGGTTCATATGTCAATCCTTTATCATATTCTATCTTGAAAAAACCTCGTGCGGGCTTCATCCATTTTAACACTTTTACATCATCCTCTAATATTTGGGCAAACCGCAATTCTCCCTCCACTGAATCAAATTTTTGTACAGGATAACAGCATTTTTCAAATCCTTCGAATACAAATGTTCTAATGTCGCTTTTATTGGAAGGAATACAACGAAAATTAAGGGGTAATGTACCCTTTGGTAGAACGTAGTGAATAGGTGTTAAGGTTGTAAACCCCCGCGTGATTTTAATCTCATAATCCAGTTGTGTTTTCCACTGGTGTGACTTTAATTGAGCAACTATAAAACTGTTAAGTTGATGCTGATAGTGAATCAATACATTCTCAATAGCAGCATCATTTGATAAATAAGATCGAAAATGTTGCACCAACTGACCCGCTAATTTTCGTAATAGTGGTGTATGGTTGTCATAATCGATAAAGTCATTATCAATTAAACCACGAATGATATAATTCTCAAGATGAGGTTCTTTGAGATACTCATGTTCAGAGGTAAGGAAAATGCTTTTATGTGTGCGTAATTCTCGAATTAAAAGTTCTTTACTCACAGGTTGTAAATTTAAACTTTCTAAGTTCTTCAAGTCAAAGTCAGAAAAACCATAAGTAACCTCACTCGTGGGAATAAGCACAATATTAGGAATATCTATTATAAGCTTTGCTGAATTTTCTGTTAGGTCTGCAACCACTTTTGGCACCAAAGCTTCAACTTCTGCCTTTCTGCTATCAGAAATAAGAGCATCCTTTGATGCGTGCATGGTTGCTATAACTTCATTACTAATTTTTTCTTGGATTACAGTGGAGCAAAGTGCCTGAGAACTCGGTAAATTTTCATATCTTTTGATAATATTCCACGTGATATCAGCAATTTTTTTCTCTTCGGGAGTGATAGATGGATTCGTATTATGCAACACGACATCTTGTAAATCAACTGCTCCATTTATATTGGAGCGACGTGTCATCGTTTTCTTGGTTAATTCTATTTCTGCACAACTTGGTACTGTAAGTATATCTGTTTTTTCAGTTGATATATCTCCGCCTATTCCAATCTCAATATGCTTTTTAATAATTGAGTTTGGCTCATTAGCACGATCAATAATATCTTGGAAACGATCATGTGCAATGATTGTTAAACGATCAATAGATTCTATGCCGGTTTTACTCCCATAAGGCAAACGTAATCCACGACCTATTGTTTGTTCAGTTAAAATCTCTGAAGTAGATGCGCGCAACGGCACAATGGTATAGAGATTGGTGACATCCCATCCCTCTTTCAATTTATTAACATGAATAACAATTTCCGTTGGCTCACGAGGGTCTTCAATTGCAATCAACTTTTGAATATTTTTATCTTCTTCTGTATTCGATTGTTTTGAATGAATTTCTATAACCTTTCCCTTATAAGCCCCCGCAAAAAAATCATCTGCTTCTAATAAATCACGTAATTTCTGCGCATGCTCTGTATCTTGAGCGACAACCAAAACAAAAGGCTTAACGAATTTCTTTTTGTAATCGTTAGCATAGATAACTAAATCTGCTTTTACTTTTTCGTGTGCATGAATTGCATCTTGTAGTTTAATATACTCTAATTGTTCAAGCGTATAGTTTTGGGGTTGAAAGTCTTTACGTGTAGCAACAGCTGGCTCTTTTACAAACCCATCTCTCATAGCCTCTGCAAGTGAATAGCCATAAACAACGTTTTTAAAATCCACGGGTTTTGCCCCTATTGTTTTCGGTGTTGCTGTAAGTTCTAAACCTAAAATAGGTCTTAACTCATTAATCGCCGAAACACCCGCAGAAGCTCGATAACGATGCGCTTCATCCATTAGAAGCACTAGATCAGGAAGATTTGCAAGATAATCAAAATAACTTTCTCCAATAGTTTCTTGTAAGCGTTTAATCCGTGGAATATTTGATTTTGCAGTTCCTTTTTTATGATCGGTTGTGTTAATTTTGGAAATATTAAAAATATTGATGAAAATTGTATCCCCATCCTCAAACAAACGCTTTTGTCCATAAAATTTTGGTTCAGTAGAGTGAATTCCTTTACCACTTTCATAATCATCCCCGGTAATAATGACCGGTCTATTTGCAATAAACTCATTCATTCCAGTGAATACATATTTGGGACTTTGAGGACTGAAATCCTGTTTTAACTTTTCATAAATAGTCAAATTAGGCGCCAATATAAAAAAGTGGCGACTGTGGCCTGTTAAATAAAGATAGCTAATGAAAGCGCCCATCAAACGTGTTTTCCCAACTCCGGTCGCCAAAGCAAAACAAAAAGAAGGAAAATCGCGTTCAAAATCTTGTATAGAAGGATAGAGTTTTTTTATCCCTTCTAAATTTGCAACTAAATCAGTGTTTTTAGAAAGTTCAATATTGTCTAGGATTTTCACTAAAATATTTAAAGCTTCCTGTTGAGGATAACGCAATGACAAGCGAGCAGAAATCCTTTTTTCAATAGTGTTCATGAAAAACTCCGCTTTTTCTATTTATCCGAATAGATCTAATTCTACTTGTGCAATATCTTTATCTTTTTGAGTTTTTTTCACTACCACCATTGGTTCAAGATTTGCTACATTTAGACTGTAATCATCCCTCCCCCATTCACACTTTTCTAATACGGCACGGGGTATTTTTGTAAGCGTGAGATTCTCAAAAGATTCTGGTTTCGTATCAAAAGCTGCACAACAAATAAGTAAAGTACGATGAGGACCAACTTCTTCACTGATAACGCGTAGTTGTTCATGTGTCATTGCATTGGTTGTAACATAAATATAATCCGTTTCGGTTGAGTATCCTTGCATCCAATAATGGTTTTCATCGGGGGCATAGATAAATCCCATATGTTTGCACATAGCTTCTGAAAGCATAGCAGCATTATATTCACGACTAATAATCCACTGTCCCCATGGATCTTTTTGCAACAAAGAAGGTGCAAGACGATAATAGCGGAATCCTCCACCACCTTGCCAATTTACATTTTTAGAAATGCCACCTTGATCAGTGCCATCAATCACTTGTTTTAAACGAGGAATAATATGCGTATGACAATGTTCCCCAAGTTCAATCATAATCCACTGACGGCCCATTTTGTGAGCAACCGCTCCAGTGGTACCAGAACCGGCAAAGGAGTCCAGTACAAGATCACCAGGATTGGAGGCAAGTTGAATAATGCGTTCGATAAGACGTTCAGGTTTTGGGGTTGCAAATACATTATCAGAATTAAAGACCTTGACTTCTTTTTTAGCATCTTGATTGTGTCCAACTTCTGTATAGAGCCAAATAGTCATTGAAACCATACCATTTTTCACCTCTGATAAAAAACGTTTAATACGTGGTACTCCGCCATTATCTGACCCAAACCATATACGATTATCTTCTAGTAGCTTAACAAATTTTTGTTTACTAACGCGCCAACTCGCTCCAGCTGGAGGCATCACCTTACGCCCAGAAGGCGTAATGATTTCATAAATATCTTTAGGTGTTACTCTTTTCGCAGATAAATTATCTGATTGCCATAATCCACGAGGATCATTATCAGGATTTTTATAGCGTGCATCCATATCAGCTGAACGAGGAAGCAAATTAGGACGCCAAATAGTTTTATCTTTGGCATAAACCATTACAAAATCATGGTTATCTGAAAGCCATTTTGTATCATTTTGTGGAGCATATTTCTTTTGCCAAATGACATTATTTACAAAATTTTTTCGACCAAAAATTTCGTCCATCATAACTTTAAGATAAGCTTGTTCATCGTCGTCAATGGATATCCAAATACTTCCATCATCTGCAAGCAAACGATGTAACAATTCTAATCTATCTCTCATAAGGCTTAGCCATATGGAATGTTCTAAACCGTCTTCATAATGTTCGAATGCATTGCCCGTATTATAAGGTGGGTCAATATAGATACATTTCACCTTACCTGTATATGCTTGTTCAAGCGCTTTGAGCGCAAGTAAATTATCACCAAAGATAAGTTTATTATCAAAAATATCTTGAGAAGATACTTGATGTGGAGCGTGGTAAGATTTTTCAAGATCTTCTAATAAAATACGAGGTTCTAGTTTTGGGCGTTTCTCTTTTCCAATCCAAGTGAGTTCCAATTTTTGTTTATTATAACTCATATGATCGTCCTTAAATTTAAACGCTTGCGAAAAGTAAACACCTTATTCATGAATGGCTAAATTAGAGTTGTTTAACAATATCTTAGTACCATCCGACAGCAATTTGTGCTTCTTCTGACATACAATCAGGCGTCCATGGGGGATCAAAAGTCATGGAGACTTCAACATGCGAAACACCTTCAACTGCGCTTACAGCATTTTCTACCCAACTAGGCATTTCACCGGCGACGGGACATCCCGGTGCCGTGAGTGTCATTTCAATTTTTACTGAACGATCATCTTCAATATCAATACGATAAATTAATCCTAGCTCATAAATATCAGCAGGAATCTCTGGATCATAAACTGTTTTGAGAGCAGAAATAATATCATTCGTCATACGATCAATTTCATCTGCTGGAATGGCTGATATATAAGATTTTCCATTTTCACTTACAGATTCAACAGGTCCTGTAGAATGATGCTCTTCAATTGTTTTAGCCATTAAAAAACGTCCTTGCTTTTTCTAATGCTTCTACTAATTGGTCAATATCTTCGTGGGTATTATACATAGCAAATGATGCACGACAAATAGATGTTAAACCAAAGCGTTGTAATAAAGGCTGTGCACAATGTGTTCCCGCACGTATAGCAACTCCTTTTCTATCAATAAACATAGCAATATCATGTGCGTGGATACCTTCCATCTCAAAAGATACAATAGCTCCTTTATGAGGAGAACGTCCGTAAATACGCAATGACTTAACCGTTTCAAGCCTTTCATGTGCATAAGCTAACAGTGCTGTTTCATGGACATGAATAGCATTTCTACCCTTTTTTTGCATATAATCAATGGCTGCAGCCAATCCAATAGCTTGAACTATGGGAGGCGTTCCCGCTTCAAAGCGATAGGGGAGAGCATTATAAGAAACCTTATCAGGTGTTACATCCTCGACCATCTCCCCTCCTCCTTGAAAAGGACGCATTTCCTCTAGCCGATGTTTTTTACCATAAAGAACACCAACACCTGTAGGACCATAAAGCTTATGACCCGTAAAAACATACCAATCACAATCAAGATTTTGCACGTCAACTGTTAAATGTACAGCACCTTGAGAACCATCAACAAGAACTGGAATGGCATTTTGATGTGCTAGCTGAACAATCTCTTTAACAGGAGGAATAGTTCCTAATATATTGGACATGTGCGTAATAGCAATCAGTTTTGTTCGTTCACTTAAAACTTTTTGCAAATCCTCAATATGTAAAATACCATTTTCATCAATCGGAACAAAAGTGAGCTTAATACCCTTTTGTTCACGAAGGAAATGCCAAGGAATAATATTTGAATGATGTTCCATAATAGTGAGAACGACTTCATCACCTTCCTTTAATTTGGACATACCCCAACCATAAGCAACAGCATTAATGGCCTCTGTTGCATTTTTCATAAAAATAATTTCTTCAACAGTTTGAGCATTTAAAAATGCACGAACCGTTTCACGAGCATTTTCATAAGATTGTGTTGCCGCATTTGCTAAAAAATATATTCCCCTATGCACATTAGCATAGTTGCATTGATAGAAATTATTCATAGCATTAAGCACTGATTGTGGTTTTTGAGCAGAGGCGCCATTATCGAGATAGACTAATCGTTTTCCATAAACACTCTGCTGTAAAAGAGGAAAATCACGCCGAATTTTTTCTACATCATAACTTAATGTCTGTCCGTCATTTTCCATTTATTTCCCTTAAACATTTTTTTCTAACCATCTGCTAATAATATTTTTCAAAATAGCTTGAATATCATCTTGTTTGATGTCTTCAATAAGTTCAAAGACAAATCCTTTAATTAAAAGTCCGCGAGCAGTTTTAAAAGGAATACCGCGCGCCATGAGATAAAAAAGATGATTATGGTTAATATTGGCAACTGTCGCACCGTGACCACATGCAACATCATCAGCAAAAATTTCTAGTTCAGGCTTTGCATTAAATTCGGCAGTATCTGAAAGTATGAGGCTATTACAAGCCATGCGTGCATCTGTTTTTTGAGCTTTTTGAGCAACACGTATTGTTCCTTGAAAAACACCGACTGCCTTATCCGTGACAACATTGCGTATAATTTCGGTTGAGGTTGATTTTTCTTCAATGTGACGAACAGTCATCGTGAGGTCGCTATGCGTTTGTCCTGATAACAAATTTATAACTCGCAATTGAAAGTTAGATTCTTCTTCTTGTAACTCAATATCAATTTCCTGACGATTAAGTTGACTGCCTATATTAATTATATAAAGCGAGAGTTTTGCTCCTTGACCAAGAAGGGTGCGAAATCGGCTAAACTGCGTAGAATTAAAACTGCGATCGCAAATAATAATCCATGTAACATCACTATATGCGGACACATCTAAGGAAGATATCGAACTGGCGAAGGCCTCTTTATCATTCCCAATCTGATGTTCAACAAATACAGCTTGACAGTTTTTCTCAATCTTTATCTCTGAAAAAACATGAGATTGTCCTCCCATTTGAATATACTGTAATTCAATAGGAACATTTAATTTTGTATTTTCAGGAATATGAAAAAGCCAACCATCGGTAACAAAAGCTGTATTTAATTGTCCAATAAAATCTTCATCAGAAATAATGTGATCTATTTTTATAGAATTTTCTTTTAATGCATCTGCAAGACGTTTTACTGTAATATTTGTTATCTTCGATTGTGTAACTGTTTTTCCATTAAAAATGGAAAAAATAGCACTTTGTGAAAGTAATGATTCAACGAATTCCTCATTGTTTGTTTCTGAAAAATGACTAACAGATTTCAATAACGTGCGCAAATTCGTATAATGCCAACTTTCAATTTTACGTGAAGGAAGTTGTTTTTTTTGAAACAGTTCAATAGCTTTTTTGCGAACTGCCTGTATAGCTCTATCGCCAGGTAAATTGCTTATACATTGGTTGAAATTATTGAGTATATCTTTTTCAACTGGTAACAACTTTTGCTGTGCTTTCATATTTGATGACCTTAAGCCGCTTCACTAATGAGATCAGCATATCCATTTTGTTCTAAATAAAGCGCTAATGATTTGTCTCCACTTTTAATAATTCGTCCTTTATAAAGAACATGTACCGTATCAGGAATAATATAATTAAGTAGGCGTTGGTAATGGGTAATAACTAAAAATGAACGCTTTGAATCCCGAAGTTTATTAACACCATCTGCAACAATTTTTAACGCATCAATATCTAAACCGGAATCTGTTTCATCTAAAATGCAAAGCTTAGGTTCAAGAAGCGCCATTTGTAAAATTTCAGCACGTTTTTTTTCTCCACCTGAAAAACCTACATTTAATGGACGTTTTAACATGTCCATATCTATTTCAAGTTTTGAAGAAATCTCCTTAACATATTTTATAAACTCAGGAATTTTAAGTTCTTCATTACCACGCGCTTTACGTTGAGAATTCATTGCAACTTTTAAAAATTCCATCGTTGCTACTCCAGGAATTTCCATTGGATATTGAAACGCAAGAAAAACACCATAGGTAGCACGTTCTGCTGGATCCATTTCTAAAAGTGATTGTCCATTATAAAGAATATCACCTTCTATCACTTCATAATCATCACGACCAGCAAGTAAATAAGATAAAGTTGATTTTCCAGCTCCATTTTGTCCCATAATAGCCGCAACTTCACCATCTTGAACGGTCAAATTTAAACCACGAATAACTTCTGTATCGGTCCCAACAATACGAGCACGCAAATTTTTTATCTCCAACATAATGTAATCCTGTTCTGGCTATTTTATATCAAGTGTGCTCTTTATTTAATAATTATCCCACACTACCTTCAAGGCTGATACCAATAAGTTTTTGTGCTTCAACAGCAAATTCCATTGGAAGTTTTTGAATGACTTCTTTGACAAAACCATTCACAATTAATGCGATAGCTTCCTCTTCAGGAATCCCTCGTTGCATAACATAGAAAAGCTGATCATCAGAAATTTTTGATGTCGTTGCTTCATGTTCAAATTGAGCTGTCGCATTCTTTGCTTCAATATAGGGGACTGTATGAGCACCACAATCATTCCCAATTAATAAACTATCACATTGCGTAAAGTTGCGTGCATTCTGCGCCTTTCTCTGTGCTGTAACCTGCCCCCGATAAGTGTTATTTGAAAAACCAGCAGAAATACCTTTAGAAACAATACGGCTTGATGTATTTTTTCCCAAATGAATCATTTTTGTACCAGAATCAATTTGCTGATAGCCATTTGCAACGGCAATAGAATAAAACTCTCCACGCGAGTTGTCGCCACGGAGTAAGCAAGATGGGTATTTCCAAGTAATTGCAGAACCCGTTTCAACTTGTGTCCATGAAATTTTAGCGTTATCGCCTCGGCAATCTCCACGTTTTGTTACAAAATTATAAATACCGCCCTTACCATCTTTATCACCGGGATACCAATTTTGTACTGTAGAATATTTAATTTCTGCATTTTTAAGAGCAATAAGCTCAACAACAGCAGCATGAAGTTGGTTTTCATCACGTTGGGGGGCTGTACACCCTTCAAGATAAGAAACATAAGAATCTTCATCAGCAATAATTAATGTTCGTTCAAACTGCCCTGTATTGCGTTCATTAATTCTAAAATAGGTTGAAAGCTCCATAGGACAACGAACGCCTTTAGGAATATAAACAAATGAACCATCTGTAAAAACAGCTGCATTTAAAGCAGCGTAATAATTATCACCGACAGGCACAACGGTTCCTAAATATTCCTTAATAAGAGCGGAATGTTCAGTAATTGCTTCTGAAATAGAACAAAAAATAACACCAGCACGTGCCAACTCTTTTTTAAATGTTGTTACAACAGAAACAGAGTCAAAGACTGCATCGACAGCGACCTGTCCTGATGCATAAATATTATCATCAAAAGTAGAAGGATCAGACTGTTTTCTTACCCCTGCCAAAATTTCTTGTTCTTTGAGAGGAATACCAAGTTTTTCATAAGTTGCCAACAACTCAGGATCCACTTCCTCTAAAGACTTTGGTCCTGTATGATTCTTAGGAGCAGCGTAATAATAGAGCTCTTGAAAATCAATTTTGGGGTATTTAATGCGCGCCCAATTAGGCTCTTGCATTGTTAACCAACGACGAAAAGCTTGCAAACGCCATGTCAGCATCCATTCAGGTTCATGTTTTTTAGCAGAAATAAATCTGATAATATCTTCGTTTAAACCTTTTGGGGCTTTATCTGTTTCAATATTGGTTTCAAACCCATATTTATATTGATCAACATCTATTTCCCGTACTTGGCGTATTGTTTCTTGTACTGCCGGCGACATAAACTTTCTCCATTTTTTGGCATCAAGAACCGGTAACTAAAAGTCTTGTTTTTTCATAGAATTGAAGTAAGCAATTCGTTTTCTAGGTTATATGGAAAGTGGAAAAATTTCAATCAAGCTTAAAAGCTTACTTAATTTTCAAAATAATTTTAATTTAGAAGCGTTAAATGTAAATGATTAAATTCTACCTCTTCCTCTTACTGATAAATTGAGAAAAAAACAATAAAAAATCATCAACATCTTGGGATGTTGTGCTCTGTCCTATTGAAATGCGTATCGCTCCATTAGGAACATGATGCCCCATTGCTGTCAAGACCTTGCTTTGCTTTACTTTTCCTGAAGAACAAGCAGAACCTGCTGATACAGAAAATCCTGCTAAATCAAAACCAATTTGCATAGTTTCAGCTTTTATATCACGCACCGTGAAATAAGTTGTGTTTGGCAAACGTTGAACTCTTTTACCAAAAATTTCAACATCATTAGATATTGTCTGTATTCCATCTTCTAATTTATTGCGTAAATATATTAACTGTTCTCTCTCTTCTTGAGTAAAACAATCAGTTATTGCTGCCCCAAAAGCTGCGATAAGCGGCAGGGCTTCAGTTCCTCCACGCGAACCTTTCTCTTGCCCTCCTCCTATAATAAGAGGATATGGCATCAAAAGATTTCCACATGAAACAAAAGCTCCGATTCCTTTAGGTCCACCAATTTTATGCGCAGACAGTATGAAAAAATCCCCTCCCATTTGATGAATATCAACAAAATTTTTGTCTACGTATTGTGTCAAATCAACAATAAGAATGCCTCCAAAACTGTGAACAATAGCGGCTATTTCTTCTATTGGTTGAATAACACCGGTTTCACCATTGGCAGCTTGAATGGCAACAAGAGGAAGACCTTTCGTGTTGTCGTGAACAGTTAAGAGAGAAATTAATTTATCTTGTTGAATAAGACCATCTTGATCAACAGAAACTGTACTGATGAATTCTTTAGAAAAACGTCCTCCTTCTGCAAGAGATGGGTGTTCAGTAGCTCCAAGATATAGATGAGAAAATTGAACTTTAGAGCTTCCCATACTATAAAAAGGTGTCAATAAAGTCATCGCTGCTTCAGTCGCACCAGATGTAAATACAACGTGGTCTGAATGTGTATTAAGGCTTTCAGCGATTTGTCGGCGCGCTTTTCCCAATAAGGCTTTAGCAGCACGCCCTTCCGCATGAACGGATGATGGATTACCAAATATCTCTAGAGATTCTAATAATGCCACCCGTGCAATTTTCTTGAGCGGTGTTGTCGCATTGTGATCAAAATATCGGCGTCTTACAACCATTTTACATCGCAACCATTAATCTTATGAATTGATTTAAAAAAATAGTGCAATTTTCTTGAAAAATGCACTTAAAAAAGAATATCTAGTAATTAAATAGAGATTCTATGGTAAAAGTCGATTAAGGTCAATAAGAGCCTTTATAGCATTTAAGGAGCATTTAATGCCAGAAATTATTTTTAATGGTCCCGCAGGTCGACTTGAAGGACGTTATCAACCTTCACAACAAAGAAATGCACCAATTGCTATTATTTTACATCCTCATCCCCAATTTGGTGGCACAATGAACAATAGAATTGTTTATGATCTCTTCTATATGTTCCAACAACGTGGCTTTACTACATTACGTTTTAATTTTCGTGGTATTGGCCGCAGCCAAGGCGAATTTGATTATGGAATAGGAGAACTTTCAGACGCTGCTGCTGCTCTCGATTGGGTGCAAACACAGCATCCTGATTCTAAAAACTGTTGGGTAGCTGGATATTCATTTGGTGCTTGGATTGGTATGCAGCTTTTAATGCGCCGACCAGAAATTGAGGGGTTTATATCCGTTGCTCCTCAACCTAATGTTTATGATTTTTCATTTCTTGCTCCCTGCCCTTCCTCTGGGCTTATCATTCATGGCGATATCGATAAAGTTGCTCCCCCAAAAGATATTCAAACTCTTGTAGATAAACTAAAGACACAAAAAGGTATCACCATTACACAAGAAACCTTAGAAGGTGCTAACCACTTTTTTAGTGGATGCAATAAAGAACTTATTGAACGATGCGCTCAATATTTGGATGATCATATTACGGGTGAATTTCTCGCTCCTCCCCCTGAAATGTTGTCCCTTACTTAGAACACTAAAAATATAAAAAATTCATTCTGATAATCAAAGAGGGATTTTGTTTTTCGCATTATCTTCTAGCTCTCTTACATCCGCTTGAGTTTTAAAATAAAAAACAATGCCTTTTCTTTCAATAAAAAGAATGTTTTCCTAAAGTATATAGCAAGAAGGTATTTGTTTTTATTATTAATATTTCTGATTCTCTTGTGAGGTTTGCATCATGTGTGGTAGAGAGACCACATTAGCAATTTCATGATATAAACGAATACAATATTAAATTAGGAAATAAAGTACGTGCCTACCTTTAAATCTGAATTTTTACATATTATGAACGAACGTGGTTTTATCCACCAAATTTCGGATGAAAGAGGTTTGGATAATCTTTTTTCAAAAGAAGTTGTCAGTGCCTATACTGGATTTGATCCTACAGCATCAAGTTTACATGCCGGAAGCCTTCTGCAAATTATGATGCTTTATTGGTTGCAAAAAACCGGTCATCGTCCCATTGCTTTAATGGGGGGAGGAACAGGACTAATCGGTGATCCTTCCTTCAAAGATGAGGCACGGCGACTTCTTACACAAGATGATATTGCTGCAAACATCATAGGTATTAAAAAAGTATTCGCTAACTATTTGACATTTGGTGATAGTAAAACTGATGCATGCATTGTTAACAATGCTGAGTGGTTATGCAATTTGAATTATTTAGAATTTTTACGTGATGTAGGAAAACATTTTTCTGTTAACCGTATGTTATCATTTGATTCTGTCAGATTAAGACTTGAACGCGAACATTCTTTATCATTCCTTGAATTTAATTATATGATCTTACAAGCTTATGATTTCGTTGAACTTCATAAGCGTTATGGATTGCGTATGCAAATGGGTGGTTCTGATCAATGGGGTAATATTATCAACGGTATTGAATTAGGGCATCGTCTAGGGACAGCACAGTTATATGCATTAACTTCACCATTATTGACAACTTCTTCCGGTGCTAAAATGGGTAAGACATTGAATGGTGCAGTATGGCTTAATACAGATATGCTTTCACCTTATCAATTTTGGCAATATTGGCGCAATACAGAAGATGCTGATGTTACAAGATTTTTAAAGCTTTATACGACTTTGCCAATGGATGAGATTCTTAAGCTGTCTGCTTTACAAGGAACTGAAATTAACGAAGCAAAGAAAATTCTTGCAACAGAAATTACAGCAATGTTGCATGGGCGCAATGTTGCTGATGAAGCCGCCGAAACGGCTCGTAAAACTTTTGAAGAAAAAACACTTGGAACAAATCTTCCAACTGTTCAAATTAATGCTACACAATTAAAAAAAGGTGTTGGATTGCTAACTCTTTTAGTAAAAGCAGGCCTCGCCAAATCTAACAGTGAGGCACGCCGACATGTTCAAGGTGGAGGGGTCCGTGTCAATGATCAAATCATTGAGGATGAAACGCATCTTATTATTGAAGAAGACAGCAACGCAGAAGGAATAATTAAACTTTCTTTTGGTAAGAAAAAACATGTTTTAATAAAAACACTATGATCCATTTATAATTTTTCTCTCCTTTTCTCAATTTCATCCTTATGATAGAATAAGAATTCTGTAGAATTCAGTCTTTACTTCTTTTATGTATTCTCATGCTTTATACTTAATGTACAGAAAAGAAAGAGCAACACAATGACAAGACCAATAAAAGGCACTCTTGCTCCTGATTTTAATTTACCATGCGATGGTGGAAAAAAATTATGTCTTTCTGACCTTCAGGGAAAAGTTGTCGTTTTATATTTTTATCCAAAGGATGATACGAGTGGGTGCACGAGTGAAGCGATTGACTTTACGCGATTGAAAGCAAAATTTGATGAAATTGGAGTTATTATTATCGGAATGTCTCCAGATAATGTTAAAAAACATGATAAATTTAAAATAAAACATGAGCTTGATATCATCCTTGTTTCTGATGAAGAAAAAACGACGCTTGAGGCTTATGGTGTTTGGGTCGAAAAAAGCATGTATGGGCGAAAATATATGGGCGTTGAACGAAGTACTTTTTTGATTGATGAAACTGGAAAAGTAGTAGAAGAATGGCGCAAAGTTAGCGTACCTGGACATGCGGATGAGGTGTTAGCAGCCGCTGCACTTTTACATCATGATGGTTTGTAAGCTTTGTTATTCAAGCACCTATAAGAAGTGAATTTTTTCATCTATTGGCTTTAGTGAATTGAGATCGAAAAGCTGAAAATGATAAGCCAAGAAAGAGATTTGTAATTTTTTGAAAAATATTATATTTAGCTAATTAATCTCTTCAATTTCTTGGGCTCTTCCATAAATGCGTTGAGCGAGTGTTGCTTCTATAAATGCGTCTAAATTTCCATTGAGTACAGATTGTGGATCGGTGTTTTCAACACCTGTGCGTAAATCTTTGACAAGTTGATAGGGTTGAAGAACATAAGATCTAATCTGATGCCCCCACCCGATTTCTGTTTTAGAAGATTCAATAGCATTTGCTTCTTCTTCTCTTTTTTTGAGCTCTTCTTCATAAAGTCTTGCACGTAACATAGACCACGCAGTTGCTCGATTTTTATGCTGAGAACGTTCCGTTTGACACTGGACAACAATACCCGTTTTTATATGTGTAATGCGCACTGCAGAATCTGTCGTATTGACATGTTGTCCTCCAGCTCCTGATGCACGATATGTATCAATACGAACATCGGCCTCTGATACATCAACTTCAATATTATCATCAATGACTGGATAAACCCAAATACTTGCGAAAGAAGTATGGCGCTTTGCATTTGAATCAAACGGTGAAATGCGTACCAAACGATGAACACCTGATTCTGTTTTCAACATACCATAAGCATTATGCCCTTTTACGAGGATAGTCGCTGATTTAATTCCCGCTTCTTCTCCATCGTGAATTTCTAGTAGATCAACTTTCATTTTATGTTGTTCAGCCCAGCGCGTATACATGCGTAATAGCATAGAAGCCCAATCTTGGCTTTCCGTTCCTCCTGCTCCAGCATGAACTTCTAAATAAGTATCATTTTGATCTGCTTCTCCTGAAAGAAGCACATCTATTTGTCTCTTATCTATCTCGTTTTTAAGATTACGTATTGAATTCTCCGCTTCAGTGATAATTTCAATATCACTTTCTTCTTCACCCATCTCGATTAATTCGAGACACTCTTCGAGTATTTTTGTAAATGACAAAATACCACTGATCGAATCGTCAAGACGCTGACGTTCACGCATCATATCTTGGGCTTGTTGCGCATTATCCCAAAGTGTTGGATCCTCTGCCTTTTGATTAAGATATTCGAGACGTTTTAGTGACTGATCCCAGTCAAAGATGCCCCCTTAGCAATTTAATTGCCTTTTGAATTTCATCGACTAATTCTTCTATTTCTGCTCGCATAATTTAACACCGTAGTTTTTATTTTTTAACAATCTCTTTCATTCCGTTTTTTAACATTTTATACAAATTGAATGATCGTAGTTAAGGGGATAGCATAGCCTTACTAACCTCTTTACTATAGCTATATTACAAAAAAAATAGACAAAAATGCCTTTCATCTGTTGTCAGTCATATGACAAGAGAATTTTTTTAATCAATACAATCCATCTGCACCACTTTCAAGAGCTTTGTTGACTTGTGGAGAAGTTGTTGCTGCAGGAATCCCTTCTTGAAAAGAATTTGTACTACCAATTACTTGATATATATCAGCAGGTCCAGTTCCTGGTTTAAATGCTTCTATAATAACATCATGGTCTCCAGCCTCGGCAAGCATACCTGTCTTACGATTAATTGGCATTAAAATCATCCCTTCTGGCATTTTAAATGGCACATCTGGTTTTCCTTTCAAAGCCGTTGCCATAAATTCACCAAAAATAGGCGCCGCCAATGAACTTCCCGTCCCTTTATATCCTAATGGTGCTGGTTGATCGTAACCAATGAAAATACCAACAACAAGATCAGGGGTAAACCCCATAAACCATACGTCTTTAGAATCATTTGTTGTTCCTGTTTTTGCAGCGATATGTCGATTAAGATATTGCAAGCGTGCAGCTGTACCACGCCGAACAACCCCTTCCATCATTGATGTAATTTGATAAGCCGTCATAGGATCAAGAACTTGGTCTCGCTCATCAATCAATGTAGGTTCACTTTGATTATCCCACGACTGAGCATTACAATTTTCACAAATACGATCATCATGGCGGTAAATTGTTTTCCCATAACGATCTTGAATTCTGTCTATCAGAGAGGGATGAATAGAGCGTCCTCCATTGGCAATAACTGAATAAGCTGTAACCATTCTTAAAACTGTTGTTTCACCAGCTCCTAGGGCCATGGGGAGATAAGGTTGCAACTTATCTACAATACCAAAACGTTCTGCATATTCAGCGACAAGAGGCATTCCCATATCATAGGCAAGCCGTATTGTCATAAGGTTGCGAGAATGTTCAATGCCATAACGCAGCGTTGAAGGTCCTGCGAATGTACCACCATAATTTTTAGGTTGCCAAACCTCACCATTATATTGACGAATTTCAATGGGACCATCTAAAACAACCGATGCTGGTGTATATCCATTATCAAGTGCCGCTGCATAGACAAAAGGTTTGAAAGCAGAACCGGGCTGACGATAGGCTTGTGTTGCACGATTAAATTCAGAAGCTGCAAAAGAAAATCCTCCTACCATAGCAAGAACACGTCCAGTATGAGGCTCCATAGCAACAATTGCACCTTCAACCTTTGGAATTTGTTGTAAGTGGTAAATATTATCTGTATTTGATGCTTTTTCGACAAAGACAACATCTCCAACTTGCAGAACATGAGATAAATCCCGAACAGTTTTTCGAGTGCCATTTTCTCTAACAACACTTAATGCCCACTTCGAATCAGCTTCAGATAAAAGTGCTATTTCCCGCTTTGTTGACAATAAGCCTGAAGCCTCGCGTTGTGGTTGCAAACCAATCTCTATTTTATTAGCATTAGTAGAAAGAACAATAGCTAAACGCCATTCAGGAACATCACTCAATCCTGTAATATTTGCAAGCTCTGTGCCCCAATCATCACTTTTATCAAGATGTTTATAAGCCCCACGCCATCCTTGCGAATGATCAAATTTAATTAATCCATTGTGCAAAGCACGCCGAGCAATAAGTTGCAGATGAGGATCAAGTGTTGTACGAATGGAAAGTCCACCTTCATAAAGTGTTTTCGCTCCATATCGACGCATTAAACGACGACGTACTTCTTCTGTAAAATAGTCAGCAGCAAAAACATAGCTATCGCTACCACGCACGGTCACGCCTAAAGGCTTTTTCTTAGCTCTTTCACCTTGTTCACGCGTTACATATCCATTGGCAACCATCCGGTCGATCACCCAATTACGTCGACTAATAGCGCGTTGTGCATTTTTGAAAGGATCATAATTTGCTGGTCCTTTCGGAAGAGAAGCCAAATAAGCGCATTGCTCTAAAGTAAGCTCATTAACGGATTTATTAAAATAGGTTAAAGATGCTGCTGCGATACCATAAGTACTACGACCAAGATAAATTTCGTTGAGATAAAGTTCAAGAATATGATCTTTTGAATAAGTCTTCTCAATACGCATAGCTAAAATAGCTTCTTTAAACTTACGTTCCAACGTTGCGTCTGAACTTAAAAGAAAGTTTTTAGCGACTTGTTGCGTAATAGTTGATGCTCCCTCTGGACGTTTTCCAGAACCAATATTACGGATATTATTGATCAAGGCTCTAGAAAGTCCTTCAGGATCTAAACCAAAATGACGATAAAAATTTTTATCTTCAGCTGAAATAAAAGCATCTTTCAGGAGTTTTGGTATTGACTGAATTGGTAAATAGAGGCGATGTTTCGTCGCAAATTCCGCCATAAGTCTACCATCAGAAGCATGAACACGAGTCATCACAGCTGGTTCATAAAGCGAAAGAACTTCATAATCAGGGAGTGCGTTTGTTTGCTCCTTTGCTATTGCTCCTTGTATCGCTGCTCTTCCAACCCCAATTGTAATAACAAAACTAAGAAGATATCTTAAAAAAATCATCATCAAAACGGTTATCACTTTCTTTAGAATTGATCAAAAAACACACGCTCTCACCAGCACATAACGAGTGTCATCACTAAATTTGAGATAAAGAAAATATCTTCTACCTTTTACTTATAAATGCACATTACTACTCTATTTCGTTACAAATTTAAAGAGGCTGCATAACTTTCTGCCTATATTCGGCAAACTGACGAATGGAATGAGTGATAGAAGCAGCTATTTGTTTTCTCCATTGAGGATTGTTTAACAATTTCTCATCCTCTTTATTTGATAAATAACCTATCTCTATTAACACAGAAGGTACATCTGGAGCTTTTAAAACTTGAAAATTGGCATATCGATGAGGGTTATTTATCAGATTGATATTACTTTTTGACAAATTTAAAACAACACGATCAGCAAAATTAACTGAAAATGCATGGGTTTCACGTCGTGTAAGATCAATTAAAATGTCGGTAATTTCAAGAGATTCTTCTGCAGGCAATCCATCAAGCAAATCAACTTTATTTTCACTTTCAGCTAAGGATTTTGCGATTGCATCAGAAGCCTTCTCTGATATGGTATAGACTGTAGCTCCACGAAGCGAATGCATATTAATGGTGTCTGCATGAATAGATATGAAAAGATCAGCATCAAATTCCTGCGCTTTTTTGACTCTTTCGTTCAATCTTAAAAAAACATCAGAATCACGTGTTAACGCAACAGTGATATGAGTGTCCTTTTTTAATTCATCTCGCAATGCGCGTGCAAAAGCGAGCGTTATGTTTTTTTCTAAAATTCCAGTAACACCCCGTGCACCACCGTCAATTCCACCATGACCAGGATCAAGAACAACGCGAAAGTTACGCTTTGAACTTAGCAGTGTTTTTGTTTTATGATTATCTTTTGCCTGCTGTTTCAAGCTGTTATCAAATTTTTCTTGTGTGCTTTTACTAATATCAACAAGCAGTTGCCATAAACCATTGTCCAATTTTTGTACTACAGTTTTTTCAACAACAAAAACAGTTTTACTTGTTAAAATAATGCGTGAAGTTCGTGTATCAGAAAAACCATAACGCACATCTGATAACATCTTCGATATTGTATTCTGCTTCTTTAAAGACCTATTTTGTGCTGAAAAATCAACGACAGGCAAATTGATAATCAAACGCGCAGGCTTGTCCAAAATCTGCAACCGAACATTTGGTTCAGCATTAAAAAGTGCAACAATACGCGTGTGTGTACTATCACCAATGGTTCGTAAATTGATAAGTTTTAGGGTATTAGCAGCTTGAATATTTGTTTGGAGTATTAAAAAAAACAATAAATAGCATGGTACATACCAAATAATATTCCAATAAAATGCTTTCAGTTTTTTGATAAAGCCCCCTCTAATCATCAGCAAAGTACTCTATATTCTAAATTAATTATAACTAATCTCAATTTTATAAAAGCAAGAATCAAATTTACCTCATATTTTCCAACAAATAATGAACTCACCTATTTTAAATAATTACAAAGCTAGATTAAGGCAATAAAGATATTATCATAGTACCTATTTAATTGTTGCTTGCCAAAACTATGATATCAACATAAAAGAGCATTTACGCTTTCTAGCCGATAGTAATCATCTAAATTATCTGTAGTCCATATTAAGTTGTCTTTAAAAAAATTGTCGCTATTATACATTTAGGCTTTTTGTGGATGAAAATTCTTTTATGTCATAAAAGCTGGAATTGCGTTATTTAAGATTCGCGGGTTCGGATATCCGAACTATTTTAAAGATTGTTTTATCGGAGACTTACAAAATTATGAGTCATACAAAACAAACGGAGAAGATGATTAAAAATGATGTAAATGCAATCACGCATTTACACGTAGTATTCCGTTCTGTTTTTCCGGTCCCTCCCTTTTATGGCAGACAGCTTCTTATGTTTGCAAACAGTTATGCTGTTCGTGCTAATATAGTTGTGCGTGTCGCCTTTAGGATTTTAACTTATGTCAAACAAAATGCTTATAGATGCCTCCCATCCGGAGGAAACACGTGTTGTTGTTGTTCACGGCAACAAAATTGAAGAACTTGATTTTGAATCAGAACATAAAAAGCAACTTAAAGGAAATATTTATCTCGCACGTATTACGCGTGTAGAGCCGTCTCTCCAAGCTGCTTTTGTTGAATATGGTGGCAACCGTCATGGTTTTTTGACGTTTTCTGAAATTCATCCTGATTATTATCAAATTCCTCTTGCTGATCGTCTTGCTCTTCTTGAAGAAGAAGAAAAAGCTGCTTTAGGAGAGAATTATGCAGATAATCTTCCTGAAGAAACAAACACAAATAAAAAACGCTCCAGAAAAACAAAAAAAGATCAGCGTAACAGTACTATGGCAACGAATGTTGAAAATGCCATGATATCTGAAACAATAACACTTGATGATACAGAAGAAACGTTTGATGAAAGTGTTTCTCATGATGATATCGAAATGGTTGGTGCAGAGGATGTACGAGAAGAACTTCCTACCTATCAACGAAAACAAGGACGTCAATATAAAATTCAAGAAGTGATTAAACGACGTCAAATTTTGCTGGTGCAAGTCATTAAGGAAGAACGTGGTAATAAAGGTGCTGCACTCACAACATATTTATCCTTAGCAGGTCGTTATTCTGTTTTAATGCCTAATACAGCACGTGGCGGCGGTATTTCACGAAAAATTACAAATATACAAGATCGTAAGCGTCTTAAAGAGATTGTAAAAGAATTAGCTGTACCCAAGGGGATGGGAGTTATTCTAAGAACTGCTGGAGCGAATAGAACAAAAGCTGAGATTAAACGTGATTATGAATATCTCACGCGGCTATGGGATACTGTTCGCACTTTAACACTCAAATCTACAGCACCATGCCTTGTGCATGAAGAAAGCAATCTCATCAAGCGCTCTATAAGGGATCTTTACAATAAAAATATCAATGAAATTCTCGTTTCGGGTGATCAAGGCTATCGTGAAGCGAAAGATTTTATGCGTATGCTCATGCCAAGTCATGCAAAAGTTGTGCAACCTTATCGTGATCCTATCCCTATTTTTGCACGGAACAATATCGAAATTCAGCTTGATAAAATGTTGCACCCGCAAGTTTCTTTAAAATCCGGTGGCTATCTTGTTATTAATCAAACAGAAGCACTTGTTGCTATTGATGTAAACTCTGGTCGCTCTACCAAAGAACTCTCTGTCGAAAAAACAGCATTACAAACCAATCTTGAAGCTGCAGAAGAAATAGCGCGTCAATTACGCTTACGTGATCTTGCTGGTTTGATTGTAATTGATTTTATTGATATGCTTGAAGAGCGTAATGTAAGGCATGTCGAAAAAAAATTAAAAGATTGCTTAAAAAGCGATCGTGCTCGTATTCAAGTTGGCCACATTTCGCATTTCGGTCTTTTGGAAATGAGCCGTCAACGTATTCGCGTATCAGTCTTAGAAAGTACAACACAACCCTGCCCGCATTGTTCTGGTACAGGAAATATCCGTTCTGAATCATCAATTGCTTTACATGTCATGCGCTCAATTGAGGAATATCTTCTTCATAATTCACAATATAACATTATTGTGCGCACACCTGTCGCAACAGCTCTTTATGTATTAAACAACAAGCGCAATATTCTTGTTAATCTAGAGGAACGCTTTAAACTTAATATTAGTGTTGAAGCAGATGATAGCATTGGGACACAACATCTCATTATTTCTAAAGGCACAATAGCAGAAGCGGTTTCTCAGCAACCATTGATACTTCAAGATGACAATGAGGAAGACGTTGAGGAGACAATCTTAACAGATAATGCATCTATCGAAGATAAAACACCGAGTGAAACGAAACAAAAACATCGGCATAAAAATCGCCAAGGTGAGATTAATGATAATTCTCTTTCCAGCGTTCATAAAAAAGACAATACGCTAAATAATGATTCTCGTCGTAGAGGACGCCGTCGTGGACGTCGTGGCGGGCGTCGCAATCAAGATAATGGCTTTTATCAGTCTCGTATTCCTTATGCAGAACCAGTAGGCGATTTTGCTAAACAGGCTTTGGAGGAAATTAAGACAACGTATCACAAACGTCATACTCCAGCCGCTAAATCGATACAATCTGAAGAAGAAAAAAATGATATACAACACTTAAGCATACAACAAAATGAAACTTTAAAAATTGATACAGTTGCAAAACCTAAAAAACGTAAAACACGTTCTTCAAAAACAGAAGAAAATCAGCAAATCATTGAGAATAACCAAAATGTAGAAACATTAAAACCTTTGGAAAAGAAGCCTGCAGCTAACTCAATACATAAAGCTAAAACAAAAGAAACAGATGAATCGACTCATGATATAGCGAAAAAAACTCCTGCAGCTGCTAAAAAATCTCCACGTAGAACATATAAAAAATCAATATCAGAAAAAAAAACATCAGAGCAAAAAACTGTAAGTGAGGAATCTGTCGAACAGACTCCCTTCAAAATTGAGGAAAAAGTTATTCATCCCGTTGTTATATCATCAACACCTGATGATGCTCCAAAAACTGAGCGTACTGGTTGGTGGAAACGGAGAACTCTTTCTAAAAGTTAAGCATAAAAAAACGCCACAAAATTTTGTGGCGTTTTTAAGAGTTAAACATAGAAAAAAGATTTTAAAAATGTTTTTTACATCGATTACTTTTGTTTAGCTTTTTCTTGCTCTGCCCGCATACGGTCTTCAATTTCTTTTTGGTTTGATTGAATAGCTTGCTGTAATTTTATTTGTTCTTGTTGGAAATCTTTTTCTTCCATACCAGGACCTGTATATGCGGCGGTAAATCCATTAAGAGAAAATTCAATAGGATTAGCAGCACCACGGAAATTAATTGTGGTTACAACCATTTTTGAACCGCTTTTCATAGCCGTGATAAGCTTATCATCTAAAACATCATTGGCAATACAACTTGGCCCATTACAGATAATATAAGGAACTTTTTTAGAAAAGTTATCTCCTATTTGAATATGAACACCTTCTGGCAAAAAACGCCCTGTAGGAACTTGAATGCCTATACGTTTCTCGTTTTGTTTCCCTTTTATTTCAACGAGATTAAAAGCCGTCAAAGGTTGTCCAGTGTTTGATACAACAGTATTCATTGTATTACAAACTTCAACATCATGCTGCTTGCTACAAACCTTATACCAACCTTGAGACAAAGTTTGCGCACCCGCAGAAGTGTGGCTTGCAAGAAAAAGGGCTGCAGCTCCAGCCAATACTGAGATAACAGAATAGATATTTTTATGCGACATGATTAAGTGAATCCTTTCAACGCGCTTTTAGAATAACCCCAACATTAGGAATATTAAATATAATTTCAATCAAGTGTATTAAATTAAACCAATGAAATGACACTAAATTTTGTTCTCTTTACTTCAATATAAAGAGAAAAGTCAAATTTGGAAAAAAGCTAAAAATAACAAATAAAACTTTTATGCACACATATACAAAATCCCCCTTTTTATGATACTAATCTTTTATTGAAATGTATTCATACAATAACTTAGAGCAATGGTATAGGATAAGATTGCATAAAAAAATAAATATTGCAATATAATATAATCAAAGTAACTTTTTCTATTATGCTATAATTGTTATTACTTTAAACTTTTATTTACTTTTATAATTCTTCTTTTAAACTATAGAATCTTATAGAAAAAAGCATTCCAATACATTAAGATTCCAAAATTATTAGATAAATTTGAATATTTTCTTTATGCATCCCCTACTGTAAGCTAAAAAGGTAAAATTACTTATAATAGAGTTGAAACATTTTATGGATTAAATCCATTTGTCATCCAAAGCTTTAGAATAATTCCCAAAGGACTTTTTTCTGATGAATGGTTTTTTTATCTTATTTTCGAAAGAATGATGGTGCGTTCCCGTTATAAAGCTTTTATATTTTATAAACTTTTTGCAGAAAAATTTGAATTAAATAGAAAGCAACTGAAATTTCTTTTTTCTTAATCCAAAAGTATGCTTTTCAGGTGAAAATTCTATAACAGTTGAAGATGTTTTATTTACAAAAAACTTCTTAAAGATAAAGAAAATCCTCCATTTAACCGCGATATGAAGCAGACAGAATCTGTCAAAAAAATCGAGATCACGATATTAAAGTAGGTTAAATAAAATTCTAGGAAGTGGTCTCTATATCATTCTGCTTGTTGATCTAAGTAAACGTATTATCTATAAATGTAATCTTTATCACTTCTTTTTGATTTTAAATGGATAAATTATCATCTTGTTAATAATAGCTACATCATGATGAAAGGTTATTTTGATAAATCTGTCCTTTCAGCTAGTGGAAAATCAACAAGTGAAAAAGGGGAAGCGTTTTTAGTATTCCTATCTCCTGATGTAGTTCTTCCTAAAGTTATAGATGAAAGCTGGTGTATTCCTAAAAAAGGTGGAACAGATATTGATCAATCAATAGAAAAAATTTTGAAAGCTCTTACAAAAAGCAGGTTTTACAAAAAAATAACAAAGCTATTTTTCTTAATGGCTTGCCTTTTTATTCCGAAATTATAACTCAATCGCTTGAAGAGGAAGAGATTGCACTTCCATTCTAAAGTAATTTATCACTCTTTACTGTTCTGCTGAAATAAGAACCGTTGATGATAGAAAATCTCAAAATTGCTTAGGAATGTTTGATGATAATATGATTATAGGGAAATTAAGAAACCCTCTGGGGGCACCATATGCTTTTAAGGTTAACTGATTTATTCTCCATATGTTTTATTAAATGAGGGACTCGCAAATAGAAGCAAGGGAATAGAATTTTCTAACATTCCTCTGCAACAGTAGCATTTTTTTGCTTTTCTCTTGTTTTAATCACTTCTAATATTTCTAAATGCTTCTAAAGCCTACTGTGAAAAAATATTTACATTATTAGCGAATGACTAATATTTTACGATTAAAAAGATTAGAATTTTTTATTGTAAAGATTGCACAATAAACAGAGGCTTCATTCTCTTTAAAAGGTGGCGCTGTTTGTATGAGAATTTATTTTTATCAATTAACACGATTTACAGTCTTTCATAATGAATTAATCATATATTTATTGTACTGTTTTCTATAAAATTAAAAATATTTTCATCAGCGTTTTTTATTCAATTTTTTCTGAGCTTGAATATTCTTTTTCAAAAAGGTGTGGGCTTTCAAGAGTAAGTTTTTTTCGCGCTTTTTGTAACTGCTTAATAACTTCATCAATTTTTGATGGAGAATGAAAAGATCCTTGGTTATCCAATCCATTACACTTTTCCCTTCCCTCATAAAAACATTGCAACTGAGATTGAAGCATTCTAATCTCTTGAAAGAAAAGACGTCCGGTTTCCTTGCAGCCATTATTAAGTGAAAAAAGTTGATCGAAAATCGATACCAAAATTTGTTTTAAAAAGCGCTCATTTTCTTGGCGTTTGCGATATTCTAAGATAAGAGCATGGCACATTTCATCCAGCTGTTTTTTTGTGGAATCAATTTGACGCAATAAATTTGGTTTTTCCCCCATATGACCTTTTCTCACCTTCAAAAGCATAGTATGAATATCTGATAATTTAACTGCGGAATAAGATAAATAATCAACTAATGTAGGTGGATCGGCATAACGTTTTCGTGCAACCATCATAAACTCACCTAATGATTGTTTACATTCATTCCGCTATTTATTTCACTTTACAAAGTCATTCTAAAGAAAGTGCTAAAAAATATTATTTTCAATTCATTGATTTTTGATAAAAAATTTTATTTTCTCACACTTAATGTCGAGCTGTAGGGGTTAAGAAACGTACAGGCGTATAAAGAATAAGATGAGTTGTTTTCTCCAACACAGTACTACTATCAGCAAGAAGTGCCTGACTAGGCGATAATTCTGTACCTTGCATAATTGTTGAAGCTAACGAACCTTCTCGAGAAAGAGCCATCAAGGTTGGTGAAGATGCAAAGACATTATGTGCTCCACCATCAACATTTGAAAAATCAAGGACAGCTATTCCATTTTTACGCAACATTTCAATATCTGAACCATCCCCCACACGATGATGTCCTCCCGTAAGACGCCCCGAAACAGCAAGTGCTTTATCCGCACGAGAGACTAAAATAGCTGTAGGCTGAGGTAATTTTTTAATATCATTAAGTTGGCGTTCAAATACGTCAACATCAATGTCCGGCGCTGCCATCAAGAAACTTGTAATACGATGAATAGGTTTATAGTTTTTCTGTAATGCTAAAGTTCTAAATGCCTCCATTATAACAAAATTTCCCATAGAATGAGCAATAACCGAAATCTGATCAGCATTGGTCTCACTGATGACTTTCAAAAGCTCTATAAGTCCATCACGTGCAAAATTGGCGCTATCACGATCATAAATATAAAGAGGGACTGACCCGGCAGACGGCCAAGAATAGTGCACAGTAACAACATCCAAAGAATAGTCGTGTGTAAACTGCGCTGTACGGAATGTGCCATCAGCAAAGTTATTATTATAACCGTGAATAAAAAGAAAAATTTCTCTTTTTCCTTTTGGCTTTTTTGCTAAAGCAGCATTTAATTGCTGCTTAAACTGTTCTTTATTATCGTATTTTTGTAATGCCACTGCTGCAAAATACTTATCATGAGTAGGTTTATAAGCGTTTATTTCAACGAAACCTTTTACATGTTGTTGAGGTATTCCTACGTCAACGCGATTATAGTGCACTTTATTTGATCGCTCTGCGCCATAAGGCTGAGAATAACTCTTTTGCATCATACGACTTGTTGCAACATACACTGGAACAACTGTCTTTGGAAGAATCGGTTTATCCTCAACTTCCTTTTGAACGGCAATCATAGATGGTGTTGCATGAACCCCATGCCACAGTACAGCACGCGACGCGCTACATGCCGTCAATAAAGAAACACACATAAAGAATATCAAATACTTTAAAAAGACTGCTTTTCTCACGACAACACCATCAAAGATCGAAATTTCAAATCTACAGGGAAAAACAAAATCTCTACCCTTCCTGAAACAAATTCATTTCCAAGAATATACTATAAATAACACACAAAGAAAGCCCCGACCACAATGGACAAAACAGCATATCTCTTAAAGACGATTCTATCCACTCCAGAGAATTGAAATGGTGCGGTCGAGAAGACTCGAACTTCCACGGGTTGCCCCACAGCGACCTCAACGCTGCGCGTCTACCAATTCCGCCACGACCGCACGGAGTGAAGAAAAATATATTGATTTCTTGGCTTTAACAAATCATAAAGCGACGTACAAGCCCATTTTCACTTTTCTACGCGATTTATTTTATAGGAATGATTATAGCTCTATAGAATATACGAAGCGCGAGTTAATTATAATCTTTAAACCATCTTCATAAAGTTATCCCGTAGATTTTGATCTTCTTCATAACAACCACGAAAACTTGTTGTAATCGTTGTAGAACCTTGCTTTTGAATTCCTCTCATAGCCATGCACATATGCTCAGCCTCAATCAACACCGCAACACCACGAGGCTTTAAATGTATTTCCAAAGCATCAGCTATTTGAGCTGTCATAGCCTCTTGTGTCTGTAAACGACGAGCAAAAATGTCTACAACACGAGCAATTTTTGAAAGTCCAACAATCTTTGTATCAGGAAGATACCCGATATGAGCTTTGCCAACAATTGGGATCATATGATGCTCACAATGTGAATAAAAAGGAATATTTTTTACGATTATCGATTCATTGTACCCTGAAACCTCTTCAAAAACCGTATCTAAAATTTCTTCAACCGATTTTCTATAACCAATAAAAAGCTCGCGATACGCTTTAGCTACACGTCTTGGAGTATCTACAAGCCCTTCTCGATTTGGATTTTCCCCCACCCATAACAGCAATGTACGAATCGCTTGTTCTATCTCTTCTAAACTAGGACGCTTCTCAGATAAAAGTGAATCTACCGAACCTCCTTTAACACCATCATGCATTTGAAAACTCCAAGTTTACCCTATACAAAGCATTTGCTGCATACCTATTTCATTTTGTATAATCTCTATATAAGCGAATTAAAAGCTTAAGCAATCAAAACTCTTGAAATTTCAGGTAATAGCTCATGATTGACGATATCTATAGTGATAAAATACTTGAATATGCCGCCCACATAAGTAGAATTGGACGTCTTGATAATCCGGATGCAACATCAAAAAAACATGCACGCCTTTGCGGTTCAACAATCACTGTAGATTTAAAAGTGAAAAATGATATCGTTACAGATTTCGCTCATGAAGTGCGTGCATGTGTGCTAGGACAAGCTTCAGCTTCCCTTTTAGCATCTCATATCGTAGGACAAACAATACAAGATCTTAAAATGCTCCGTGAAATCATTTATCAGATGTTAACAAAAGATGGGTCCCCTCCCCAAGCTCCATTTGAAGTATTTTCTTGCTTGCAGCCCATTAAAAACTATAGAGAACGTCATACATCTACTCTGCTTCCTTTCGATGCAGTTATAGATTGTATTGAACAAATTGAAAAAAAATAAATGCTCAAACCACAATCTCGTACAAAAAACAGACAAACTCGAAATTACGTGGGGCCTTGGCGAAAAACACCCGGACGATTATTTGGTATTTTCTTGATACGGTTCTATCAAATAACACTTTCCAGCCTTATAGGGAATCAATGTCGTCATGCCCCAACCTGTTCAGAATATATTTATGAAGCAATTGCACGTCATGGACTATGGGCTGGTGCATGGATAGGATTTTTTCGTCTCATACGTTGTGGTCCATTTGGAACATATGGATTTGATCCAGTCCCTACTTCTCTTAAAAAGAGTTGTTGTTTTTATAAACCTTGGACTTACTGGAAAATTTCTACAAAACACGATAAATAGTTCTTTTCTTTTTTCATGCCTATTGATAAAAAACAGTCTGTAAGCTTTAAATTAAAGATAACTCAGTTTTCACGAAACCATCCGCAATCGTTAGCGGAATTGGATTAAAGGGGTATTTTATGTCTTGCTCTGTTTCTCTTTCTTTTCCTGATGGTTCAAAACATGATTATCCTAAAAAAATAACTGGCTTAGAATTAGCCGCATCTATTTCTAAATCACTTGCAAAAAAAGCAGTCGCCTATAACCTTAACGGAGAAACTCGAGATCTATCAGATCCATTAGAGCAATCTGGTCAAATAGAGATTATTACCCGAGAAGATCCACGCGCGCTCGAGCTCATACGTCATGATTGTGCACATGTGCTAGCTGAAGCAGTACAAGAACTCTTTCCTGAAACACAAGTGACTATTGGCCCTGTCATTGAAAATGGTTTCTATTACGATTTTGCACGCCAACAACCTTTTACATTGGATGATCTCGCCATTATTGAAAAAAGAATGCGTGAAATTATTCAACGCAATAAATCTTTTAAAAAAGAAATTTGGTCTCGAGAAAAAGCGAGAGAGATTTTTTCTAAAAAAGGCGAACTTTATAAGGTAGAGCTTATTGATAGCATCCCAGAAAATCAAGATTTAAAAATTTATTATCAAGGTGATTGGTTTGATCTTTGCCGTGGACCACACATGCAATCTACTGGACAAATTGGAAACGCCTTCAAACTAATGAAAGTCGCAGGAGCTTATTGGCGTGGTGATTCCAATAATCCAATGCTCACAAGGATTTATGGTACAGCATTTGCCAATGAAAATGATCTAAAAGCCTACCTAACCATGTTAGAAGAAGCTGAAAAACGTGATCATCGTCGCTTGGGACGTGAAATGGATTTATTTCATTTCCAAGAAGAAGGACCAGGAATGATTTTTTGGCATAAAAAAGGCTGGAAAATGTTCCAAAATTTGATCAACTATATGCGTAGACGTCTTGATGATCATCACTATGCCGAAGTTAATGCACCGCAAGTTCTCGATAGATCACTTTGGGAAATCTCTGGTCATTGGGGATGGTATCAAGAGAATATGTTCAAAGCAATTCCAGCAGCTGAGGATTGGGATAATGAAACTGTTTATGCTCTTAAACCGATGAATTGTCCTGGACACGTGCAAATTTTTAAACATGGTTTAAAATCTTACCGCGATTTGCCTATAAGACTTGCTGAATTCGGCCTTGTCCATCGATATGAACCTTCAGGCTCTCTCCATGGTCTTATGCGTGTACGCAGCTTCACGCAAGATGATGCACACATTTTCTGTACAGATGAGCAGTTAGAAGATGAATGCCTCAATATTAATGATTTAATTTTATCAACTTATGCTGACTTTGGTTTTAAAGAAATCAGTCTTAAGCTTTCAACACGTCCCAAAAAACGTGTTGGATCTGACGCATTATGGGATCATGCGGAAAACATTATGAAATCCGTTCTTAAAACCATTGAAACAAAATTTTCAGGACAGATTAAAACAAGTATCCTCCCAGGTGAAGGTGCATTTTATGGTCCAAAATTTGAATACACATTAAAAGATGCTATTGGTCGTGAATGGCAATGCGGAACAACACAAATAGACTTTAATCTTCCGGAACGTTTTGGTGCATTTTATATTGATAAGGATTCAGAAAAACGTCAACCAGTTATGATTCACCGAGCCATTTTTGGTTCAATGGAGCGTTTCCTTGGTATATTAATCGAAAATTTTGCTGGGCATATGCCGCTTTGGCTTGCTCCTGAGCAAATCGTTGTAGCAACAATTACATCTGAAGCAAATGAATATGCAAAAAAAATAACAGCAAAACTTAAAGCTGTTGGACTTTCAGCGACATTAGATCTCCGTAATGAAAAAATTAACTATAAAATACGTGAACATTCTTTACAAAAAGTTCCCATAATTTTGGTATGTGGCAAACGTGAATCTGAGACAAATAGCGTAAACATGCGCCGCTTGGGAAGCACAGAACAAATTCCCTTGTCTATAGAAGAAGCAGTTAAACAGCTCACGGATGAAGCGACACCGCCAGATTTGCGCCGTTTAATAAATATCTAAAAACATACTAAAAAATAAAAGCAACTATAAAGCAAAAAGAATCAATGTTATCGTACTCTATCAAGTACCCGTTTACATTCAATTAACTCAAACAGTATTTCCTGCAATAATGCTTTATCGGTTTTATCTTTACGAGCATTAACAGAACCAACCGATGCTTCTCCCTCATTCCTCATGAAACTTAAAAGCCCAAAAGAAGACTTTTTAGGTTTATTACTAGAAGTTTCAAAAGATTGTCCTGCATGTTTCTTCTCTATCACGACGTCCATAGTATCTAAATCACCATTGCCAAATGCAGTAACAAAAGCAACACCATTCTCCTTCAAAAGGCGCTGTACACCTTTTATTGTATAACCTTGATCGTACAATAACTGCTTAATACCATTAAGCAAATCAATATCTGTTGGACGATAATAGCGTCTCCCTCCACCACGTTTCATTGGCTTTATCTGCCTAAAACGCGTTTCCCAGAATCGCAAGACATGCTGCGGAAGCTCCAATAAATCGGCTACTTCGCTAATTGTGCGAAAAGCATCCGAGCTCTTATCCATTTTGCAATACCTTATCTAAAATACTACGAATGATTCAACAACGACTCATTAATTTTAATTTCTCAACAAGATTAGCCAAAAATAAGGCCATACTTTAAAGTAAAAAGCCTTTTATTAAAAAAAATGCAAAACCCAATCTACACAACTTTTTTAACAAATACCAAATATTGTAATAGCATTTATTTATATAATATTATTTTTTTGTCTTACACGATGCGAATCTAAAACTCTCTTTTTAAGTACATTTGCAGCCTTAAATGTCACGACACGTCTTGGCGGGATAGGCGCTTCAATACCGGTCTTCGGATTGCGTCCAACGCGTTCATTTTTACTACGAACTTGAAAAGTTGCAAAAGAAGAGAGTTTAACCACCTCACCTTTTACAAGTGAATTACAAATTTCATCCAAAACCAACTCAACCAATGCTGCTGATTCAGTGTGTGACAAGCCTACCCTTCTACAAACTACGCTCGCTAAATCTGCACGCGTTACCGTCTTACTTGTCATTATAACCACCTATTAAAAAAATAAAAATTACAAAATGACTTATACGTTTTATTCAAATATGGTCAAGCGACTATAATTTACCAACGAATAAGAATTGCTCCCCACGTAAATCCGCCTCCCATAGCTTCTAACATAATGAGATCTCCTTTTTTAATTTTCCCATCTTGAACAGCCATTGTTAATGCCAATGGCACTGATGCGGCAGATGTATTACCGTGCTGATCAACAGTAATCACAACTTTATCTATAGAAATTCCCAATTTTTTAGCTGAAGCTTCAATAATACGTTTATTAGCCTGATGAGGCACAAACCAATCTAATCGTGAAGAATCTATACCAGCCATTGCAAAACAATCATCCACCACATCAGTTATCATACCAACAGCATATTTAAAAACTTCTCGTCCTTCCATACGTAAATAGCCCGTTGTTTGCGTTGTCGAAGGACCACCATCAACATATAGCTTATCCATATATGCACCATTAGAGCGCAATTTTGTAGCCAAAACTCCACACTCAAGAGCGATATCACTTTCTTGTGCTTCCAAAATAGCAGCACCTGCACCATCACCAAATAAAACACATGTAGTACGATCTTTCCAATCTAAAATGCGAGAAAAGGTATCAGATCCAATAACCAAAATTCTTTTAGCTGTCCCGCTGCGTAAATAAGCATCCCCCGTTACTAAGGCAAAAATAAAACCAGAGCAAACAGCCTGAACATCAAAAGCAAATCCATGGCTCATGCCTAAAGCATGCTGAATTTCAACAGCAGAAGCTGGAAAGGTATGATTTGGTGTAGAAGTTGCGAGGATAATACAATCAATATCTCTTATTGTGAGTCCAGCATTTATAAGCGCTGCTTGCGCAGCTTCAACTCCTAAAGAAACAGTTGTTTCATTTTCATTGGCAATATAGCGTCGGTGTATACCTGTACGTTGCACAATCCATGAATCTGATGTTTCAATAAACTTTGCAATCTCATCATTCGATAAGCTTTTTTTTGGCAAGGCACTTCCTACACCACGCACAACAGATCGAATCATTCGCCCTTACCTTTTTTTATATATTTTTTACTTATACTACAAAAGCTTATCATAATCTCTTCTCATTTATCATTGTTTCACTTTCTTGATCAGAAAGTGTTTCTTTATTTTCATGAAACCGTCGCAAATCAGCAGTTATTTTTTTCAAAAGCCCATTATGAACCATCTCATAACCAACGCGAATAGCAGAAGCAAAACCCTTGGCATTCGCACTCCCATGGCTTTTGATTACAACACCATTTAATCCCAACAACACCCCGCCATTGACCCTATCAGGATCCATTTTATTCTTTAATGTACGAAAAGCACTTCGCGATAAAAAATAACCGAGGGACGTAAAAAAAGAGCTGCGCATAGCTGAATTCAGGATTTCGGCTATTTGCCGCGCAGTCCCTTCAGCGGTTTTTAAAGCAATATTACCAGAAAACCCTTCTGTTACAACGACATCTACCGTGCCTTTACCAATGTCATTCCCTTCAACAAATCCTTTATACTCTAATCCTTCTAATTGCACTTCACGCAATATCATTGCAGCCTTTTTAATTTCATAAAGGCCTTTAACCTCTTCAACACCCACATTTAAAAGCCCAACACTTGGCTTTTCAGTATGATAGAGAGCACGAAACATTCCCGCCCCCATAACGGCCAAATCAACCAACTGACTAGCAGAGGCACCAATCGTTGCTCCAATATCTAAAACAATACTCTCACTGCGAAGTGTTGGCCAAATACCTGCGATTCCAGGACGTTCAGCCTCTGCCATCATTTTTAAACAAAAATAAGACATTGCCATGAGTGCACCTGTATTGCCCGCAGAAATACACGCATCAGCATCACCATTTTTTACCGCTTCAATTGCATACCACATTGATGATTTACCACGCCCATTGCGGAGTGCTTGGCTTGGCTTTTCATCCATGCGTGTATAACTTTCTGTAGGATAGAAACGCGACACAGAAGCTAAACAAGGGTATTTTTTTAAAACCGGTATAACAGCCTCCTCTACCCCATAAAATAGAAAATAAATATTTGACAAATTTTTTTGTACAATTGCTGCTCCTGCAATAGTTGCTTCTGGACCATAATCACCGCCCATTACATCCACAGAAATTCTAATCACGCTTGCATATCCTACATCTTTATTATTTGCGTTTTTAAACGCACATTACGATTTTCACTATCGAACGACCACAAAACACATCGTGCAAAAAAGCTTTGCAAAAAATACTGTTTTTATAATGCTATACAATAGATAATTTTATGTTTTTATAATCACTTCCAACTTTTCAAAACAGAAAATGGTGATACCTTTTGTTCAACTTTTTCTAAATTTTCAATCATACGCATCTCTACCCCCTCTTTGCGCGGATAATGATTAATGGACAACTCAAAAAATTCTTCCATAACAGCACCAATATCAACTTTATCGCCATAAAATATTTCTGGCGTATCCAGCCCCTCGGCATCTAAAAACAATTCTCTTGTATCATCCGATATTTTTGGCTTCATCAAATTTGAATCTTCAGGAAGAAAAACAACCTCAATATTTTCACGAAGAAAATTTTCTAATGGCTCTAGTGTGACAACACATAACTGTATTATATGCGCCCGCAATAGACCTTTTATGCGTATTCCACGCTTTTTCCACGGAAAAATATGAAATTTTCCTTCACAAAACTTTACTTCAACCAAATCGTGATTCTCAGCTAAATGAGCGCATTCTTGCTGATTTGCACAAATATCAACCTTTATCCCCTTAGAAGGGAGAGAACGTACTGATATTGGATAAGTCAAAGCAAATGTCATTTGAGAAATATTTTGCACATTCATTAAAGACTCCCGAATGTAAGGTGGAATATACTGCAATTTTATTTAGCCAAAGTACATTTCATTCATTTTTTTCTTTTCTAAAGAAGTTCCGTATGGCATAACTTACTTTATAACAGGGAAGCTCAATGTAAGCTATGGCAGATTAAGCTAAAATGAGGAAAAACTTGAGGTTGCCTTTTTTGTATATCTAAGTATAGGAGATATCATTGTTTCAAATGCCCCACATAGCGGATTTAATCAAGCGTAAATTATTCATTGGTCTTTCAATAGCAAACATAGTAGCGGTTTCTGGGTGTAGTGTTCTTGATTCTTCAGGTTCAAGTCAGGTATATCAAGAGGGTTACATTCTCGATAAAAATGCTCTCAGTTCTGTCTCTGTTGGATCAAGTCAAGAGCAAGTGATTTTAAGTTTAGGAACCCCTTCTCTAAAAACAAAATATGATAATGAGGTTTTCTATTATATCTCTCAAACACGCTATCGTGCGATGCAATTTATGAAAACGAAAATTATTGATCGTAAAGTTTTAGCTATTTATTTCAATAAAAATAATCAGGTTGCTAAAATAGCTAATTATGGTCTACAAAACGGACAAATATTCGATTTTATCGCACAAACAACTCCAACTGCTACAAAAGAACAGCCTTTCTTGATTCAGATTATTAAAGGCCCTGCGAATTTGCCAACGCATAACTAGCTTATAAAAGCCTACAAACAATTCTCATAATATCAGGACTGGGAATTACCAATCCTGATAACATTGGGCTTACAGCACTTCTTTTAGGAGCGAATTTTTTTCGCCATATTATCAAGAACCGCATTAACAAGCTTTGGCTCATCACCTTCAAAAAATGCCTTTGCTATATCAACATATTCACTCATAACAACCGCAATAGGAACATCTTCACGATTAATCAACTCCCATAAACCTGCTCGCAAAATTGCTCGTAGGATGGAATCAAGCCGTGAAAGTGACCACTCTGCAGAAAGCTGTTGATGAAGCATAGGATCTAACTGTTTTTGATCTTTTACAACACCAGTTATAATAGCTAAAAACCATTGAAAATCAGCATCAAGATACTGATCTCCATCAATATCTTTTCCTAAACGATAAGTCTCATATTCAGCTGCTGTTTCCATTACACCAGAACCAACGATATCCATTTGATAAAGCGCTTGAACTGCAGCAAGTCTTGCTGCTCCACGTTTATTGGCCGAACGCGGAGAATGCCTTCCTTTTATATCAGCCATCTTTAATGATTATCTCCAAATCTTTTTTTTAGAGCGATCATACATAAAGCAGCTTTAGCAGCAAAACCACCTTTATTTTTTTCTTCCTGTTTTGCACGTGCCCATGCTTGTCCTTTATTTTCAACAGTTAAAATACCATTTCCAATAGCCAAATTCTTATGAACAGTTAAATCCATTAATGCACGACAAGAATCATTCGCAACAATTTCAAAATGATACGTTTCACCGCGGATAACACAGCCAAGAGCAACATAACCACTGTAAAGTGCTTTACTTTTCTCGGCAAAAGCGATTGCAGCCGGTATCTCTAATGCCCCTGGAACTGTTACAATATCATAACTTGCTTCAGCTTTTTGCAAAGCATCCACTGCACCTGCAAGAAGTGCATCAGAAATCCCATCATAAAATCGCGCTTCAACAATCAATAGATGCAATTTTTCATGTCTCTCTTTTACCATAACAGAATTCCATAAGAAAAATTAACAAAAAAATTAGGCTTTATAGGGTACGAAATTTTGAGAACGACAATCAACTTTCAAATTACGCATCTACCCATTAAACCAGAAAACTTTGCAGCATAACGAGCCAACTGATCGATTTCTAAATTGACTTGGTCTCCAATTTTAGCTTGTCCCCAAGTTGTCATTGCAAGTGTATGACGAATAATAAGAACATCAAAAATACAAGCCTTAACACTGTTAACAGTTAAAGATGTTCCATTGAGTGCAATAGAACCCTTGCTTACAATAAAGGGCATAAATCTTGTTGAAACTTTTAAGAAAAAACGAACTGCATCTCCTTCATTTTTTTGGTCAATAATCTCAGCCAAACCATCAACATGACCAGAAACCAAATGTCCCCCCAGTTCATCACCTAATCGGAGAGAACGCTCTAAGTTAATATAGGTTCCTTTTGTCCACTGTGCTAGATTAGTTAAACGCAATGCTTCTTCCCACGCTTCCACAACAAACCAATTAGTATTCGTTTTGTTTGATCCTCGCTCAACAATTGTCAAACAAATTCCTGAACAGGCAATTGATGAGCCAATTTCTAAACTCTCCAGTGCATAGTGTGTAGAAACATTTAACCGCACCCCTTTCTTCAAAGATTGAACATCTTCAACACAACCGATATCCGTTATAATCCCTGTGAACATAACGTTTTACGCCTCCATTTATAAAAACGGTCATTTCCAAACATTCTTGTTTCAACCTTATGAAATTGCGAGAGATAATTTCCAAAATGAGGAGCTTCAATACGGTTTTTACCCAAAATAACGGGAGCATAAAAACATACCAAATGATCCACACAACCAGAATTTAAAAATTTTTCCCCTGTCTTTACACCTCCTTCAAGTAAAACACTATTGATTCCCCGTTGATAAAGCATCTGTAAAAGAGCAAAAGGTTGCATACAACCATCATTCATTTCTACTGAATACACAGAGACACCACATTGCTCCAGTGCATTTTTTTTGTTTTTCTTTGAAAAACTTGCATCACAAATAATCCATGTAGGAATTCTGTTCGCCGTTTGGACAACTTTTGCATCAAGGGGGATACATAAATCTGCATCCAAAATAATACGTATAGGCGAACGCATCTCCATCCCTGGCAAACGACAACTCAATTGTGGATCATCCGCTAGTATCGTGCCAATCCCAACGAGGATAGCATTATTTTGAGCACGTAGAATATGCGTATGGGTATGAGAAATCATTCCACTAATTTTTATTCCCCCTTGCCCCTTTTTCCCCACACCATTATCAGCAGAAATCGCCATTTTAAAAGTAACAGTACAGCGTTGTAACTTCCTTACACACCAATGTGTACACAATGCTTCAAAAGCTTCTTCAGCCAGAACGCCTTCAACCACTTCAATACCCGCAGCACGTAAAAGAGCAATCCCACGACCATCAACTCTCTCATCTAAATCAGTCAAAGCAATGACAACACGTGAAATACCTGAATTAATGAGTGCATTCACACAGGGCGAAGTTTTTCCATAATGCGAACAAGGCTCTAAAGTCACATAAGCCGTAGCACCATGAGCTAAAGTCCCAGCCATACGCAAAGCTTGCACCTCAGCATGAGGCCTTCCATTGATAGCTGTTACACCATAACCTACAATAAATGCCCCTACAGCATCATCGTTTCGCACAATTAACGTACCAACCGAAGGATTCTCACCTGTAAGACCAACATGACGTTCGGCTAAACGGATAGCGGCAGCCATAAACCGTTCATCTTGTATTTTTTTATTCATCAAAATGAGATTCTGTATCCGTCACACCCTTTGATAACTCATCTATAACATCGTGAAAATCGCTCGCATTACGAAAATCTCGATATACAGAAGCGAAGCGAATATAGGCAATATCATCAATGCTTTTTAATGCTTCCATCACAAGATGTCCAATTTTTTTCGAAGAAATTTCTGGTTCTCCTAAACTCTCAAGTTGACGAACAATACCAGAAATTGCCCGTTCAATATAATCTGGATTAATGTTGCGTTTACGTACAGCTATATCAACTGATCGCATTAACTTATCACGATCAAAGAGCTCACATCGACCACTTTTTTTAGAAACCAAAAGCTCACGCAACTGAACACGTTCAAAAGTTGTAAAGCGACCACCGCAAGCAGAACATACACGGCGACGGCGAATGACAGCCCCCTCTTCCGCAGGACGCGAATCTCTAACTTGTGTATCCTCATATTGACAGTAAGGACAACGCATCTCTTGTGTGCCCTTAAAAAGTGGTAAGATAAGAGTAAAGAGGAAATTTATTTGTTACATCTCTCACCTTTTTCTTAACAGCCATTTCCACAGCATTATTATCTTCATCACTTTGTGTTTCCTTAAGACCATCAAGAACTTCTGAAATCAACTCACCAACTTGAATAAACTCTTTTTCTGCAAAACCACGTGTCGTCGCAGCAGGTGATCCTAAACGAATTCCTGACGTTATAGATGGTGTTTCAGGATCAAAAGGAATACCATTTTTATTACAAGTAATATGCGCTCGTCCCAAAGCCAACTCAGCACGTTTTCCTGTCAATTTTTTGGAACGTAAATCAACCAATAGTAAATGATTGTCTGTACCGCCAGAAACAATATTAAAACCATTACTCTGTAATGTTTTTGCTAAAGTTTTTGCATTGGCAACAACATGAGCGCTGTAGCTCTTAAAAGAGGGTTGTAGAGCCTCCTCAAAGGCAACAGCCTTAGCTGCAATGACATGCATTAAAGGACCACCTTGAAGACCAGGGAAAATCGCTGAATTGATTTTCCTGGCTAATACTTCATCATTTGTCAATATCAAACCACCACGAGGACCTCTCAGCGATTTATGTGTTGTCGTTGTTACAATATGTGCATGCGGAACAGGAGAAGGATGAACACCACCAGCAACCAAACCAGCAATATGAGACATATCAACGAGAAAATAAGCACCAATCTCATCTGCAATTTCACGGAATCTTTTCCAATCCCATAGGCGAGGATAAGACGAGCCACCTGCTATAATAAGTTTTGGCTTACGTTCTTTTGCAAGTCGTTCAACTTCCTCCATATCAAGAATCTGATCTTCTTGACGCACACCATAGGAAACAACATCAAACCATTTTCCTGACATATTGACCGATGAACCATGTGTGAGATGACCACCAGCATTTAGATCTAATCCCATAAATGTATCACCAGGCTGGAGTAAAGCTAAAAAAACAGCTTGATTCATCTGACTACCAGAATTAGGCTGAACATTTGCAAAAGCAGCACCAAAAAGCTCCTTTGCCCGTTCAATTGCTAAATCTTCAACAACATCAACAAACTGACACCCCCCATAGTAACGCTTTCTTGGATAACCTTCTGCATATTTATTGGTTAAAACTGACCCCTGTGCTTCAAGAACGGCTCTTGAAACAATATTTTCTGAAGCAATCAGCTCAATTTCATGTTGCTGACGTTCAAATTCTCCTCTAATTGCCTCAAAAATTGCACCATCAACAGTCTGTAATTCATCATTAAAAAAGCGCTTTTGTATGTCGTTTTCTTGTTGAGTCATAAAACACATTCCTAACATTAAAAAATAAAGTGATTAAACGATAACACAGCAAACCGCACAAACCAAATATTTTCAATCACTCTCATCCGAAAATGGTACAAATATTTACCTAATTTCTTTGCCCTATAAACAAAAAAATCATGCTCAAAAAAGAAGCTCCGTGGGGATGAATTTTTTTCCTCGCACTCCTACTCATCATAATTTTACAAATAAAAAGATCTATAATCTTAGAAAATTCAATAATTTAATGACTATCATTTCAATGGGTAATAATTTAAAATATTGATAATATGAAAAGCGAAATATGCTAAAAGAAGATAATTCAAGGCAAAGAGAATGGCAACAAAAGTTTTTATTGATGGTGAGCATGGAACCACCGGATTACAAATACAAAAACAATTAGCGGAACGTTTGGATTTTAAGTTACTCTCTCTTGCTCATACAGAACGACATAACATTGATCTTCGGCGAGATTATCTTGATCAAGCCGACATTGCCATTTTATGTCTTCCAGATGATGTCGCGCGTGAAACTGTTAACTGGCTTAAAAACAATAAAAAAATTAGAATTATTGATAGTTCCACAGCCCACCGTGTCGCGCCAAACTGGATCTACGGTTTTCCTGAAATGACTGCAGGACAAAAAGAACGTATCCAAGCAGCTCACTACGTGACCAATCCCGGATGTTACCCTACCGGTGCAATTAGCTTAATTCGTCCACTCCGTGAAGCAGGTTTACTAGATTCTTACTATCCTATATCAATTAACGCAATATCCGGCTATACGGGTGGCGGAAAACAACTCATTGCACAAATGGAAAACCAATCTCGACAAAATCAGGTTAGGGAAAATTATTTTATCTATGGTCTCAATCTTCAACATAAACATGTGCCAGAAATTAAAATCTATGGACAACTGAACCAAACACCTATTTTTATACCAAGTGTTGGGCATTTTCCTCAAGGAATGATTGTAAATATTCCTCTCCATCGCCATCTCTTTACAAAATCAGCAAACTGTTCTGATCTGCGTGAGATTCTTGAAAATCATTACAGTGGACAAAATATCATATCAGTTGCATCCCAAGAAGAAACTGATGCTCTCACTAAACTCAATCCAGAATCCTTAGCACATAAAGGTGAAATGAAACTGTTTGTATTTGGCAATGAGCACGAAGGAATTTTCAACCTCTGTGCCATATTTGATAATTTAGGAAAAGGTGCTGCCGCTGCTGCAATTCAAAATCTCGACTTAATGCTTGCAGAGCATTAAACTTCTCTGGAGAAAGATTTTTATTCAACAACACGATAAGCCCCTTTTGTTGCACGCCAATGTGCAACTGAAAAACACAATACGACTAAAGCAACACTTTGGTGCACAAGACCCAAACTTATAGGCACTTCATGTAACAATGTGAGAACACCCAAGATTGCTTGAATGGCTATCATAATGCAGAGAAAAAATGCACGACGAGAATGGGTTGAGTGTGGAACATTCGTCTGCACATATAAAGCATGAATAATCGCTACAGAAAATAAAAAATAAGCAAAAAAGCGGTGAATAAATTGAACAGTCAAAGGATTTTCAAATAAATTGAGCCAAACAGGATTATGCTGGAATAATCCATCAGGAATGATCTGACCATCCATAAGTGGCCATGTATTATAAACTTTCCCTGCATGAAGCCCTGCAACCAAAGCACCCAAATAAATCTCAATCAAGATAAGAATGACGAGCCAACCAGAAAAATATTGAACCTTTTGATTTGCTGGTTTTTCTGAATATTCTGCCAGTCCTCGCGCTAAATAAGTAACAAAAATAATAACAAAACATGCTGTTATAAGATGAAATGCCAAACGATACTGGCTTACACTTGTCAAATTACTCTCACCAATGCCCGAAGCTACCATCCACCAACCAATAAACCCTTGAAGGGCAATAAGAATTGGCACAACGGCAAGTTGAAACAAAATATTTTTTTCAATACGTTTTGTCATCCAAAACCAAAAGAGACCGAATAAAGCCACAAGACCAACAAGACGTCCCAGAATACGATGTGCCCATTCCCACCAGAAAATAACCTTAAACGCACTTAATGTCATATCACGATTAAGGAGCTTATATTGCGCTATTTGTTGATATTTTGAAAATTCTTCTTGCCATTGATCTACACCAATCGGTGGAATGACACCGTGTATTGGCTTCCATTCTGTTATAGACAATCCTGATCCCGTCAAGCGCGTAGCTCCCCCCACTAAAACAATCGCTAAACAAAGTAATAAAATGGAGTAAAGCCACAGCTGAATTTGTTTTCGATTTTTCTTTTGTAATGATATTAAAGCGCTATCATCAAATCTTTGTACTGTCATTTCCGATTGCCCCACGTCTCTCTCCATCCACCAATTCATTTTAAAATTTAAACTTATAAATCTTAGCTATTTTAATATGTACTACAACTTTATGAGAAGGCAAGTGTAGCATTACAAAATGTAAATAGTCTACGACGTTTACGATGCAATCACACGGTAAACAGCTTTCGGAAACTGGCTTACCATTTGTGTCATCCAATCCTGTTCGTTAAGAGCAAGACTACAAATATAATAGTCTGTGAGTTCTGCAAATTGCTCAAATCCATATTTTGGCTCACTCGCCATTTCTAAGATGATAAAATCGTACTCCTTTTTAAATTCCTGTAAGATATGAGGAATTTCATTTGAAAAATTCTGTGCACGAACAGAACTTGTTAACCCTTGAGGAAGAATATCAACTCCCGTATCATAATCGCGATAAACAACATCATGCAACTGGGCATTCCCCGTCAAAACATCACTCATTCCGCGATGAGGACCAATAACTTTCTCTATTTGTTGACCAGAAAGATCAACCAGCAGGATTGTTTTATGTTCTTTTATAAGATGGAGAGAGAGTTTTGCTGCCGTTCGTGCCGCTTCTGTTCCAATGATTGAAATAACCGTTGAAGTACAACACTTCAAAAAATCGGTTAACTCCTCTATGGTAATGAAAGATTCAAAGTCTTTTATTTTCTTAGATACAAAAGTATTTTCATTGCTTTTTAGCTCATTTTTTTCTGATTGATCTTTTTTTACTTCAAAGCATCGATAAAAAAGCAATATCCCTCCCAACAAAGTGACTAAGCTCGCAAACAGACCGATAATAACACTTTTTCCATAAAGTTCCATAAAAGAAATGGGAACTAACCTTATTGGCGCAATCACGTGAATCTTTGTGTTTTCCAACAAAGGAGAAACTCTGCTCATCTCTTTATTTTGTGCATCTACGACTGCTGTTATTTTATTTTCAAATTCATGAAACATTTGATTCAAAGAATCGGACTGATCTTTTACAAAAAAGCTAATCCTTTTTTTGAGCTGTTTTTCAAATTCCGTTGCAATAACCTCATCTGAATGAACTTGATGAATGATCTGTAAAATTTTATTCTCTAATTGATGAGAAATCACCTCTAATTCTGCAGTCATTGCTTTAATTTGAGGATGTGTCCAACCTAATTGTGCAACCATATGCGCTCTTTGTGTTTCCAAAAGATCACGCTTAGATTCTAATGCAGAAACCACTGAATTCCCTGCAATAAATGATAAAGATAACAAAGATTGTCCATTTTCACGCATCATATTAATAGTTGAATTTAAACTCGTTAAATGAATACGCTTTAAAGTTGCTTGTGTTAATTGCACAGAAAGATCATGAAGCTCTGTTTGTTTTACATTGTGATAAATAAAAGAATCAACAGATGAACGAAATTCTTGCACTATAGTAGGTATCTCAACGCTACCATATTGTTGATTAGCCTGCATCTGTGTCAATAACAACTTTTTTTTCTGTTCTATGATTGCTTGTGAAAGCGCAGAAAACCAAGTTTCCACCCCATATTGAGCAGCTTCAGCCGTTCCTGCTTCAAAAGTAAGATCAATAAAATCTCCTTTACGAAACAAACGAATATTTTCATGAAAATCTTGCTTCTGAGAAGAATCTAAAGAAAAATTCTGTAAACTTGACTCGCCTAAAAACATGGGCTTTGAAAATAGGAATGCAAGGATATTGTTTTGTTTCTCAGTTGGCAATGGCTTTCCGACAGAATCAGATAACGAAAAAGTCAAAGTTGCTCGATATATCCGTGGTTGAGTAAAGTAATACAACCAAATTAAAAATGCACACAACCCTGCTAACAGAAAAACGAATAAAAAATTTCGCAGGACCGTGTGTATAAACAGTCTTTTCTTACACTTAAGACTCATTTTTATTTCAACCAATAAAAAACTTCATTATTTTTTTATTAAGAGAAAGTAGTAACTATCCTCTTAACTTGAAGTCATATTATTTTGAGAGAAGAAAAATATAAAAATTAATAAAAAAGAGAGAGAAATATCTCGAAAAAATTTAATTCATACTTTGCTTGATATAATCTAGCTGCTTTTTCGCTTCAGAGGTAAGGACTGCTCTAATGGTAACTGAACCATCCTCATGCCCTTCCTGTACTATTTCACCAGAGTTTGCATAAAACCAATTAATAAGTGACATTTCATGAGGTCGTAAAAGACATTCAACATTTTGCAGTTCTCCAAAAATTCGCTTTTCAATTGTCGTTAACAATTGATCAAGTCCATTACTCATGAGCCCTGATACCATTACTGCAGGATTTAATCGTGTTTTCGCGCTTGTTTGCAAAACATTTAATGCGTGCTCATCCAACAAATCAACCTTATTCCAAACTTCTAAGATATGCTCTCTCTCATCAATATCGATACCAAGACTCGAAAGCACTTCCAAAACATCTTGAGCATGCACACGATGATCAATATCTGATATATCCCTTACATGAAGAATGAGATCAGCCTCAACCACTTCTTCAAGAGTTGCTCGAAAAGCTGCAATCAAGTGCGTTGGTAAGTTAGAAATAAAACCTACAGTATCAGATAAAAGAATAGTTTTTCCGTGGGGAAGAACAACTTTGCGTAAAGTTGGATCAAGTGTTGCAAACAACATATCCTTTGCTAATACATTTGCACCGCTTAAACGGTTAAAAAGAGTTGATTTTCCTGTATTGGTATATCCTACTAAAGCAACAACAGGATGGGACGTTTTTTTTCTTTTTGCTCTATGAAGAGTACGTGTTTTAATCACTGTCTCCAATTCGCGTCGGATACGAATAATTTTTTCTTGCAAAAGACGCCTATCCGCTTCAATTTGAGTTTCACCAGGACCACCTAGAAAACCACCTCCACCACGTTGTCTTTCCAAGTGTGTCCAACTCCGCACAAGCCTGCTTTTTTGATAAGATAAATGCGCCAATTCGACTTGCAAAACCCCTTCTTTTGTTCGCGCACGATCCCCAAAAATTTCAAGAATCAAAGCCGTTCTATCAATAACTTTGCAATTCCATAATTTCTCTAAATTACGCTGCTGCACTGGTGTTAAAAAATGATCTACAATTGTAAGCTCAATATTCTCTTCACCTATGTAATGGGCAAGCGCATCTACTTTACCCTTTCCAAACAACGTTGCAGGACGGAGCGTAAAGAGAGGAAGTGTTTCATAATGAATAACTTTTAACCTAATAGCACGGACTAACCCCAATGCCTCTTCAACTCGAGAGGATAATGATCCACCTTTTGAATCACTCTCACTATTTTTTTGAAAAATCGGCATCAAAACAAGTGCGCGCACTTGTTTTTCAATCTGTGAAGAAAATCCCCTAAATCTCTCATTTTCATTTATCATGGTGACCTAAGCACTTTATAAAATGGGATCAGAGGTCTAAAATTAAGGTAATTTGTTTATTCAGAACTTTCACCTTCAAACATTTGTACAGGTTGTCCCGGCATAATTGTAGAAATAGCATGTTTATAAACCAATTGCGCATGTCCGTCACGACGCAAAAGAACACAAAAACTATCAAACGAGGTTACGATACCCGTTAATTTAACGCCATTTACAAGAAAAATTGTAAGAGAAATTTTTTGCTTGCGCACCGTATTTAAAAATACATCTTGCAGGTGTTGTGATCGTTCTGCCATTATTCTTACACCTTTATCTCGAATTACATAAAACATTCGTGCATGCATATCGACTGAAAAATATCCAATTGTCAACGTAGGAGCTTTAAAAATTAGCAAAAGATAACACAATACCCAAAAAACGTGATTCAAAGCAATGAACACAATAATTTGCGGAAACCCACTAGAAAATATGAAACTTTACACCCTCACTTATAAAATTCATGACATTTCAGTTTACATTCTTAAAACATTGCAGATACTTCTTAACAGTGCAGATCTCGAAAGTATAGGTTAACTCCTCTCCTTGATTCTCATTCATAATAGCATAACTCATGAATCATCATCTTATAAAAATATGACAGGTTGCATTGGTACACTACAGATTTCTTTCATATTGTGCATAACTACCGTTAAATTGGCCTTACTCAAATAAAGTAAGCACATAATGCCCCCTATAAAAAAGTTGTAAACAGTATTCTTATTTTTGCTATAATAAAATAATATGTTGTTTTTATTGTATTTTATATCATTTTAGAACAGGTTAAAGGAACCACGTTAACTTTATCTTGATAAGTTTTCAAAATTTTGCCCAGAACATATTCCTTTCTAAATAATTAACAGCTAGTATATTAGCGTATCTGGAGGAGGACGTATCCCTTTATCCATCTGTAAGAGTACGAGGCGAGTATGGCACGCAGAACCAAGTTACAAACATTTGAAATTGAAGTTGAAGAAGCTCTCTCAAAGGCTATGAACTTTAATTTTGATGACGCAACAATTGAAACGATCTCATCTGATAATTCTGAAAATGTTGTTAATGTAGATGATTTAATTCAAAAAATTGCAATGGCAGAAGAAGAAATTTTCTCTGAAAATAGCACTTCAACTTTTGTCTCCAATATTCATGATAACGCTGTGATTGATGAATCCGTTGTTGAACAGCTTTTTGCCCCGAAACCTGAATATGACATTTCAGGTGGAACTGTTCATAATACATTGCTGTCTAAACAACTTCTTCCTGCTAACGATGACGTAACAACTCCTGCAAATTTTAGCTTATTAAAGCAGCGCTCTACCTCTCGAATCTATTGGTGTACAACAGCACTCAGTGCTCTATGGGCAACAGGAGGTGCCTTTGTTGCTCATAAGCTGGCCCCTACTGGACTCAACTCCTTATCGAATATCACTACCTTTATTACATCACCAATGGGACTAGCGGTAGCAGCTGGAACAGCGATCCCTATCCTTATATCTTGGGGAATCGCTCAATTAACAAAACGTTCAAATGAATTGCATAATATCGCTCTACTTATGACCAATGCTGCACAGCGCCTTAGTGAACCACAACATATATCTGAAAAACAAGCTGTCGCTATAGGTCAGACCATTCGTGAAGAAGTCGCAGCCATGAATGAGGGAATTGAACGCACTCTTGGGCGTGCTGTTGAGCTTGAAGCAATCATACAAGGAGAAGTTCATAATCTAGAACAAGCCTATGCTGAAAATGAATCACGCATTCACACGTTAATTAAAGAATTGAGCAATGAACGCATAGCCATTTTAAATCATGCTGATCGCGTACAATTAACAATTAAAGGGACACAAGAACAACTGAGTGATGAGTTTGGCTTAGTTACCTCTAAAATTGTAACCAACGTTGAGAAGCTTGCACAAACTCTTTCTCAGACTTTACAAAAACAAGGAGAAGATCTTGTTGCAAAACTTTCCTACGCAGGTGATGGTGTAACAAATCAGCTTGTTGAAAAATTTAATCAAACCACGACACAAATTCAGCAAAAAAACACCGAGTTTTTCCATGAATTAGGAAAAAACTTTGATGGTTTCTCAGAACGTTTTGATAATAATGAAAAACAAATAGAGAAAACCTTTAATGAAACAGCTGCTAAAGCTGAAAGGCACATCGCTAAAATTGCAACGCATATACAAACAGCGACAGACCAGACTTTCCATAATATTGATGAGAAATTTAAAACACTGGATGAAGCTATTATTGATCGCAACAATCAATTTCTACAGAGTTTCGATAAAAAAATCATACAGCTCGATCAAAAAGCATACAATCTTTCTTCTAAATTTGATAACGTAACTTCAGGAGCAATTGAGGCTTTTGAAAACCGTTTAGCAACTGTTGATCTTTCTCTTAAAGAACACAGTGATTCTATCATCGAATCCTTTATTGCTCGCAGTCAAATGCTAGAAGATAATGCTGAAAAGCTTGGGAATTTCTTGGAGTCCCATGTCTTGCAAATTAATACAAATCTGCAAGAAAGAACCGCTGATATTACCGAGGCATTTACAAATGGGCATGAGATTATTCTTTCCGCAATCGATAAAAGTAAAGAACGGCTAAGAGAGGAAGTTCAACATGTCGATAGTGCTGTCATTGATATCATACAAGAGCGCTCAAAAGACTTCAAATTACAGCTTTCTGATCAAAGAGCTCTGATGGCAGATATGCTTGATAAAGAAAAGCATAAAATTGCTGAGACACTAAAAGATCAAATTGATACCTTGGCTCAAAACACTTCAAGTCTTGAACAGGTTTTGATTGATAACGTTCAAATCGTTGATCAGCATGCTGAAAATCATGTTGCAAATATAGTTCAATGCACAGAAAGACTCCAAGAAGTCATTGTACAAAGCAGCAATACAACAAAAGAAGCTTTAGAAGCACAAGCTAGAAATATTGATATACGTGCCGATGCTCTGCGTGACTCTTTAGCGATTAATAGTTTTTCTCTTAATGAAGTTCTTGCAGATCAGGCACGTACACTTGAGCAACGGATGGAAACGATCCATAATCTCATCGCAAAAAGTGATATACGTGTCGATGTTGCATTAAAGAAACAGATAGACTTGGTTGAGAATGCAATTGCTGCCAATAACAATAATATTACTGAAACTGTTCAAAGCCATATTAAAAACTTAGAAAACCATGCCGAAATTTTAAGGAGCACTCTCTCTCAGTCTAGTGGTACATTCTTTGAAACCCTTGATACGCGCATAGAATCGTTTGACACAAATCTGGAAATCCGTGCCCATAAGATCTTTGAGCATGCAACCACGCTAGAGGAGACTTTGTCCGAAAAACTTGGCCAAGTATGTGAAACGATCGCAATGCAAACATCTGCTCTTGAGGAACGTTCTGACACATTAAAAACCTCTATCATGCTTAATAATGAACAAAGCCAGATAATTCAACAAGCGTTGGAAACAAACATTGATAATATGCGCATCACATTAGAGGATTCTGTTAATAGTGTTACAGATAACTTACAGAATAAGATTATCAAAGCCTCTGATGTTCTTTCTTCTACAGGTGAACAGATAGTTTCCTCTGTTGCAGATGTTGCCTTAAAAGCGGAAAATATTCTCTCAGAATCTGGTAATCGCATTGTATCAAACGTTAAACAAACAGTTTATGATACCAGTGAAAAAGTTCTGTCTGTTCTGTCTGAGCAAACAGCTCATACCGTTGAAGCTTTCACAACTGCCAGTCATAATGCACAAGCATTGTTGAATGAAACGATTCATACTTCAACAACAGCAATTGAACAAGTCCTTAGCGAACGCTGCAATGTTCTTCATCATTCGATGCAGAATCTTAAAAATAATTTAGGATATCAGCTTTCTGATGTGAGCAGCCGTTTGGAAGAAGCAAAAAATCAAACAGCTACTCAAATTTCAGAACATGTAGGAAAAATCACTGAATTGACAGACCATTTAAATCAAGCAGCACAAAGCACAACGGAGTCAATTAGTCATTTAACAGCACATATTGGTGAACAACTTTCTCTCTCAACACAAGATGCGGAACAAAGAATTTATGCACACAGCGAATCTTTAGTGAATAGTTTGACTCAAGCCAATTCTGAAACAGTTCAAACAGTAACTGCTATGAAAGAAGATCTCGTCAACAATGTTTCATCTATTCTTAAACAGTTGAATCAATCAGTTTACAGCTTCCACGAAAATAGCAATGTTTTATTATCGGCCGTTCAAAATATTGATGGTCAATTTAGCGAGACAGCAAATAATTTCTTCCGCAACACTAAACAAGTGACGGAGCATCTCTCAGCCTCCAATCAAGCACTCAATAATAATGTCGAAGTTCTGCAAGGGCTTTCACAAAATACATTTGAGCAAATTAGTCATATCACAAGCAGCTTCGGTGAACATGCTAAAACACTGTCTGAGACTATTCACATTCTTGAACAGTCCGAAAATTCATTGAATACAACGCTTGAAGAGAAACATAACACGCTCTCTGCGTTAAGCGATGCTCTTGTTTCAAAGTCTAATGAAATCAATCAGCTCATTGAACATTATGAAGATGTTCTCAGCTTAGCACTTGAACGTACTGATAAAAATACACGTAATTCCACACATTCGCTCCAACAATCACTTAATCAGCTGATTAATGAAGCTTCAACGCGTTTTTCAGGAGCAGCAGAGGATATACGCCGTTCAGCGGATGAGATTCGTTTAGAACTTTCAAAAATTAATAATGATATTCATGAGAGTTTTCAAAAAATACCTGCAACAACAAAAGAAACAACGCAAACAATTCGTACTGCTCTCAATGAACAAATTACAGCATTAAAGGATTTAGCAAATGTTGTACAAAAAGCTGATCAAAAGAATGCAAATGAGCGGCGGATATCGGCACTTCCTACATCATCAACACTTCAGAGAAATGATAATATTACCCCTGATGTCATCAAGAAAATCGTGCCGCCTAAACCTATTTTACAACAAGACCCAAGCAAAAAAAGGCAAAATAAATGGGTATCAAATCTCCTAGAAAGAGCTTCGCGTGAAGAAACTTGGTATGATGAAATGCCTGATAATGGTGTTTTAGCATCCGTACAAACAAAACCACGTCCTGCAAATGTGTCTCTTAACTCGTTAGCAACAGGTATATTACAGGCTATTAACCACAATGCTGTCGTTGAACTATGGGATCATTATCAGCGTGGACAAAAAAACATCGTAACAGAACATCTCTATACTTTAAGCGGGAAAAACATGTTTGAAATGATTAAGAAAAAATATATGAATGATGTTGATTTTAAGCGTTCAGTTAATCAGTATATTGCAGATTTTGAAAAACTCTTACGTGAGGTATCCCATGGTTCTGGTTTTTCTAACTCCGTTCGGAAATATCTGATATCGGATACTGGAAAGGTCTATACAATGCTTGCTCATGCAAGTGGCCGTATCCAATAGAGAACAACAGAGGTGGGAAAGATATTTTTCCACTTTTGTTTTTCTATTTGTATTCAGAGTTTATCGTTACATATAATGCATTGGTTTTCAAATGGAGTGCTATATTACAAATTAAAGAAATGATTTGTATGCCGCTTTCTGCTCTATTCTAAGCAATAGCACTCTCAAAGTAGCATACTCAATTCCCAAATAAATGAAAAGAGGATAAGCAAGCATACCCCTTTCTTAGTTTCTTTGTTACCCTCTTCTACAGAGCTATGATAAAAAACGAACAATACACGTATAAAATACTTAATGAGAGATTTTCCAACTCAAGTTTTATTTATTGAAATACACGTTTTTTCTATAATAAAAAACTTTTTAAAATTATACAGAAGATTAGAACTTATAAAGGGTGGTCTATAAATTATACATCCACTTGTAGAACATATTAAAGAAAGCACGCATTTATAACAATCAGGTTAAATGAATAAAAGTACTCTTTTATTCTTGCTTATCTCACCAGCATTGCAAAAAAGATAACTGCTTGGTAATGTAAGCATCAGGAATATTGTACTTATTAAAAAAATGACTCATTTCCACGAATTGTGATTAAGGAGAAAAAACTCATTGGGCTGATATCAAAACAAAATTAATGAGTGCAAGCAAAAAGAAACATCAAATTAATTAAACAATCCAGAAGAATTTGTTCACACTCGTTGCATTTTTGTAATTAGAGAAATTAAGCTTTAGCAGTAGATAAAACCTTATCACAAATGGAACACTCATATAAATGTATACTATAACTTGGATATCATAAAAATGTCTACAGAACGAAATCGTAATTTCAGTTCACAAAAAACTGAACTTGAGAGTGCCGCACTCTTTTATCACCAGTATCCAAAACCTGGAAAATTAGAAATACAAGCGACAACACCCCTTGATAATCAGCGTGATCTGGCTCTTGCTTATTCCCCAGGAGTCGCTGCACCGTGTCTTGCAATTCACAAAGATCCAAATCTTGCAGCGCAATATACCTCCCGTTCTAATTTAGTCGCAGTTATATCAAATGGAACGGCTGTATTGGGCTTAGGAAATATTGGTCCCCTCGCCTCAAAGCCGGTTATGGAAGGAAAAGCTGTTCTTTTTAAAAAATTTGCTAATATTGATGTCTTTGATATTGAAATTGATACACCCAATATTGAACAAATGGTAGAAACTGTCTCTGCTTTAGAACCTACATTTGGTGGTATTAACCTCGAAGATATTAAAGCTCCTGAATGTTTTGAAATTGAAGAAAAACTCCGCTCTCGTATGAATATTCCAGTTTTCCATGATGACCAACATGGAACTGCTATTATTGTTTCTGCAGCGGTATTAAATGCCTTAAATCTTTCTGGAAAAAAAATTGAAAACGCCAAAATAGTTGCTTCTGGCGCGGGTGCCGCAGCTTTAGCCTGTATTAATCTTTTGGTTCGCCTTGGAGCAAAAGTTGAAAATATTTGGCTAAGCGACTTAGAGGGAGTTGTTTATAAAGGTCGCAAAGCTCTTATGGATCGTTGGAAAATGAGTTATGCACAAAACACTGATGCCCGAACTCTATCCGAAATTATTGATAATGCGGATATTTTTTTAGGTGTATCAGCGGGTGGTGTTTTGAAACCTGAATATCTGAAAAAAATGGCTCCAAATCCATTAATTTTAGCACTTGCTAATCCAACACCGGAAATTATGCCAGAAGAAGCACGCTCCACACGGCCGGATGCAATGATCTGCACAGGACGTTCTGATTATCCCAATCAGGTTAATAATGTTCTTTGTTTTCCTTATATTTTCCGTGGTGCATTAGATGTTGGAGCCACAGCAATCAATGAAGAAATGAAAATGGCCGCAGTTCATGCAATTGCAGCTCTCGCTCGCGAAGAAACTTCAGATGTTGCAGCGCGTGCATATTCAACCCCCCCTCCTATTTTTGGTCCAGACTATCTAATCCCCTCCCCCTTTGATCCACGATTAATACTGCGTATAGCCCCTGCTGTTGCGAAAGCCGCAATGGAAACTGGTGTTGCATTACGGCCGATTGAAGATATGGAAGCCTATCATGATATCCTTAATCGATTTGTATTCCGCTCCGGCTTAATGATGAAACCTGTCTTTGCAGCAGCAAAAACAGCAAAACGCAAACGGGTTATTTATGCCAATGGTGAAGATGAGCGCGTACTTCGAGCAGCACAAGTTGTACTTGAAGAACAAACGGCAATACCTCTCCTCATTGGCCGTCCACATGTCGTAGAGGCAAGACTAAAACGCTTTGGTTTAAGAATTCGCCCCGGTATAGATTTTGAACTTACAAATCCAGAAGATGATCCTCGCTTTCGTGATTATGTTAATTTATTTCTTCGGTACACAGGAAGACGTGGTGTTTCACCCGACGTTGCAAAAACAATTGTCAGAACATCAACAACAGCGATTGCAGCACTTGCCGTGATGCGTGAAGAAGCGGATGCAATGATTTGTGGCTTAGAAGGACGTTTTGAACGTCATCTTGAATTGATTGAACAAATTATTGGTCTTGATTCAAATGTTCGTCATTTTTCTGCTGTAAGTTTGCTTATTTCTCAACGTCGCACTCTTTTTCTAACAGATACTTACGTCAATGAAGATCCTTCTGCAGAAGAAATAGCAGAAATGTCAGTGCGGGCAGCTCAAGAAATTGAAGCATTTGGTATAACACCAAAAGCAGCATTATTATCACACTCAAACTTTGGCTCAAAAAATACAGCAAGCGCACGTAAAATGCGCCGAGCGACAGAAATTCTTGCTAAATTATGCCCAAATTTAGAAGCTGATGGTGAAATGCACGGTGATGCTGCACTTTCTAAAGTTTTTCGCGATCGCGTTTTTCCCGATTCGCGCCTCAAAGGTGAAGCTAATTTGCTTGTCTTTCCAACACTTGATGCAGCGAATATAACACTCAATCTCGTAAAAAATCTAACCAATGCACTTCACGTAGGCCCCATTTTAATTGGAGCCTCACGTCCTGTACATATTCTAACACCTTCAGTAACTTCACGAGGAGTTGTTAATATGACAGCTCTTGCTGTTCTCGCTGCCAATAGAAAAAATTCCATGAGCAAAATAAATAAAAATAAGTGAACACAAAATAAAATTTCAAATCTTATCATAAACTTAAAGTGTGTCATTTTAAACACTGCAAACTTATTTTCTCTATGAAAAGACAGCTACTCTCTGAATTAAGCTTTTTTTTGAAGGAAAAAGGGACTAAAATAAGGAAAATGAATATATTTTGATTTTATCACCCCCTATAATAAGGAACTGCACATTGTCCTCTACGTTTGATAAAGTTGCCGATATTATCGCAGAAATTAGTGAAATTGATCGTAGCACAATCACACCTGAAAGCCATACAATTGATGATTTGGGAATCGATAGTCTTGATTTTCTTGATATTGTTTTCGCTATCGATAAAACTTTTGGGATTAAAGTTCCACTAGAACAGTGGACACAAGAAGTTAACGAAGGTGCCGTCACAACTGAGGAATACTTTGTTCTTAAAAACCTCTGTACAAAAATTGATGAACTCGTTGCTTTAAAGCAGGCAGAATAACTTTTCCATCATGCATGATCAAGCTGTATTCATTACTGGTATAGGACTTATAACCTCTCTAGGTGAAGGAGTTGAACACCATTGGGAACTCTTAAACGATCCTATAATTACACCAAATCTTGATTGTACAACTTTTTCCCCCTACATTGTCCATCAATTATCTGAAATTGATTGGAGTTTACAAATTCCCAAAAAAAGTGATCAACGGCAAATGGGCACATGGCAACGCCTTGGTACCTATGCGGCTGGTCTTGCTCTTGATGATGCAGGCATGAAAAATAATGAACAATTAACATCAACAATGGATATGATTGTTGCAGCAAGTGGAGGAGAACGTGATATTATTGTTGATACACAAATTCTCTCACAAGCACGGACAGCAATTGATCCTGCTTCCATGTTAAATTCGATCCTTTCCACTGAACTTCGTCCCACTTTATTTCTAGCGCAATTATCAAATCTTTTAGCTGGAAATATTTCAATTGTTCATAAAGTTACCGGATCTTCTCGCACCTTTATGGGAGAAGAAGGGTGTGGACTTTCTGCACTTCAAATTGCGGTAGCCCGTATTCGATCAGGACAGAGTACACACGCACTGGTAGGCAGCTCCTATAATGCACAAGGTTACGATATGTTGCTGGCCCATGAACTTGGAAACCTTTTAACACGGGATGGGTGGACACCAGTGTGGGAACGTAAAAAATATCCTGGAGGCGGTGTTATAACTGGTTCTGGTGCTATTTTTCTGGTCCTTGAAAGCAGAGCACACGCAGAAAAACGGAATGCACATGCTTATGCTGAAATTAACCAGATACTGACGGATCAAATAGATAGAACAAAAATTCCCCTTGAAGAATCAATTGTATCGATGCTGAAAACAATGGCAGCTAAATCTACTTTAGCCATTTCAGCTGCTTCAGGTTTTCATGAAGTAACAAAAGCAGAAAAAAGAGCTCTTGAGGCTGCTGATCTTTCTTATCGCGGTGTTACAACATTATTTGGGTATATGCGGGAAGCACAATTTCCTTTAGCACTCGCACTTGCCGCCATTTCTGTTGAAAAAAAACGCAGTTTTCCAGCCTTAAGTGATCATGAAAAGCCTTTTTCTAAAGAAGTGCAAGAAGCATTTGTCACAACGATTGGAATAAAAAGAGCTGAAGGTCTAGTCCGACTAACTGCTGTTTGAGGGAGATTTCTGTAGTGAAATATGATGATCATCTCGGACGTCCACTTGTCGCCGTAACTGGAGCAGGAATTGTAACATCACTGGGACAAGGCAAACACGAAAATTGGCAAAAATTAACAAGTGGAGTTAGCGGAATCCATAAAATAACGCGTTTTTCTGTTGAGGGATTAAAGACATATATCGCTGGAACTGTTGATTTTCTTAAAGAAAGTACACTTGGTGCTTCAGCTCTCTCTGAAAAACTCGCTTATCTCGCAGCAGAAGAAGCTTTAACGCAAGCCGTGCTTGATAAAACGAATTTTGATGGACCACTTTTTTTAGCAGCGCCTCCTGTTGAGCTTGAATGGGCAGCGCGTTTTGCCCTTGATCAAGAAGAGGCATTCAATAATGAACCTTCTTATGCTCATCTTCTTGAAGTCTGCCGCCATAAGATTCACAAAAAACTCTTTGAGAACACACAATTTGGTACCATTGCAGAAAATCTTCAAAAACAATTTGGAACAAAGGGACTTCCTGTTACACTCTCTACCGCCTGCGCATCTGGTGCAACAGCTATTCAATTAGGCGTTGAAGCTATTCGACGGGGAGAAACAAATCGTGCACTTACCATTGCTACGGATGGTTCAGTTTCTGCAGAATCTCTTATTCGCTTTTCCTTATTATCTGCTCTTTCAACCCAGAATGATCCTGCAGAAAAAGCAGCAAAACCCTTTAGCCGTGATAGAGATGGTTTTGTTATGGCAGAAGGATCAGGCTCTCTTGTTCTTGAGTCTCTTAAGAACGCATTAGATCGCAATGCTACGATTTTAGGAATTTTGGCTGGTTGTGGAGAAACAGCGGATGATTTCCATCGTACACGCTCAAAACCTGACGCTTCCCCAGCAATTGAATCTGTTCGTAAAGCCTTAGATGATGCAAAAATAACCATCAATGAAATTGACTATATTAATGCCCATGGAACCTCAACACCTGAAAATGAAAAGATGGAATATCTCGCATTGTCAACAGTCTTCGGTGATATTTTAGAACATATCCCTGTTTCTTCTAATAAATCAATGATTGGCCATACACTCACTGCCGCTGGCGCTATAGAAGCCGTTTTTTCACTTTTAACAATTCAATCGGGAACGCTTCCCCCTACAATCAATTATGATGATCCTGATCCTGCTATTCCTTTAGACGTTGTTCCTAATCATAGCCGTAAAGCTCGTGTCAATGCAGTTTTATCTAACTCATTTGGATTTGGTGGTCAAAACACAAGTCTTGTTATCACCGCATATAAAGGCTAAACCTTTTTAAACTGAGCAAACTTGGTATACTTAACCTAAGAGCTATATATATTTGAGGGGAGAAATAATGCATGCACTGCAATTGTTGAATGAACGCCAGCTTGAAATCACCAATATTTCCCCGCCACCGCCACCCAATCATGATGAAGTAACAGTGCGGATAAAAGCCGTTGCTCTTAACCATATTGATGTATGGGGTTGGCGTGGTATGGCCTTTGCTAAAAGAAAAATGCCACTCATCATTGGTGCAGAAGCTTCTGGTGAGGTCATACAACGAGGAAGTAATGTTAAAAATTTACAACTCGGACAGATCGTCTCAATTTATGGAGCCCAAACCTGTGGAACATGCCAAGCTTGTCGTGAGGGACGTGATAATCTTTGCAGTCATGTAAAAGGCGTCTACGGTTTTCATCTTGATGGATTTGCCTGTGAACTTGTCAATCTACCAGCACGCCTATTAGTCCCAGCCCCTCCAAAATGTAATGAACTACAAGCAGCTGTAGCTCCAATTACTTTTGGCACTGTAGAACATATGCTTTTCGATAATGCAAAACTACAAGCCGGAGAAACAATCCTGATACAAGCGGGTGGTTCGGGTATTGGCTCAGCAGCCATTCAACTTGCAAAACATATGGGATGCACAGTTATTACGACCGTAGGTTCAGATGAAAAAATTGCAAAAGCACAAGCTCTTGGAGCAGATCATGTTATTAATTACCGTAAAGATCGTTTTGAAGGTGTGGTCCGCAAATTAACTCAAAAAAAAGGTGTAGATGTTGTTTTTGAGCATGTAGGGGTTGAGACATGGAATGGTTCTCTGTTGTGTATGAAACGAGGAGCACGATTAGTAACTTGTGGTTCTACCTCTGGAGTTACAGCATCAATAAATCTCATGCATCTCTTTCAGCAACAATTGAAAATATTTGGTTCCTTCGGCTGTCGTATAGAAAATATGCATAACGCTATGCAAAAAATGGCACAAGGTGTTGTACACCCTGTCATTGATACAATTGTTAGATTTGATGAAATTGATACAGCTTTACAGCGCATGGAAAGCCGTGATGTTTTTGGTAAAATTATTCTTAAAATCGATTAAATTATGATAAAATTTTATATTAAAATTTTTATGTATCGTATTAAAATTATAGTAAAAAAAATATTTTACTTTTTATGGGCATTTTTACTCATTGGTTCTTTAAATATTTTAAAATATTTTCCTGCTAACATTGGAATTTCTTTCTTTTCTTGGGTAGCAAAAAAAATTGGTCCTCGTGTCCATCGTCATAAAATTGCGCTCGCAAATCTTAAAGCTGCATATCCAGAAAAAACAGAAAAAGAACTACATACAATTGCAATGGAAATGTGGGAGAATATAGGAAAATTTCTCGCTGAATATATTTTTCTTGATAGAATTTTTGATTTTGATCCTCATGCAGACCAACCAGGACTCATTGAAGTTAAGGGGGTCGAGATATTTCAACGATTAAAGGATGAAAAAAAACCGCATATTTTCTTTACAGCTCATACTGGTAATTTTGAGCTTCTCCCTATCTGCGCTCAAAGTTTTGGTCTTAATATGACAGTACTCTTTAGACCACCCAATAATCCCTACATTGCAAAAAGAGTCCTGAAGGCTCGACAAACTTCTATGGGACATCTAGTCCCTTCTAAAGCAGGTGCAGCTTGGGCATTAGCTGCAAAATTAGCAGAGGGGCAAAATGTTGGTATGCTTGTTGATCAAAAGTTTCGTCGCGGTGTTTTAGGAACATTTTTTAATAGACCATTGAAAACAAATCCCTTAATTATAAAACTTGCACGACAATATGATTGCGATATTTACCCAGCACGTTGTATCCGACTAGCTGGAGGGCATCATCGCTTAGAACTATATGAACGTATAAAACTCCCACTTGATGAAAACAATGAAATTGATATAGCTGCTTCTATGCAAAAATTAAATGATATTGTTGAAAGTTGGATACGTGAATATCCCGGACAATGGACTTGGTTACATAGGCGTTGGGATAGCTAATATATTAAAAAAGATTTATAGGAAATGCATAAATGATCGCGTCAAAAGATATCAATAATCTTATCGCAATTGTCACGGCATTACGCAATCCTAATAACGGATGTGTCTGGAATATAAAACAAACATTTGAATCCCTTATACCCTATATGCTCGAAGAAGTTTACGAGGTTATCGATGCTATTGAGCGGAAAAACCGAACAGATCTTTGTGATGAACTCGGTGATCTTCTTTTACAAGTCGTCTATCATGCTGCAATTGCACAAGAAGAAGGGTGTTTTACCTTTGAAGACGTTGTTTACACAATCACTGCAAAAATGATTCGACGTCATCCCCATGTTTTTGGAAATGCAGAGCAAAAAAAACGTGGTTTTGTAGCAGAAGAATGGGAACAGATTAAAAGAACAGAACGGGCTGAACAGAAAAAATGGTGCGAAGAAGCAAGTTCTTCAAACGATTTCACAACAAGCATTCTTGCAAAAGTAAAAAACATTCAGCCAGCAGATCAAGAAGCGCTCGCTTTACAAAAAGCAGCTGCCAAAGTGGGGTTTGATTGGTGTGAGAATCATAATTTTTTTGCAAAAATTGAAGAAGAATTCAATGAACTCAAAGAAGCAATAAAAGATAATAAAACGTCAAATATAGAAGCGGAATTTGGTGATCTTTATTTTACTCTGCTTAATCTTGCACGTCACTTGAATATTGATTCACAAAAAGCATTAAAAGAAACAAATAAAAAATTTCGAAATCGTTTTACCTATATTGAAAAAAATCTATCCACTCAATCTAAAACATTGACTGATGCAACCTTGAGTGAAATGGAAGAGCTTTGGAATAAGGCTAAAACTGAGGAATAATAAATATCAAATTTTATCAACCTAAAAAATTACCAAACTATCGAATCACTTAATGAAATCTCTTCATAGTGCTCAATTGGCTTTATACGTTTCATCTAGCTGATTCTGCAAAGCAGGACGAAGTTCTACTGATTCACCGCATCCACATGCTGAAACCTGATTAGGATTTTTAAATACAAAACCAGAACGAAGAGTTGTCACTTCGTAATCCACCTGCGTACCTAATAAAAACAATACCGCATCACGTGCTATAAAAACACGAGCACCGTTCATTTCAACAACATCTGCTTCTAGATTTTCTTCCTTTACAAGGGTAACGGTATATTCCATCCCAGCACATCCCCCTTTCTTTATACCGATAAGAATACCCCGCGCCTCTTTTTTATCCATAATCGCTTTAACACGATTCGCTGCAGCTTCTGTCAAATTTATTACCGAAAAACGGCTCATCATTTACTCTTTTCTTGCTAAACAAAAACTTTGAACATGTTTCATCTACTTTATCCATTTATCTGGTATATAAGAAATAAAACAACAAGGTATAAATTGAAATGTTTTTAAGCTTTTCTGACAGTAATAAAAATCTTATAGGCAATAATTTGGCTGTATAATTATACAACTTGAGATTACTATTTAACTATCCTCCTATCTTATGAAGAATGCTTCTTTTATAAAAATCACAAACAGAGAAAAATTCTTCAATATCCTTAATTCTGCTATTATCCTTATAAAAGTGCTTACCTTTTTGCAAAATTTTTAATGAACAAATAAAAATATTAACAAGCCACTATCATTTTCTTTCGCTCTTAATTAAGTGCAAAAAAATAAATGCATTTTAAAGCATATAGATCTCGCAAAACCGTATGCTCACTTTCACAAACTCTCTTTAAAACTGCAAGAATAATTTAGATTTTCCGTTTATTTTTCTCTTGCCTTTAAAGAAACAGTCGGTTAGTCGTTTTACAAAGATCCGGAGCGTAGCGCAGCTTGGTAGCGCACTTGACTGGGGGTCAAGGGGTCGTGGGTTCAAATCCCGCCGCTCCGACCATTTTTCTAAAAAATATATCCGTCAATATAAGATGTATCTATTTTGAACAAAATTACTATAGCTCGTCACCAAATTTCGTATGTTTTAACATGAGATTTCGTCCCACTTTATTTTTTTAAGATCACTTTGCACCTTATGAAGACAAAAACTGATCCTTTAAATAAGGTGCCTTTGAAATAAAGTTTGTCCTAAAGCGCCACAGCTTAACCCAAGAATATTTTACACATCAGCCTTACGTCCCAACAAGAGCTTTCCATCGGCGCTGACAAATGTGTGCCTACACTTTCGCCAATTTATCATAGCTTTTTCATTAATCGTTACCCCTCATATCTAGAGATTCAAAATACGCCTTGCCATATTTTTATTTTAAATATCTAACACCCTCTACAAAAAGCTTAATGCGTCCTCAGTGATAAAAGACTTAAATATTTTCTAAAAAACTTTTACAGATTTTGTATAAAATTTTGAGAACACCCATTTTACATGGATAATATCAAAAATTGTCTCAGAGGTGAATTTTGTGCTTATCACTCGTATTTGAACAATATTCGACAAACTATGATATATTCCCTTTATATTCTTAGACTGCTTTAAAAGCACTGTGTATACCCTGCACCTTAAAAATTAACACTGCTTCTTGCAATTTACAAAATCGATTGCAATGAAGGAATGAAACTCATCTCTTTAATACATTTATTACGTCAGCTACAAATTTCTTTGTTTCAAATTACATACGATAAATAATTGTCTTATTGATTTGCATTCATCTATCTTAAAATTCAAGAAAACACACCACTTATTTTTTATTTACGGCAACTTCTTTGGCCGCATTACGGATAACCACCATAGCATCTGGTACAGCAAAAGCTTAGACACCCGCTCTTTTAAAGTAGATCAGAAAAATATGCATTTGAATCAAATGCATCAACACCAATTGCGCTTTCAGCGTATCAATAATTTTTCCTTTTTTAATATTTAATTTCTCATCGCATAACTCTTCTATAACTTCTGCTTCTTCATTATATGATCTTATTTTTTACTCGCTGACTTTATCAACTTAAATTATGTCTTACACAGTTTTTACTTTAATAAGCATACTAATTATGATTTTTTTGACTAATCCTTATTCAATCTCATGCATTCCCCCATCAACTGAACCATAGAAAGAGCTTGACCGATTTTGATATTACTCTTTTCATAACAAGTATTTATGCTTAAAAAGAATATACAAAAAAAATCCTAATCCACTTCACCATCTTAAATAATCACAATTTTAATTCATTCATACGACCTTTCATTGTGTAAAATACCTATTTCTTACCTCCTGATAGGTAAGCCACCGCTAGCCATTTGGTGCCGTTTTTCGTCCTAATTTAACTAACATTAAATCAGCCTTATTTTTGCACGCACACGCAACAATCATCTTGTTATTAGCGTTACGACCAAAAACATAAAGAATACACGGTGGCTTAACCAAAAGAGCCAATTGCTTCATCAAAACTTGTAAAAAATGTATGGGCAAACGAATAAATCCATAATATGCAATATTTTAGCCTATACCATTGCATCTCACAGCTTCTAAAAACTGTGCCCATGAAGCTGTAAAATAATAATCCAACGGTACACACGGATATTTTTTTACAATACCTCAAGCTAATATCAATGAGATAGAAAACGTACTACAATAATCACTTCTTGTAGCTTTAAAGACTTGACACTAGGGAAATAAGCAGCTCCGTACTATCTAACATTAAATAACGATATTGCATCATTTTTTATCATCCCCCCCTTTTGGCTCACAAAAATACGTACATTTCATCAGCAAGCCGCTCACAACGTGTTTGCACCTCTTCACTTATAACTTTCCATGTACGACCTTCATCATCCGATGTAAAATCCTCTTTGGCTGAAGCGACTTGACATTGTAGCGTGTGCCCATAAAGTGTACGCACCACTGGCACTAAATGCTCACACGGTTGTGCGCATTTTTGGGTTGTACTACCATGAGAGATAATCCCAACAGGTTTATTTAAAAAGCATCATAAGCCAAATTATCAATAGCATTTTTTAAAACACCCGAATAAGACCCTTGATAAAGAGGGCTGGCGAGAATGATACCATCAGCCTCCGCGATTGTCTTAATAAACTGACGTACCGCAAGACTTGGATTATCCTCTACACAATGATGATAGTCTGGATCAGTAATCGGCAAGGACTGTTCACGTAAATCAACCCAATGTATCAACATTCCCTGCGTCAATAGGCAATCAGCTAAACAATTAGCTAAAGTCCTTGTTAACGATGGTTGACGTACTGATCTCAAAATAATTGAACCTTCAATAGAATTCCCCTTTATGTTTTTCTCTGACAAGTCTGAATAAATACTGATAACTGATTGTAAATAAAATGACTTACATAAATATGCTATCTATAATAATAGCAATTGTGATTGCATAACACAGTTTAAAATAAATACATATAAAAAATATTAATAGATACAATAAATTATATAAATATGTACAAATAAATATTTAATGTTTTTATAGTAATTAATTATTTTTTATATAAAACAAATAATACATTATTTATTAAGAATAATTACATCAAAAATATTATTAATATTTAAAATATGTACGTTATAAAAACAACTTACTAATGTTATAATCGGATATTTCTATTGTTTTTGGCTTGTTTTGGAATGAGCTTACTTATATTTATTTCACTTTTTTAAAAGTTTTACAAAATATTCTACTTTTTTAATTTTTATGTACAAAAATGCAATTTCATCAACAACTTATTTAATGGTAAAAAATATGCATAAAAACAACAAATTATTACATATTCCTACCCAATTTTTCCCTTGATCCTATGTAGGACAAAACTTCATATCAAACTATAATTATTATTTTTATACAGATATGAAATTTCAAAAATTTACTCTACTGTCTTAGTTTACAATGAATTATCAATTGATAAAAAATTATTCAAAAAAATCTTCTTTTCAATAAAAAAAATATAAAAAACGCGAGACTTTTATCTCGCGTTAACTTACTATCCTAAGATATTGATAATCATTCAGTTTTCTCAACTTCTACACTCTCTTTACGCATACCATGGTTGTTATCATTTTTCATAGCAGAGAGTGTCTTCACAGTTATTTTTTTTGGTTTTAGTTCGGCCGGCATTTCTCTTTTAAGCTGAATATGAAGAAGTCCATCACCAAGCTCTGCTCCAATAACCTTAACATGATCAGCCAAATGAAAACGCCGCTCAAAAGCACGTGAAGCAATGCCTCTATAAAGAAATTCCCGTTCTTTATCATCATTGTCCGGCTTTCTCTCACCCTTAACAATCAATTGATTGCAATGCGTTTCTATATCGATTTCATCTTGAGAAAAACCAGCAACCGCCATAGAAATTCTATAAGAATCTTCAGTTAAACGCTCAATATTATAGGGTGGATAAGAAGAAATGTCATCTGGTTGTGTTCTAGAATCAAACCAATTCAAAAGATGGTCAAAACCTACTGTTGAACGATAAAATGGTGAAAAATCTACTTGACGCATAATATTGCCCTCCTTTAGAGCGACTATAGTGAATTGATTTACAAAGTTCCCAAATAGCAAACCTAACTGTAAACCAGCAGTCCCAGAATGGCGACCACACTATTTATCTGGGAATTGCTCTCTCCTCTGTCAACTCTTTTGAGCTTGAATTCGTAAAACATATTATATTAAAGTAACATAACCGTTTCTTAACTCTTCTTCATCATTATATAAACATCAATCCTTTCGTTCTCATATTTCGCATTAAGTTGCAAAAATACACTGTAAAGGTTTTCAATTGGAAACACCTCTTTACTCGACAAACTGGAATCACTTTTCTTCTAATATCCATAATAATTATCTTAAGACAGCCATTGATCGAGAAATTCGTTTTGCAATAATGTATCCTGAAATGAAAAAATCCAAAGGAACTGTTGTTATTCTTGAAAGCTATGCTTCTACTTTAGAAGAATATTTTTCACCAATGAATGAAATTTCTAAACGCGGTTTTCATGCAGCAATATTTAATTGGTATGGTCAAGAAAAATCGCAATTCAGGACGAGAAAACAGAATCGTCATCATTATTTTGATATTAACAATGATCTCAAAGATTTATATGAATTTCTTAAAAATATTGTTTATTCTGATTGTCCACCACCTTACTATATGCTAACCTATGGTATGGGTGGATTGATAGCACTTGGCGGACTGGATCTTATTAATCATCAATTTAATAGAATGCTTTGCGTATCGCCTCTTTTTGCTCCGTTTGGCAATAAGGTAAATGGCTTTCAACATAAATTAACACAACTTCTTTCTGATATAGGTCTTGGTTTCTTACCAGCTAAAGGTGGGAAAAAACTAAAACAAACAAAACAAGCAAATATGCAATTAAAGCAGGAAAAAAAAACACACATCCCCCTCATCAAAACTCCAACATCTCAATGGATGGCATCAGCACTTAACACAATTGATTCTATTAAAAAAAGTGTACTTCATGGACATTTACAAATTCCCACACTGTTTATTCTCGCTAATCAAAACAATATTATCAATAATATTGAAGTGCGACAATTATGCCAACACACACGCCTGACAGAGAGTATAACCATTACAGGTGCTGAACTTGATACAATCATGTATAAAGAAAGTTACAAAAAACAATTTTGGGCTGCATTTGATGCATTTATTCCCAATAGCATGGCTATAAGATAATATTTCTTAATAAAACCATAATTGAATTCTATGAGAGTAAATATATTGGTTTTTAAGTAAAAATACAGATTTAAGATTATTTCTTTGTTATATAAAAGGCCTTTTTACAATATTTTTTGTTCTATAAAAACTTAAAACAATTTATACTTTTAATAAAAAAATAAAACGGTTACTTCCAATGTATTTTAACAATCGTAGAAAATTAATATTATTTTACAAACAATTAAAATACTAAAAAATAGTATTAATACAATAGAATATATTATTAAATAAAATAGCAAAAATATATTTATATTATTATTTGATAATAAAGGTTATTATATTATATCATCAGAAAATAGTGATTTTATCGATTTAAAGAAAATACTCTATAAATAAATCTTATACGTTTACAAATGACAACTCAAAGTATACGGAAAAAAATAATAAGAAAAACTCTGCTCTGTTTTATACCTTTTCAAAAATAGTAATTAATATAACATTGTTCTGACTGCCCTAGCTAGGCAATTTTTCAAGTGTGTATTTCGTAATTTCTTTAATGAAACTGTGTTGAGAATAGAAAAAGCAAAAAGAAACTGCCATTAATTACGTTTTAAATATTCCGATACTGCTTTTCTCTTTCAATGTGACATACATTTCGAATTTAACGAACTAACAACTAATACGCTGTATTATTGACAAGAATATAAGAATTAACCATTTTGCCATTCATTCCAATTATAAGCATTTTATCATCTTTTTTATAAATATCCGCTATTGTATAATTGATGTGGCAAAAAACTATGACGAATGGAGCCATTGGAACATAATCATGAAACGAATCCTGCTCGCAGAAGATGATAATGATATGCGTCGCTTTTTGGCAAAAGCCTTAGAACGTGCAGGCTATGAAGTCGCCGATTTTGATAATGGTGCTAGCGCATATGAACGTCTACAAGAAGAACCGTTTTCGCTTTTGCTTACTGATATCGTAATGCCAGAAATGGATGGAATTGAACTAGCACGACGCGCTACCGAAATTGATCCTGATTTACGAGTAATGTTTATTACAGGATTTGCAGCTGTTGCCCTTAATTCAAACAGCGATGCACCTCCTGATGCAAAAGTACTGTCTAAACCGTTTCATTTACGTGAACTCGTGAATGAGGTTGAAAAGATACTTATAGCTGCTTAAAATGCACTTTTCCAAATTATTCATGCCTATTTCATTAGAAAATTAAATTAGGCATTGACGTTTGTAATTCTATGTGTTGTATGCAACATCATTGAATGGGCGTGTAGCTCAGCGGGAGAGCACTACGTTGACATCGTAGGGGGCACAGGTTCAATCCCTGTCACGCCCACCATGACTTTATATCTCTATTAAGCTATTAGTTGTCTTTCTATTTTCAGTAAGAGGCATGCAGATAAAAGGATTTCAGAGCCTATGTTTATAAAGCACAGGTATTGGTAACATGATTTTTAATAATTCTTTGAATTTTGCTAAATCATATTATAAAATGACTATTCATGTTTCTAGCAAACATACCGACAATTTTACAGTTTAATAACTCAGAAGCTTTATTCTAAATAATTTTAAAATAAGAAACTGCTTTTCTTTCATCATCACCTGATATGATCCACATACTCATTGAATCTTTCGTTGGAGAGCAAACTTTTAGCCAAAATCTTTGAATACAAGGTTATAATATAGCTATTTTACAATAAAGATTAAAAGAAAAAATTCCAATAAAAGCTGAATGCCTGTATTCGCACCACATTCCTAATGAAATTTAAAAATAAGCAATGGTTACTTTGAAGCTCGTGGATTTATATATCTTATTTGCATAATATTTTTAACGTGTAACTGAAAAAGGCTGTTAGCCTTTCAATATAAAACACCCAACAGAATCGGCTGAAAAATTATAAAGAAAAAAGAGAGAAAACAAGAAAAATATTTGAAAATAACGATACACTATCTAAAAAATTAAGCATCCGATAAACAGCATTTTGTATCGAAAAAAGATATTGTTTCTTATCAAGAAAAACGTAACAAATCGGTATCTTTCTATCTTAATTAACGACGAAGACTCGCCAGCGAGAATGCTGCTTTAATCCAATTTAAATTTGCGATACTCAAAATAAATATAAAGAGTTTTCATGTTTATAACTTTATATGGAATCCATAAGCAATACATAGACCAACCAATTGAGAAGATCATTTAAGTCATTATCAAAAATCTTAATACGGCATGGGAAGTAGGAGCTATAATACTCTTTCGAACAAAAATTCTGCTTCTAATATAAACCTACTAAAATTTTTTAACGCAGAAAACTTCAACCATAGCTAAAGAAGAGATTAATAAATACTAGCATTAAAAGGTATTTAAAGTGTATCTGAAGATATTTGTATTATGAGGATATGATCTAGAAAATCTAGAAAAATTTAATTAATAACATCATTCATTGAAAACAAAATTGTTGTTTTCCTTCTGATTTTTTTAATGGGAATCATCCTCTAAACCTGATTCTATTAGAGATGAAACTTTCTCCTGTAATAAAGTGCACTAAGCCCATTAGAGCTAATTTTAGCAACTCACTTTATAAAACATGCAATGTAGAAAAATTAAAACAGTCATGAATTGGAAGATAACCAGCACTACACACAGTTATTGTAAGTACTATTAGTTTTAAAATGAAAGTGTCTTCTTAACTGAACAGAAAATAGCACAGCGTTTTTCTATCCTAAGAAGCTTATAAAAAATTACAAAAATACTCAGAACAATGAAAAATAAATCAATAAAATTAAAAGAAGAAAGATTTCCCAATTTTTATTTGATTGTCCTGAGATATGGTGATCCCGACAGGATTCGAACCTGTGACCCACGGCTTAGAAGGCCGTTGCTCTATCCAGCTGAGCTACGGGACCAATTGATCATTTTCTCAATCCAAAATAGCATCTTTCACTCAATGCGTCCAAGATTGCTGCCTATCGCTGCGAAAATTATCAGAATAAGAAATAGCACGCCGAATCGGCTTCTGTGCTCTTTCTACACGATAAGGAATAGAATTCTTACGCGCAAAAGAAACTGCCTCTTCTTTGCTATTAAATCGGATTCTTATCTGATTCTTCATATCAGATGTCGCCGTATACCCCATAAGAGGTTCACGCATTTTTGCCTGTAACGGCTCATATTGCAAAATCCAAAAACCAACATTCCTTCTGCCTGACTGCATCGCTGTCTTCGCAGGACTATAAATACGTGCGATCATGATAACTTTCCTTCAGAACACACAATGCTTGAATGATAATTTCTCCACCACAGGCACCCAATTGGGTGATTTCTTAATATAATAAAACCACAAAATATGGTCGGAGCGATAGGATTCGAACCTACGACCCCCTGATCCCAAATCAGGTGCGCTACCAAGCTGCGCTACGCTCCGCCATTTACATTGATTCAATGCATATTCCCTAAAATTTTCATAACAGAAGTGCAAGAGAAAAACACATTTTTATTTAATTTTGTTATTTTTCTTTACAGAGAACAAGCTTTTTTAATTTTTTTTCCTCTAAATGACCAATTTATTGCAAAAATAAGAAAAGGATATCCACAAGAGAAAGAATTCACTCTAAGGTCAACAAACATTGAACTCTTCTCTATAACTATAAAATAATGTGTATTAAGCACATTATAGAAAGGTGCATCATGCAAAAAAGGAGCAAAATGAAAACATATGTTTATTTATTCGCGACGAATGCCTAAAAAGCTAAAAACTAAAATCATGAATTTTCTATCTGCACGCTATAATTACAATAGAACACAAGCACTTCTTATTAAATAATTTGTATCACGCTCAAAGTATTTACTGCATTTGCATGTTAAGAACTTCACCAATAACAGCCCGCGTTATTTTACTTTTTCTCTGTAATGCTAACTGATCAACAGAATCAATCACACGCTTTAATGAAGATAAAGAACGTTCACAACGACTTACAAGATAGTAAACAGCATCTGGATGAACGATAATCTGCCTATCAGAAAAAAGTTTAAAAGCAACAGCTGTTAACAATGCATCATCAGGCTGATTAATGGTAACTAACATAACAGAATTAAGGCGACTTTTTAGATCCTTTAACTTTAAATCCCACACAGAAGGAACTGTACATGCAGTTATCAACAAAGTAGCATGACGTGCATCAAGATTTGCTTGCTTAATACTATTAATCAAGTGAAAAAGCCCTGTCTCACTAATTTCACCAGCATCAATATCCTCAACTAAAAAAGATCTTCCTGAAGAAGCTACTGCAATAGCCTGATCAATTTCATTACGGGGAATCGTTAAAGCTTCAGCTTTTTGCGCCCATATACTAGAAAAATGGGTTTTTCCAGATCCTTCCTTTCCAACCAAAACTGCGATAGGTAAGATCCAGTTTGGCCAATGATCAATGAGTTCAAAAGCCATACGATTGCTTTCTGTCACCACTAAATCATGGAAAACCGAATTATAAGAAAAGTTTAAGGGTAATTGCGTCTCATGCCCATTCATTCTAATGACTCCGAATTTCCACTTCGTGAATACAACTGAGAGTTACGGTAAGTATGAAGAGCAAAACGAACTAAAACGCCAACAGCCGCTGCCGCAGGAACAGCAACAAGCATACCAGTGAAACCAAAAAGTGAAGAGAAAGCAAAAAGTGCAAACATCAACCACACAGGATGAAGCCCCACTGATGAACCCACAAGTTTTGGTTGAAGAATGGAGCCTTCAATAAATTGTCCAATTAAAAAGAGAACTATAACAACGATAATCCATACCCAATTATCCGGATAAAACTGAACCCATGCAACACCAACTGAAAGCAGAAAACCACTCATTGTACCGATATAAGGAACAAAGCTGATAAGACCAATAAACATACCAATCAAAAGACCAAAATTAAGCCCTGTGATACTTAGACCAATAGCATAATACCCTCCCAATATTAAACAAACTGTTCCTTGTCCACGAACAAAACCAGCGATCGCTCTATCCATTTCATAAAAAATACTGCGAACGGTTTCAAGATGATCTCGTGGTATCAACGAATCAATTGCTGTAACCATACGCGGCCAATCTAATAACATGTAAAATGTCACTACAGGAGCCACAATAAACAGACTAACAAGATTAACGATAGATTTTCCTGACTTCAAAAGTGAATTTAACAGAGAGGTAATAAAATCAGAACTTTTTCCCAAAAGCCCTTTAATATTACTCTGTAATTCATGTGGATCGCTACCAAAATAGCGTCTAACCCAATCAAAATCATGCTCAACGAAAAACGTTTGAATCCGATTAATATAAACAGGCAGACCATCACTCATGAACTGCTGTATTTGCCAACTGATAATAGGAATTAAAATGATTAAAGCGGCAACAAAAACAACAATGATAAACAAGGTAATAAGAATAGTGCCAAAAACACGACGAATACCAATTTTTTCAAACAATTGAACGATAGGATTAAGAAAGTAAGCTAAGACAATTCCTGCTACGAAAGGAAGCAAAATAGATCCAAAAATAAACATAAAAAGAATAAAAAAAACCAGCGTACCAAGCCAGAAAAAAACTTGTTTTTTCATATTATTCGGCAACGGCATTTGAGTATAAGCCGGCACATAAGCCTTATAACGATCATGGGAACCATTCTTACTAACTTTCTTTTTCATTAACTGCCAAGAAGACTGTCCATGATTATCTGATATCTTGCTCATAAAATATCCTAAAAAAAACTCTTCACAAAGATTATAAACTTCTTCAACATGGGTCTCAAGAAGAGTTGCTTATTTTCTCTTAAATGGTAAATAATCAATATCTCTTGTAGGGATAACTCTATCATGGCTTTACATAACGTCAAAACCTGATTTTCAGAAGGAAAGCTCCAATGAGCAATCAAGATATCATAAATGATGAGTCCAAATGTCGTCTCACCTACGCAAAAGCCGGTGTAAACATCGATATGGGTAATGTCATGGTAGAAAAAATTAAACCCTTCATACGCTCAACAAAACGAGCAGGAGCTGATGCCGAAATTGGTGGCTTTGGTGGTCTCTTTGATCTAAAAGCGGCAGGCTTCACAGATCCCATTCTCGTAGCAGCCAATGATGGTGTAGGAACAAAATTAAAAATTGCCATTGAAACCGGTATTGATAACACTGTGGGCATTGATCTCGTTGCTATGTGTGTCAATGATTTACTGGTACAAGGTGCCGAACCTCTCTTCTTTCTCGATTATTTTGCAACTGGTAAACTTAACCCTGAACAAGGTACTGCAATTGTTTCCGGAATTGCGGAAGGATGTAAACAAGCAGGTGCAGCTCTTATTGGCGGAGAAACGGCAGAAATGCCAGATATGTATGCAGAGGGAGACTATGATTTAGCAGGTTTTGCTGTAGGAGCATGCGAACGTAGTGCATTACTCCCTTCAAAAGACATTACGGAAGGCGATATTATCTTAGGACTTAACTCATCTGGAGTTCATTCCAACGGTTTTTCTCTGGTAAGACGAATCATTCAACAAAGCAATCTAAAATGGGAAGATCCTGCTCCTTTTAATCCTCAAATCAGCGTTGGTACCGCATTGCTCACACCAACACGCATTTATGTAAAATCTCTTCTTCCTATCATGCGAAATCATGAAGGAATAAAAGCACTTGCTCATATTACAGGAGGGGGCTTTCCTGAAAATATTCCACGAATACTTCCTTCTTCTCTGTGCGCTGAAATTAATCTTTCTGTCATTAATGTTCCGCCTATCTTTTCATGGATTGCCAAACAAGGAAAAATAGAGGAAGTAGAAATGCTACGAACATTCAATTGCGGTATTGGCATGGTTATTATCGTAGCACAATATGCAGTTGAAAAAGTTATACAAGCGCTTGAAATGCAAGGAGAAACAGTTACCCTTCTTGGCATTTTAACAAAAAGCCAAGATAAAGGAATATTCTACAAAGGTGTACTTCATTTATGAAAAAACAAATTGTTGTGTTTATTTCTGGCAACGGATCCAATATGGTTGCTCTTGCTAAAGCCTGTAAACAAAAGGAATACCCTGCTGAAATCGTTGCAGTTATTTGTGATAAGCCTCATGCTGCTGGTATTGAAAAAGCTTATCATAATAACTTGTCTATTCATGTTATTGATCGCAAAAGTTACCCTACTAGGGAAGCACATGAAGAATCTATCTTTGCGGTTTTAGCCCAATATCAACCGGATTTACTCTGCTTTGCTGGTTATATGCGCCTCATCTCACCGCAATTTGTAAAACTTTATGAGAGACGAATTTTAAACATTCATCCTTCTCTTTTACCTTCATTTAAAGGTTTAAATACACATGAAAGAGTTTTACAAGCAGGCGTTAAAATCACTGGTTGCACTGTTCATCTTGTTACAGAAGACATGGACGCAGGAGAGATTCTTGCTCAAGCAGCTGTTCCCGTCTGTCCAAATGATACCGCTGATAGCTTAGCCCAAAGAGTTCTTAAAGTGGAACATAAACTCTATCCCGCGGCTTTAAAAGCCTTCATTAAAGGAAACGATAAAATGCTAGATCTTCAACAACAGCTTTTATCCTTTTGATTCTGCCAACCAGCTCACTTCAATATTACCGTTAATTTATTCTTCTTAAACATTATAAAGATCTTGATGGAATGAAATCCTTTGTTTCATGAATAATTTTGTATAAAATCTATGCAATAGCTTTCTTGAGGTGTATAATTACAAGTATTTAATTACTCTTTTAAGTAATTCTTTCTAAAAATTATCATGATTATCCTTTTAAGAATCTCTAACTTTTATCTAAAAAATCTTAAAATAAACAATTTTTCTATTAGATAAGTTTTCATTTTATTGTTCGAGTGTCTCTTTAACTGTTAGAGCCAACTGTTTGAGTGTAAAAGGCTTAGATAAAAAACTAAAAACAGCATCTTGTGGAAGATTTTTAGTGAAAGCATCTTTCGTATATCCAGAAACAAAAATAAATTTGATATCAGGATATTTTTTACGCGACTCTTTGAGCAAAGTAGGACCATCCATTTCTGGCATTACTACATCGGAAACAATGATATCAACAGCACCTTTGTTTTCTTCAAGAACAGCAAGGGCTTCCACCCCACTTGCTGCTTCTAAAACAGTATACCCTCTCATTTGAAGCGCTCTTACCCCACCCATTCTGACAGAATCTTCATCTTCAACCAATAAAACAGTCGCAGATCCTGTTAAATCTGTATTTTTTTCTTGCTCTTTCACTTTTTCAATCTGCGGGGAAATTTCATCGCAAATATTAGGAATATAACGAGGAAGAAAGATATGAAATGCTGTTCCTTCGCCTTCTTTGCTATCACAGGAAATGTAACCACCTGTCTGTTTGATAATTCCATAAACCATTGATAAACCAAGCCCTGTTCCTTTTCCAACTTCTTTTGTTGTAAAAAATGGTTCAAACATTTTTTCTTGTGCAGCAGCAGATATACCAGTTCCTGTATCTGAAATAGTCAATTGCACATACTCACCAATTCCAAAACCAACATGATCAAATTCAGCACTCTGTTGTTTTGTAATATTTTTTGTTGCAATCGTAACAAAACCTCCATCTGGCATGGCATCACGCGCATTAATGACTAAATTCATAATAACACGCTGGAAAGACCCTTGATCGATTTCGACACTCCACAAATCTCTACCATGAATAATTTTTAACTGAATGTTATTTCCTAAAAGGGGTAGAATAAGATTACGCATATCTGATAAAAATTCTGTAAAATCAACCTTTTCAGGGCGAAGGGTTTGCTTTCTAGAAAAAGCTAACAATTGCTGCACAAGTGCAGCAGCGCGATTGGCATTATTTTTGATATTGATAAGATCAGCATGAGCTGGATCAGAACTACGATGTGTATTTAAAAGAAGATCGCATGACATCAAAATTGCTGTTAACACATTATTAAAATCATGAGCAATGCCGCCAGCCAATTGCCCAACAGCTTGCATTTTCTGACTTTGCACCATTTTATCTTCAAGCACTTTTTGTTCTGTCGTTTCTATGACAGAGAGAATGGCAAAATCTCTTAAGACATCATCATAAGATAACTTTACAGACATAACATGGAGACGCACATGACGTTCTTCATTGTTTTTCAAAATAGTTTCTATCAGAGCTGTATAATTTTTACTTGTTGTAATTTTTTGCAATGCGCGTTCTAACTGCGCATGATCACGACTGGATATAACATCATAAAAATTAAGAGTTTTTCCCGTACATCCCATAAGTAACGAAAAGGCATTATTCATATGAAGTGATTGTCCTTTCTGATCCACTACAGCTATTGCAAAGGGACTCGCATCAAAATACTCTAACAATGCACTGGGTAATTTTAATTGATCGTCGTTTTCTCTCTTTTGTATTTGTTGTGGAATTATCACAATACGATAAAGAGCTTCATTCTCTAGGAGAGAAGAAGCACACATAAAACAATTCAATATTTTCTTATCAGCAGTCTCTGAATTTAAATATAACGAAAACGCATAAGGCAAAGAATAACCTGAATTTTGATATTTGTTGCTTTGCAAACAAATATCATTCCATGCGCTATTCGCTCCAACGCTCTTTAACAATTGATCAAAACTATATTGACCAACAGTAAAATTTGCTAAATCAATTGAAAACCATTCAGCAAAAACCGCATTTGCATAAACAATCATCCCTTGTGTATTAACAGATAAAAAACCAACAGGAGCTTGATCTAAGTGATTGATAGCTTCTTGAAGATCCGAGAAAAAAACTTCACGATATTCCTTTAAATGCGAAATATCAGCAATACGCCAAAATAAAAGTTTTTTTCTGTGTTTTGTAATTGGTTGAACAGAGATATTATACCAAAAGATTTTTTTTTGTGTAGGATAGGTAAAGATCGACCGTTCTATCCTTAATTCTTCTTGTGCTACAAGATTACTACATGCTGCAACCTTTAAGCGATATGAAAGTGCACCAGCTCCTGGAAGATCAGCAATAACCACATAACAAGAAGCTTGAGGCTTATAGGTAAGAAGTTTTCGATAACGTTGATTAGAATAATGGACAACACCTGATAAATCAGAAACTATAATTGCATCATCAATATTATTGAAGATACTAAGATCAAATTCATCATGCCACTGCGCAGCATTGTATCTTAACACCCCTATCCCACTCAAAACAAGTGCAGCAACCCCTATCACCGCTAAAGCCCAAAAAGATAGTAACACAGTTTTTTGCAAATAGCTGTGCGGATAAAAAAAACTGAGAATACCTATAATGAAAAGAAAAGCTATTATAACAATAATGCTAAGAATCATACCTCTTCGATCTACAAAAAAAGATGATGATCTTTTACTTTTCTCAAAACCTTTATCCATCTCAGTTTACCTTGATTGCTGTTGCTTACGCCATAAATTGCCTCCATAATCATTTTTATGAAGTCTATATCAATAATATCTTTCTAAAAAAAATCACTCAATGTTAAAAGCTTTGTTTTTATATTATGAGTGAACCTTTTAAGGGTGTATTTACAAACATCTCAATAGAAAATAATATTTTCATTCTAAAATGGGAGAAATTCTATGTATGTCTGGTTATCAAGTCAAATAGGTGAATCCGCCACTAACATAACCATAAGTTTTATGTTTTGTATAATAACAATAATAGCTATTGCTACAATCATCCTCTTTTTACGCCGTTTGAAGAGAGGAAAGCTCAGCATCAAGAGGAAAAAGCACCCACCACGACTAACTCTCTGTGATACAATTGCTATCGATCGTACACGTCGTCTTGTTTTAATACGTTGTGATGATAAAGAACATCTGCTTCTTATTGGCGGATTCACAGATATTGTTGTAGAATCCAATATCACCAGTCCATCTCTCATACAAAAAAAAGGAATCCAGCCAACATCAATAACGACACAAGCCAATTTTCCTTTAGATCTTACAGAAAAAGAATTTCTTTCCGTAAAAAGCGAGCATACGAAGAAGGAAACCTCTCGTTCTTTTACGAATCAAAACGTGGAAGATTCAGCCATCACCGCCGAAATTGAAGGACGGCAGGAGCCATCTTTATTTATCCCTCCCCATAAAAAATAAAATACACACATTTTACTATCATGTATTTCATTTTTTTATCACCCTCGTTGACGTTTAATCATCACGATAAACTTTTTCCCGCCGCTCGTGGCGTTCTTGTGCTTCCAACGATAAAACTGCAATTGGTCGGGCCTCAAGACGCTTTATACTAATGGGTTCTCCAGTTTCCTCACAAAAACCATAAGTCCCATTATCTATGCGCTCCAAAGCAGCATCTATTTTCAAAATGAGTTTTCTCTGGCGATCACGAGCACGTAATTCGATTGTACGATCAGTTTCGCAAGACGCTCTATCAGTCAAATCAGGCTGACCAACATTCTCTTCCTGCAAATTTTCCAAAGTCTCACGAGCTTCTCTTAATATATCATTCTTCCAAGAAACTAATTTAGCACGAAAATACGCCTTTTGCCGTTCATTCATAAAAGGCTCATCTTCACTAGGGCGATATTGATCATCAACCTCTTCGCTCATGCCATAAAAACCTCCGTATATGGTATGTGAGGTCTATATATTGTGCAACCACCATCAACACAAGAGTAAAATGTCTTTTTATAGCACCCTATAAATATGTTTAAAGTCATCATAATTCAAATCTTTAGCCACTTTTTTGCATAGCATACACTCTCTGTTAGCACGACTGTTGATTAGGACATTTTTTATACTTTCCTTTTCTGGTTACCCCTATAAACCTATAAAAAAGGAAAACACAGACATCCAATGTCATGAGAAATAATCTTACCGCGTCATTAAGCTCAGCCTCAAATGGACCAACAACAAATCATCTCATATGAAAAAATAAAAATCCCTACAAAAGAAGAGTATGATATTCACGATTCAAATACATCAAAGCGTCTTTTTCTTGACTACAATTGACGGCAACAACTTCACCAATTAAAATACAATGCGTTGCATGTTCATGCCAACAAATCAAACGACAATCAAAAGATGCTAAAGCGTCTAAGAGGCTAGGAGCACCAGTCTCCAAAGTACCCCATTGTGCTCTATCAAAACGTTCATTTTGTATACAGTTGTAACGCCTAGAAAAAATATCTGCTAGTAAACGGTGTTTTCCTGCCAAACTATTAACACAAAAGATTCCATTCTCTATAAATAATCGATTTTTAGGATTATGCCGCCTAAGGCAAACAAGGAGTGTTGGGGGATCATCAGATAAAGAACAACATGCTGAAACTGTCACCCCGCGCTTTCCCTTAAGGCCATCTGTTGTCACAATATGCACAGCCCCTGCGAAATGACTCATAGCATCCCGATATTCTTGCGAAGAAACAGTCATATTACATTGAAGTTCAGGCATTAAATGTGTTGTATGATTTTGCATGTCTTTCACTTATACAGCTTTAAAATTTCAAAGGCTCTTTTCATAAAAATATCTCTTACACGTATTTTTTCTTTTACGTCATAACACAAAAGTTATTTTAGTATACAGAACTACATGATAAGAACAGTCAATTAAGGAGACATTCATGCCCCATTTGCAACTCATTTCACCTTCACTCTTAGCTTCTGATTTTTCCAAACTTGGACAGGAAATATTGGATGTTGTTGATGCCGGTGCAGATTGGCTCCATCTTGATATCATGGATGGCCATTTTGTTCCTAATATTACTTTTGGTCCTGAAGTCGTCAAGGCTCTACGCCCCTTAACCAAAGCAATATTTGATGTTCATTTGATGATCGAACCAGTCGATCTTTATCTTGAGTCTTTTGCAAAAGCGGGTGCAGATATTATAACCATTCACGCTGAAGCAAGTCGCCATCTTCATCGTTCACTGCAAATAATAAAAAAAAGTGGGAAAAAAGCAGGCATTGCAATTAATCCAGGTACACCAGAATATATCCTTGAATATTTGCTTGATCAAATAGATCTTATTCTGATCATGACCGTCAATCCTGGCTTTGGCGGACAAAGTTTTATTCTAGAAATGCAAGATAAAATCAAACGTGTTAGAAGCATGATTGCTAACAGACCTATTGACCTTGAGGTTGATGGTGGTATCACAGTTGATACAATCGGGATAGCAGCAAAAGCTGGTGCAAACGTATTTGTTGCAGGCTCTGCAATTTATAAAAATGGAAACAAAGAGCTTTATAAAACACGCATTAATGCATTGCGCCAAGCAGCACTTCTCTCACAATAAGGAAAAATTATGATAACACGTTACTCTCGTTCTGAAATGGTAACAATTTGGTCACCAAAAACGAAATATCGTATTTGGTTTGAAATTGAAGCACATGCCTGTGATGCCTTAGCTGAACTAGGAATTATTCCAAAAGAAGCAGCAAAAATCATTTGGGAAAAGGGAACAGCAGCCGAATTTGATGTCAATCGCATTAATGAAATTGAGGCGATTACAAAACATGATGTTATAGCATTTTTAACACATCTCGCTGAATTTATTGGACCAGAAGCACGTTTTATTCATCAGGGGATGACATCATCGGATGTCCTAGATACAACGCTTAATATTCAATTGATGCGTGCTAGTGACCTTTTACTAAAAGACATAGATCAACTTCTTGAAGCATTAAAAAAACGTGCTTTTGAACATAAAGAAACAATCACCATTGGACGAAGTCATGGTATTCATGCGGAACCAACAACATTTGGTGTTAAATTCGCCCTCGCCTACACTGAATTTTCTCGTTGTCGCAAACGTCTTCTTGCAGCACGAGAAGAAATTTCTACCTGTGCTATTTCAGGAGCTGTAGGAACTTTTGCGAATATTGACCCACGCGTTGAAGAACACGTAGCAAAAGCCTTCGGAATGTGTGCTGAACCGGTTTCTACTCAAGTTATTCCGCGCGATCGTCACGCCATGTTTTTTGCAACGCTTGGTGTTATTGCTTCCTCTATTGAAAGATTAGCCATTGAAATACGGCATCTACAACGAACCGAAGTCCTTGAAGCAGAAGAACACTTCTCACCTGGACAAAAAGGCTCATCGGCCATGCCGCATAAACGTAATCCAGTCCTAACAGAAAATTTAACGGGTTTAGCGCGTATGGTGCGTGCATTTTCAATACCTGCAATGGAAAATGTAGCACTTTGGCATGAACGTGATATTTCTCATTCTTCTGTCGAGCGGTATATTGGTCCAGACGCTACAATTACCCTTGATTTTGCTCTTGCCAGACTCACATCTGTCATTGAAAATTTAATTGTCTATCCAGAAAATATGCAAAAAAATCTCAATAAATTTCGAGGACTTGTTCATTCACAGCGCGTCCTGTTAGCACTCACGCAAGCTGGAATGAGTCGGGAAGATTCTTATCGAATTGTACAACGAAATGCGATGAAGGTTTGGGAACAAGGAAAAGATTTTTTAGAAGAATTACTCAACGACAAAGATGTGACAAAAGCTTTAAGTGAAGCAGAACTTCGTGAAAAATTTGACCTTTCTTACCACACCAAACATATCAACACAATTTTTAGACGTGTTTTTGGGAAATGATAAAAAGTGAATACAAAAACAAACATAAACGTCTTGTTTTCCAGCGATGATGTAAAACCTGTTGTAGTGAAGGAAACAATTCATGAAAGCAAATCAACTCGATATTCTTATTGTTCCTGGCTACAAAGGATCTGGTTCTGATCATTGGCAAACACGGTGGGAAAATAAATTGTCTACAGCCCGCCGCGTTAAACAAAACCACTGGTCAAAACCTATTTTTAAACAATGGGTTAATGAAGTTAAAATCGCCATTGCACAAGCTGAAAAACCCGTTGTGATTATTGCCCACTCATTAGGAGTTCCCACAGCTCTTCATGCAACGCAACAAAACGCAGAAAAAGTTTGTGGTGCCTTTTTAGTTGCACCTCCAGACGTCACCAATGAAAAAATACGCCCCAAATATTTAATGACATTTGGTCCCTATCATTGCAAAAAATTATCTTTTCCCTCTGTTGTTATCGCCAGTCAAAATGATGAATTTTGTCAATTTTCAGTAGCAGAAAAACTTGCCAATGATTGGGGATCGCTCTTTGTTGATGCGGGACAATCTGGCCACATTAATGAAGAGTCTGGGCATGGTCCTTGGCCGGAGGGACTTATGGTTCTCTCCCGTTTTCTTGCAAAAATTTAATTTAAGGAAGTGAATTCTTTTCACTTTATCTCCATCCATGAAATTTACTCCTTCTTGGGATCAGAGCCACAATGACAAAAATGATAAGAAGTGTTATAGCAATCATTGAGAATTTCCACCAATTAGGATAATACTATCTCTCAGTATTATTAAAACCTCTCAAATAATAGAGAATCATAATGAATCGTCGCAACCGTATCTATGAAGGCAAGGCCAAAATTTTATATGAAGGACCTGAACCAGGGACCTATATTCAATTTTTTAAAGATGACGCAACTGCCTTTAATGCAAAAAAGCATGAAATTATCGACGGAAAAGGGGTTTTAAATAACCGCATTTCGGAATATATTTTTAGCCATCTTGGCCGTTTGGGTATTCCAACGCATTTTATCAAGCGTATAAACATGCGCGAGCAACTCATTAAAGCCGTTGAAATTATTCCATTGGAGGTCGTTGTTCGTAACGTTGCTGCTGGCTCCCTTTCTAAGCGTTTAGGATTAGAAGAAGGAACTGCTCTTTCGCAATCCATCATAGAATTTTACTATAAAAATGATTCTCTTGATGATCCAATGGTAACGGAAGAACATATCACTGCCTTTGGATGGGCTGTTCCACAAGAAATAGAAGACATTATGCAACTATCGATTCGTATTAATGATTTTCTTTCTGGGCTTTTTGCAGGCGTTAATATTCAACTTATTGATTTTAAAATGGAGTTTGGTCGATTATGGGAAGATGAAGCAATGCGCATTGTTCTTGCTGATGAAATCTCGCCTGATTCTGCTCGACTATGGGATATGCAAACACGAGAAAAAATGGATAAAGATCGTTTTCGGCGTGATATGGGAGGGCTTATTAATGCTTATCAAGAGGTTGCAAAACGCCTTGGTATCATCAATGAAAATGAACCTCCACGACCAAGTGGTCCAGTTTTAGTAAAATAAACAACAAGGTGGCATTATGTCACCTTTCGTTATATTGGTCAATACACCTCTTGAAGGAGAGGAATTTTATAAATAGGAAATAAGAAATGAAAGCACGCGTTACAGTTACTTTAAAAAACAGCGTTCTTGATCCACAAGGAGAAGCAATTGTCGGTGCTTTAAAAAGTTTAGATTTCAAAGGCATTCATTCCATTCGTCAAGGAAAGATTTTTGATATCGTGTTTGACGATCAGCCTTATGAGGCTGCAAAGGAAAAACTTGAAAAGATGTGTGAAGAGTTACTAGCAAATACTGTTGTTGAAAATTATACTATAGAACTTCTTTAAGTGGGGGCTCTTCATGAAAACTGCCATCATTCAGTTACCTGGACTCAATCGCGATCGGGATATGATTGCTGCATTACATCATATAACAGGCAGTGAACCGTTTAAAATTTGGCAAACAGACACGACAATTCCAGATGTCGATGTCATCGTTATTCCTGGTGGTTTTTCTTATGGAGACTACCTAAGGTGTGGTGCAATTGGTGCGCGAACACCAGTTTTGCAAGCTGTTCATGAGAAAGCAAAAAAAGGTGTTACAGTAATCGGTATCTGTAATGGGTTTCAAATTTTATTGGAAGCCGGATTGTTGCCTGGCACTTTAATGCGGAATGCTTCATTAAAATTTGTTTGTCGTGAAATAAAGCTTGAAGTAGCAAATGCCAACACGCGATTCTCTCGACTCTATTCAAAAGGACAGATCATTCGTTGTCCTGTTGCTCATCATGATGGAAACTATTTTGTTGACAATGAAACTTTAAAAAAAATGGAAGACAATAAACAAATTGTTTTTCGCTATGCAGAAAATACAAATCCTAATGGTTCAATTCACGATATTGCCGGTATCATCAATAAAGCTGGAAATATTCTTGGTATGATGCCTCATCCTGAAAACTTCATTGAATCGGCACATGGTGGTACTGATGGTCGTTTACTTTTTCAAAGTGCTTTAGAATTGGCAAATCGTTGATGATAAAAAGTAGAGTGTATTCTTGTGCTATTTTAAAGTTAAAAATCTGAATATCTCCTACGCAGAGTAAGGATACAAATCAGGCACATTATGGATAAAATGGATAACACTTCTTTTAACACATGAAAAAATATTCAAGAGCTATTTATAAGTCTTTGAATTTACAAAATAAATGACCAATATTTCAGTTAACGCTTTAGGGACTTCTTTCTTATCAAACAATCAGATCACTTATAATTTAAGCTGCTAGATTTAAAATAATAAAAATGCTAAATTTCGATTAATTTAACGGATAAAGTACTCATGAATCCTTGCAATACCATCGCCATTACACCAGAATTAATTGCACAGCACGGCCTAAAAGATGATGAATATCAACGCATTCTCACTTTAATTGGAAGAGAGCCAACATTTACTGAACTTGGAATTTTTTCTGCCATGTGGAACGAACATTGTTCCTATAAATCATCTAAAAAGTGGCTTAAAACACTCCCAACAGAGGGAAAATGTGTCATTCAAGGACCTGGTGAAAATGCTGGTGTTGTCGATATTGGTGAAGGGCAATGCGTTGTTTTCAAAATGGAAAGCCATAATCATCCCTCTTATATCGAACCTTATCAAGGTGCGGCAACAGGTGTAGGAGGTATTTTACGTGATGTCTTTACAATGGGTGCTCGCCCCGTCGCTGCTATGAATGCCTTACGCTTTGGATCTCCTAATCATCCCCGAACACGCCATCTTGTTTCTGGTGTTGTGTCTGGAATTGGTGGCTATAGTAATGCTTTTGGTGTTCCAACTGTTGGTGGAGAAATAAACTTTGACAAGCGTTATAATGGCAATATCCTTGTTAACGCTTTTGTCGCTGGTATTGCCAAGACAGACTCCCTTTTTTATTCTAAAGCACAAGGAGTAGGACTTCCTGTTGTTTATCTTGGAGCCAAAACAGGACGTGATGGTGTTGGTGGAGCAACAATGGCTTCCGCAGAATTTGATGCTTCAATCGATGAAAAACGCCCAACCGTTCAAGTAGGTGATCCTTTTACAGAAAAATGCCTTCTTGAAGCTTGCTTAGAACTCATGGAACTTAAAGCTGTTGTTGCTATTCAAGATATGGGTGCAGCAGGACTAACGTCCTCTGCAGTTGAAATGGGAGCAAAAGGGAATTTAGGAATACAGCTTAATCTTGATAAAGTTCCCACCCGTGAAGAAAACATGACAGCCTATGAAATGATGCTTTCCGAAAGCCAAGAACGCATGCTCATGGTGCTAAAACCAGAATTAGAAAAACAAGCAGAAGCAATTTTTCATAAGTGGGGTCTTAACTTTTCTATTATTGGAAAAACAACAGATGATTTGCGTTTCCGTGTATTGCATCAAGGAGAAGAAGTCGTCAATCTTCCTATCAAAGAACTCGGTAATGAAGCACCTGTTTATGATCGCCCTTGGAGTGAGCTGGAAAAACAACCAACTCTTAAAGTAGAAGATGTTAAGAGGGTTGAAAATCTTGGTGATGCGCTCCTTCACTTGCTCAATTCTGCTGATCAAAGTTCACGGCGATGGGTTTATGAACAATATGATACGCTTATTCAAGGAAATACCCTTGTTCGTCCAGGAGGCGATGCAGGAATCATACGCGTAAGCAATAATGACAAACGTGCTCTTGCTTTTTCTTCTGATGTTACGCCTCGCTATTGTGAGGCTGATCCTTATGAAGGAGGAAAGCAAGCTGTAGCAGAATGCTGGCGAAATATTAGCACAACAGGTGCAATCCCCCTCGCTGCTACAGATAATCTTAATTTTGGTAATCCTGAAAAACCTGAAATTATGGGACAATTGGTTTTAGCCATTAAAGGCATAGGTGAAGCTTGCAGAATTCTTAACTTTCCTATCGTTTCAGGCAATGTCTCCCTTTATAATGAAACCAATGGAGAAGCCATTCTTCCCACACCAACAATCGCTGGTGTAGGACTTCTAGACGACTGGTCTAAAATGGTAACAATCAGTGGTATGCAAAATGGAGATAGGATTGTTTTAATTGGAGCGTGTGGCTCTCATTTAGGACAGTCAATTTACGCACGTCACATTTTAAATATTGATATAGGCGCCCCGCCTCCTGTAGATTTAGAGCTTGAAAAAAAACATGGACAATTTGTTCGAGATATCATTCATGGCGATTTTGTTAATGCTGCTCATGATATTTCTGATGGAGGATTAGCCATTGCACTTGCAGAAATGATAATTAAAGCAGGTAAAGGGATTAAAGCCCAATTAAGCAATAAACTACCACATCATGCGGAGCTTTTTGGAGAAGATCAAGGCCGTTATCTTTTAGCGGTCAAACCTCGTGCTCTCAACAAACTTAAAGAACTTGCACAAGTAAGTGCGATTCCTTTCACAGAGCTTGGTTTAGTTGAGGGGAATTCTCTCAATATAGATGGGGTATTGACACTTTCGCTAGAAAAACTCACACAAGCTTATGAAAATTGGTTCCCGCAATTTATGGGCAAAGAATAGAAAGTTATTTTTCCCTATTGGCGGATGCTATTCTTAATTAAAAATAAATAAAGGAGGATAATCATGGCAATGAGTGCTCATGCAATTGAAATGCTTATTCGCGAAGGCATTCCCGATGCAATTGTAACGATTCGTGATCTTGCTGGAGATGGAGAACACTACGCTGCAGAAGTTATTTCCGAAAGTTTTCGTGGTAAAAGCCGTATTCAGCAACATAAAATGGTCTATGATGCTCTTAAAGGCAATATGGGAAATGACCTTCATGCCTTAATGTTGCAAACAAATATTCCTAAATAATTTAAAATTTCTTCTTGCATTCAATCACTCAATACGATTAGAAAATAGTACAAGCGTAAATAGACACTCACATAAATTTACAATATCGAGGGATAGAGATGAACACTGTTCATGATTTTATTGACAACGAAATTAAAGAAAATGATGTCATTTTATTCATGAAAGGAACACCTGATGCTCCACAATGCGGATTTTCAGGACAAGTTGTTCAAATTCTCGACTATCTAGGGGTAAACTATAAAGGAGTTAATATCTTAGCTTCTAACGAGTTACGTCAAGGAATCAAAGATTATTCCAATTGGCCAACAATTCCGCAGCTCTATATCAAAGGTGAGTTTGTTGGCGGCTGTGATATTATTAAAGAAATGTTCCAAAATAATGAGTTGCAAGAGCTGCTAAAAGAACAAGGCATTTCCTGCAATAAATCATAAGAATCTCTTAAGAAGATATCTCTTACTTTTTATCCTTTTATAGAGCTGTGTTCAATCGAAATTTTTATTTCAAGGATGCAATATGTCATATTCAATCGATGAACAAGAGCATAGTGATACAATTAGAAAAAGAATTGGCTATAAAGAATTTGTTCTTCTTATTGGCGCGCTCATGGCTATCAATTCTATAGCCGTTGATATTATGCTACCAGCCATGCCTGACATTTTAAACAGTTTAAACGCTATCAATGAAAATGATCAACATTATATCATTTCTAGTTATCTCATTAGCTATGGCATCTCACAAATATTTTTTGGTCCCATAAGCGATCGTTATGGGCGCCGTAAAATTATTCTTATTGGTCTTGCTTTTTATTCATTTACAGCAATTGGTTGTGCTTTTGTTTCCAATTTTTCTCTATTACTTTTTTTACGTGTCTTACAAGGTATGGGAGGAGCTGCTATGCGCGTGCTCACAGTTTCCATTGTACGTGATCTTTATAGTGGTCGAAAAATGGCAGAAGTTATGTCTATCGTCATGATGGTTTTTCTTATTGCGCCAATGATTGGACCCGCAACAGGACAAGCTATTTTACTCTTCGGGAACTGGCAATTTATCTTTATATTCATGGCAATTATCGGTTTTGGACTGATGATTTGGATTCAACTGCGTTTACCCGAGACTCTTCATAGACAACGCTCTCTTTCCTTTTCTTCAATCAAACATAACTTATGGATTGTTCTTACTAATCGGACAACACTTTGCTACACACTGGCAACTTCCATTATTTTAGGCTGTATTTTTACCGCTGTTAATACATCGCAGCAAACATACGAAGGGATTTATAATCTAGGACTCTGGTTTCCAATTGCGTTTGCCGTCGGTGCAGCTTTTCAAGCACTCTCATCATTTTTTAATTCTCAATTGGTTGGGCGCCTTGGAATGCGCCGTATAGCTCATACGATGCTTTTGCTATTTTGTGCCACGTCATGCCTCTGGTTTGTTAGTTGCACCTTAACAGATGGTATTATTCCTTTTTCCCTTTACATGCTGCTGTTTTGTATATTGATGTTTGCCTGCGGCGGTATTATGGCCAATTTCAACACACTTGCTCTCGAATCTGTCGGTGAAATCGCCGGTACAGCATCTTCTGTATCTGGTTTTCTTCAAACCTCTATTGCAACAGGCCTTGGCTTTTTTATTGCCCAACAATTTAATGAAACAACCACCCCAAATTCGGCAGGATTTTTCTTTCTCAGCCTCATCGCCATACTTCTTGTCTTATGCGCGGAACGTGGACACCTTTTTAGGCCACATCATAACAGTCCTAACGAATAGATGCTGCTATGAAAAAGTTAATAAAACCACACAATGTTTTCTTTCATGTTTTTATAATTTAATTGGCAAACTTTCCTGATTTTGGAAAGCCTTTTGGCACCAAACGCCCACTCCCAGCACGCATTCCTATCCACTCAATGAGATCATCAGCTTGACGATTAAAGCAGCGTTCAGCCGTATCTTGCCAGCTTAACCCCTCTGATAAATTAAAGGTTTTTATATCAACAATACCCCCCTCTTTGTAACGTTGCAAACGAACACCTTTACCACGACTCATTTCTGGTATTTGTTCAATGGCAAAAACAAGCATTTTGCGATTTTCACCAACCACTGCAACATGATCACCTTTTACCGGAACACAAAGCTTCACTTTATCAGGGTACTTCACATTCATAACCTGCTTGCCTTTTCGTGTATTGGCAATGACTTCGGCTGCTGGTACAATAAAGCCATTTCCATGAGATGAAACTAAAAGAAGTTTTTCCTGTGCATTATAGACAAAAGCTGTCAAGACATCATGCTCATCATCCATATCGACTAAAATACGAATTGGTTCACCATGTCCCCGCCCTCCAGGCAAATTATTTGCAGAAATAGCAAAAAATTTTCCACCAGTACTTATCACCATAATTTTATCTGTTGTAAATGCTGGAAATGCTATCTTTAAGCAATCGCCTTCTTTAAAGGCAAGTGCTTTGTAATCACTCAAATGTCCCTTCAAAGCACGCATCCAACCTTTTTCAGAAATAACAATAGTTACCGGCTCTTTTTCAATCATCGCTTGGTGAATATCATCAATATCATGCCTTGGTGCTTCTTCAAATGTGGTACGCCTTTTTCCTAATAAAGTATCAGGGCCAAAAGTTTTGCGAATTTTTATAATTTCTTCTGAAATTATTTTCCATTGCTTAGCACGAGAGGATAATAAATTCTGCAATTGTTCTTTTTCAGTTTTCAAACTTTCAAATTCTTTACGAATTTCAAATTCCTCAAGTTTACGTAAAGAGCGCAAGCGCATATTAAGAACTGCCTCAGCTTGATTTTCTGTTAATTCAAAACGGCCGATAAGTTCTTTTTTGGGCTCATCTTCTTCACGAATAATCTGAATAACCTCATCAAGGTTTAAATAGGCGATAAGATAGCCATGAAGAATTTCTAATCGGCGATCAATTTCATCAAGTCGATAAGTAGAGCGACGCATCAAAACTTCTTGACGATGTTCAAGCCATTGCTGCAAACTTTCCCGCAGAGAGAGAACATTTGGTATTTTTCCTAAAGACAAAACATTAAGATTAAGAGGAAATCTTATTTCAAAATCGGTCAATTTAAAAAGAGATTCCATAAGGAGCTCAGGATCAACAGTGCGATTTTTAGGAATAAGAACGATGCGAATATCTTCTGCCGATTCATCTTGAATATCTTCAAGCATTGGTAATCGGCGTGCAAGCAGTAATTCCGCTGTTTTTTCAATAAGGCGTGACTTTTGAACTTGATAGGGAATTTCAGTAACAACAATCACATAAGAACCACGGCTGCCGGACTCTTGATGCCAACGTGAACGCAAACGAAAAAAACCACGCCCAACACGATAAGATTCCTCAATACTCTTTTTAGGCTCAACTAAAATACCACCTGTTGGAAAATCAGGACCAAGCACAAATTGATTCAATTCCTTATCATTAACATCGGGATGTGCAATCAAATGGAGCGCTGCATCACAAAGCTCAGCAACATTATGGGGTGGAATAGATGTCGCCATACCAACAGCAATACCAGATGAACCATTTGCTAAAAGATTAGGAAAAGCTCCCGGTAAAACAGCAGGCTCTTCATCTTCCTCATTATAGGTTAAACGAAAATCAATCGCATTCTCATTAATTCCCTCCAGCAACAATGCAGCCACTTCAGTCATACGTGCTTCCGTATACCGCATAGCAGCAGCATTATCTCCATCAATATTACCAAAATTGCCTTGTCCATCAATCAAGGGATAACGAACAGCAAAACTCTGAGCCAAGCGCACTAATGCATCATAAATAGATGCATCACCATGTGGATGAAATTTTCCCATGACATCACCAATAATCCGTGCACATTTCGCATAGGACTGCCCTGGATGAAGTTTGAGTAAACGCATCGCATGAACAATACGCCGATGCACTGGTTTCAAACCATCACGGACGTCAGGCAATGCACGGTGAGTAATAGTAGAAAGTGCATAAGCCAAATAGCGCTCCTGTAAAGCAGAACGTAATTCTATTGGCTCAATATGTTCTTTATCAAAAGGTAAATTTATTTTATCAGACATAATATTATGACAACAATTCCCAAAAGAGCGAGCAATTATTCTATAAGATTTCTTCGGTCAATCTTCTATGAATCAACTATTTTTATTAAAAATCGACTATATAAAAATAAACACCGTGATTAAAACATGAACAGAAAATTATATCAATTTGAAAATTTATACATGTGATTTACACTTCAGCTGAACAATATACGAAAATACTTAATGTGTTAATTAAAAATCTTTTTGAAAATAGTAAAATATGGTCTTAAAAAAATAACATAAACAACAAATAAACAAAAAAGTGTAAAATACATTATTCATTAAGTCTAACGATGGATATTATTCAGAATAAACAGGAAATAAAAACAATAATACTATTTGCTAATTTAAGTTTGGCTTATCTAAACTAAACTCATCAAAAGCATCAGATGATTTTCTTCTAAAGACAACGAAAACACTTTCTAAAAATAAATTTTCAGCAAGAATAATCTTAGCACTATTTTAAATATGAGTTTTTAAAAAACTTATTCATACAGCACTTTCTTCTGAGAAAATGACTTCTCTTTCCTTATATCTTAATAGGCGGGCATATTATATGAACACAAAGTCCGATCTGATATGATAAAATTTACAAAGCATCTAAACTTATAAAATCTTATCTCTCTCTTGGAATAATGCAACGTTTAGCCACACTGCATTGTTTTTTTAACATTGGGACACAAGATCTTTTACCTTGAGTTAAAAAACTTAAAGAAAGCATATATCTTAAAGCTTTTTATAAACAACATACACACTAATGTAATTCAAAGTCCCTAAAGCCTTACTGGGAATAAAAATGGTAACAACACACAATCAATTTATTAACCATTTTTGACGGAAGGAGCAATTCGTATCCCTAAATCACGTAATTGCGGAAGAGAAACATCAGATGGTGCACTCATCAAAAGATCAAGCGCCTGTTGGTTCATAGGAAATAAAGCAACCTCACGTAAATTTTTAACACCTTGTAAAAGCATAATAATACGATCAACTCCAGCAGCCATACCACCATGCGGCGGTGCTCCATAATGGAATGCACGATAAAGAGCACCAAAACGATCTTCCACGACCTCTTTAGAAAGACCAGCAAGATTAAAAACTTTAAGCATCATCTCTGGTGAATGATTACGGATTCCACCTGATGCAATCTCATAACCATTACAAACAAGATCATACTGAAAAGCTTTAAGAGTAAGAGGATCTTGGCACTCAAGAGCATTTTCCCCACCTTGGGGCATAGAAAAAGGATTATGTGCAAAATCAAGTTTTTTCTCATCTTCATTCCATTCAAAAAATGGAAAATCAACTATCCACGCTAAAGAGAAACACTCCCGATCCACAAGGTCTAATTCTTCCCCTACCCGTGTTCGCGCTGCTCCCGCAAAAGATGCAAATTTCTTTGGATCTCCCGCCACAAAAAAACAGGCATCACCACTTTCAAGGCCAAGCTGCATACGGAGTGCTTCAGTCCTCTGCTCACCAATATTTTTGGCAATAGGTCCAGCACCTTCAAACTTTCCTTCTTCTTCACGCCAGAAAATATAACCGAGTCCTGGTTGCCCCTCACCTTGTGCCCATCCATTCATACGATCACAAAAAGCACGGCTTCCTCCCGTTTTAGCCGGAATAGCCCATACTTGTGCATTCTCATCATTTGCCAAAATTTGAGCAAAAACTTTAAAACCAGAATCACAAAAATGCTGAGAAACATCTTCCATAATAATTGGATTGCGTAAATCAGGCTTATCAGAACCATATTTTCGCACTGCTTCATCATAAGAAATACGAGGAAAGCTTTGTGTTACAGGTTTTCCATTTGCAAATTCTTCAAAAAGAGAACGCATAATGGGTTCCATTGTTACAAAAACATCTTCTTGTTCAACAAAACTCATTTCAACATCTAATTGATAAAATTCTCCTGGAAGACGATCAGCCCTTGGATCTTCATCTCTAAAACATGGAGCAATTTGAAAATAACGATCAAAACCTGACATCATCAATAACTGTTTGTACTGCTGAGGTGCTTGTGGCAATGCGTAAAATTTTCCCTGATGAATACGACTTGGAACTAAAAAATCGCGCGCTCCTTCCGGTGATGAAGCTGTCAAAAGTGGTGTCATAAATTCCGTAAAACCATTCTCCTGCATAGAGCGTCTGATAGCAGCAATAATTTCAGTACGACGCATTATATTTTTGTGCATAGTTTCGCGACGCAAATCAAGAAAACGATATTTTAACCGAATATCTTCTGGATAATCAGGCTCGCCAAAAACAGGGAGAGGAAGTTCATCAGACTTTGAGAGAATTTCTACCTCTTGGGCAAAAATTTCAATCTCCCCTGTTGGAAGAAATGTGTTAATAACCTCATCAGAACGTGCACACACTTGCCCATCCACGCGAATGACCCATTCAGAACGCACTGTTTCAATAATTTTAAAAGCTGGCGAAGCAGGATCAGCGACAATCTGTGTGATTCCAAAATGATCACGTAAGTCTACAAAAAGGATTCCGCCATGATCACGAACGCGATGAACCCATCCCGAAAGACGAACTTTTGTTCCTACATCACATTTACGAAGAGCAGCGCAATTATGACTGCGATAACGATGCATAGTTTTTACCTTTGATTACAATTTTACATGCGCTACAAACGCTTTTTAACAACCACTTGTCAAGATATGAGGATAAAGACTCGAAAAAAAAGTCAATAAAAGACAAATTTAATTTATCTAGCTATAATGGAATGATGAATCTTATTACACAAACAACAGATCTTGAAATTGCAGTTTCTGCTCTACGGACTTCAGAGTTTGTAACAGTAGATACCGAATTTATCCGCGAAACGACTTTTTGGCCTCAACTGTGTTTAATTCAGCTTGCCTCACCAGACGTTACGCTACTGATTGATCCAAGAGCGCCAAATATCAATCTACAAGCATTTTTTGATCTCATGATCGATAAAAAAATCACCAAAGTTTTTCACGCTGCACGTCAAGACATCGAAACTATTTATCATCTCGGAGGTATCATTCCCTACCCTCTCTTCGATACACAAATAGCAGGATCAATTTGCGGATTTGGTGATTCTATTTCCTATGATCAAATTGTACAACGCTGCACGGGTCATCAAATTGATAAATCATCCCGCTTTACAGATTGGAGTTATCGTCCTCTTTCCGAAAAACAACTACTCTACGCACTTGCCGATGTAACCTATCTAAGAGATGTTTACCTCTTATTAAAAAAACAGTTAGAAAAAAACAAGCGCATACATTGGATGAATGATGAAATAGCGATTCTCTTAAATCCTAAAACCTATGATATGCCTGAAGATGAAGCGTGGAAAAAAGTAAAAGGCAAAGTAAAAAAACTGCGTGAACTTGCCATATTACAAAAAATAGCAGCTTGGCGTGAACGCAAAGCACGAAAATATAATATCCCACGTCGTCATATCATGAAAGATGAATGCCTTATCGAAATTGCAACCCAACAACCAAAAGACGAATCTGCTTTAAAACGTTTGCGCAGCCTAAATAAAAATTGGAATAAACTTGCAAATGCACAAACTTTAATCGAAGCTATTCACGAAGGCTTAGAGGTCGATCTTGCTACTTTACCTCCCCTTCCCAAACATAATCCACTCAATGAAACATCGACTGCCGTCATTGAGCTTCTCAAAGTGTTATTAAAACTCGTTGCGAACGAAAACGGTATTGCACCTAAAATTATTGCAACTTCCAATGATTTAGAAAAAATCGCCAATGGATGTGGAAAGAAAAATATCCCTGCTATGAATGGTTGGCGTTATGAAATATTTGGTCAAAAAGCTGAGCAAATGCTCAAAGGACAGATAGGATTTTATTTTCAGGATGGTAAAATAAGTATCAAACAATTTTAATTTGCAAAAACAACCCTTTGCATTTTGTGATTATCGCCAAAAAATCTTCTAAAGAAGCTTATATGCCTCATTAATGTGAAAGTTAGTAAAAAATTAAAAAGAGAAAAATGAGCAATCAACTTGCTAAGCCAATTTTGTTTGAAAAAATAAAGAAGAGCTCTCATCAAACTTTAAGGTCTCTCATTCCATAAAATCTACTATTATCTATGTTTGGGGATTACTTAGAATATGTTTTAAAAATGATAATCCAATATCTTAACAACAGAAAGTTTCCAATTTAAATAGAAACAGAAAAAACTTCTTTATAAACAAGAGCTTGATATATTACAAAACAAGAAGTTTAATGCAAAAAAGTATGGAGATACGATATTCCATATCATTGTATCATAAAAATTAAATGCCTTATTGAAAAAGCAACCCAACAACTAAAAGATGAAACTGTATAGCGATCAAAATACATAGAAAGAATATACGATAGAAAACGATTTAGAAAGTTTCAAAAGAAAGAGGAGATTTTATTATTTTTGATAATTTTTTTAGCCGAGTAAGAGGGCGTTCTCCTAATAAATCAGCATAACGCCTAGGAATATATAAAACAATATGATCTGTCTTTTTATGCCATGAAAAATGAGGAAGAATTCCTGCGGTAGAAGCACTAAAAAGATGAGCAATACGCATAATTTCACCAAGAATGCGCGCCTTCTCAATTATATTTTTGCTTGCTAATTGAAAAAGAGGAAGAGATTCTTCATTAATCGACATACCCGTATTGCGAAAAAAAACAGCAAGTGCAGCATAAAGGCGCCCCTCATGAGAGATTCCTGGATAAGATCCCAGCGCTATCTGATTTGCCGCCTCATTACCTCGGTAATCTGGATGTATGCGCCAACCAATATCTGCAAGAAGACAAGCTGCTTTACGATAACGATATTCATTTTCAGTCTCTGCAATTCCAAAAATATCAAAAGCATTGGTAGTGAAATCAATGAGTTCTTCTGCCTGCTTTGGTGAACGCGCACGGAGAATAGCCGTTTCAGTACATGCTGCAATGAGAGGATCTGAAACACGAATCTCTTGCGGCAATTTTGAATAAAGAAAACCTTCACGCACACCAGCTCCAGAAAAGATTATTTTCTCAAATCCGGTAGACTGAATAAGTTCAATAAGAACAATCGCTCCATAAGACAAGAGCTGACGGCGATTTTTTGAAACAGCGAAAATTCCTTTCATATTATTGATACTGCCACTCATGATAAAACGCAAGAAATCCTCCATTTCAACAGCATCAACTTCATAGCCATGCATAACAGGTAGCTGGTAATGTTTGGTTGCCATATGGAGTTTTGCCAAATTGCGCCAAGTTCCTCCTACTGCATAAAAACAACGTGCCATCCCTTTACGAACAACAGCAGATTTACAAAAATGCTCATGGACAATTTTTGTGGCAACAGCAATATCATTATTAGACATATACTGTAGCCGTAAACCACCTAACGGCAGAGTTATCCCCTCTCCTACATCAGAGTTCTCAATATCAATAAGTTCGAGACTTCCGCCACCAAGATCTCCAGAAATACCTTTTGGCTGATAAAAAGTAGAAATAACCCCATATGCTGAATAAAGAGCCTCTTCATTTCCTGAAAGAAGGCATATTTTATTTTGCAAAATATTTTCCGCATTTTGAATAAATGCTGATCCATTTTTAGCTTCACGCGCCGCTGCTGTTGCCAGTGTATAAACATCATCTGCCCCAATCTGCCGACAAAGCGCACGAAACCGTTTTAATGCTTGCAGAGCCATTTTCATGGATTTTTCTTCTAAAAATCCAGTTTTTGCAACACCTTGCCCAAGACCACAGAGAACTTTTTCATTAAATAAAACTGTTGGTGAACGAACAAGCCCTTCATAAATAACAAGTCGAACAGAATTTGAACCAATATCGATAACAGCGACAGGCTTACACCCTTTCAGCCGACCCTGAGCATTTATATATGTCATTGGATTTCAGTCTTTACGCAGTTTGGCATACTGTCGATGCAACGCAACCAAATGCGAAGCAGAAGATTCAAACAATTTTTTCCACCTCAAAAGACCTTCTTTGGCCATAAAATACTCCTGCGCATTAAACGGACTTTCACCTCTTTGCGGTGTTATACGTCTTGATGTTCCATCATTTAGTATATCAAAGCTTTGTTGATTATCAATAATATTGGCGAGCATAATTTGTAAAAGAATCTGCTTCCGAACCATTGTATTTAAAACTGGTACCAATATTTCAATACGATGATCCAGATTACGAGGCATCATATCAGCCGATCCAAAATAAACAATTGCATTTTCACTGGGGAGATCTTGACCATTACCAAAACAAAAAACGCGACTATGTTCCAGAAAACGCCCGACAATTGATTTTGCACGAATATTATCTGAAATTCCTGGAATATCAGGACGCAAACAGCATATGCCTCGCACCACCAGATCAACCTGCACCCCCGCTTGACTAGCACGATACAAAGCATCAATAATTTCAGGATCAACCAGTGCGTTAACTTTCATCCAAATAGCAGCCAATCGCCCCTGTTGCGCATTGGTAATTTCTTCTTCAATATGCTTAAGAATACGACTACGCAATGTTAAGGGTGAAAACGCAATCTTCATTACTGCATTTGGACGTTTATATTGAGCAATATAATTGAACAGTAAGGCAACATCATAAGCAATATCATCATCAGTAGTAAAAAAAGAAAGATCAGTATAAACTTTAGCATTAACTGGATGATAATTTCCAGTTCCAAGATGGACGTAAGAGCAAAGACGTTTTCCTTCACGTCTCACAATCAGTGATATCTTAGCATGTGTTTTTAATGCAATAAAACCAAAAAAAACACGCACGCCCGCACGCTCAAGATCACGCGCCCAACGGATATTCGCTTCCTCATCAAAACGTGCTTTAAGTTCTACTAAAGCAGTCACAGATTTTCCCTTTTCAGCAGCTTCAATCAAAGCGTTGACAATTGGGCTATTATTTGATGTGCGATAAAGAGTTTGTTTGATTTCTACAACATCAGGATCGCTAGCAGCTTGACGTAAAAATTGCACAACAACATCAAATGTTTCATAAGGATGATGAATGACCATATCATTTTCACGAATAGCCGCAAAGCAATCCCTCTTATGCTTATGAATACATTCAGGAAAACGAGGATTATAAGGCACAAACTTTAAGTCATCACGTGGAATAGATACAATTTCTGACACCATATTAAGCGCCAATAATCCATCGATAATACTGATAAAATTATCAGGAACGGCGAGACAATTGGTTATAAATTGGCATAAATTCTCCGGCATTTTCGCATCAAATTCGACTCGAATAACTTGCCCACTACGACGCCTTTTAAGAGCAGTTTCAAAAAAACGAACGAGATCTTCAGCCTCTTCTTCTACTTCAATATCACTATCACGAATCACTCTAAATGTACCAATTCCATCAACTTTATAATCAGGAAATATATGGTTGATAAAAAGGCTAATAACATCTTCACAAGCAATAAAACGAAAATGATTACCTTCTTGAGGAAGAAGAATAAAACGCTTCAAGTTCGTTGGAATAGGCAACAATACTCTATTTGTATGTTGATCAATACACCGATATAGTTGGAGAGCAAGCGAAAGCCCTAAATTAGGAATGAAGGGAAACAAGTGATCAGAATCAATAGGTAAAGGTTTTAGAGCAGGATAAATTATATCAAGGAAATATTTTTCGAGCCATGATTTCTCAATTTCTGAAAGCCTATCAGAACCAATAATTTCAATATTATTCTGTCTTAATTCGTGACCTAAAACACGCAATTCTTGTAATTGATGAAGCTGTAAACGTGAAATCTCATCTAACACAAAATCAAGTTGCTCCTGTGGAGTGCGTCCATCTGCACTACACTTTGTAACCCCATCACGAATTTGAGCAGCAAGGCCCGCAACACGAACCATAAAAAATTCATCAAGATTTGCTGCCGAAATCGAAAGAAATTGCAGACGTTCTAGTAAAGGATGCTTTGTATTAGCAGCTTCCATCAATACACGGGTATTAAATTGTAACCATGAAAATTCTCTATTAATAAACCGCACCGGATTTTTCATTGTTATATCCGATATAGCAACCTGATCTGCCACCCTCTGTTCCATCTATTTTAGCTAATCTTCCTTTATACTTTATAAACCCATTATCGATAAATATATCATAGAACACTTTATGATATATTACCGTATAATAACATAATCAATTGCTCAATTTTTCTTACATTATTTGCATGTAAACTTTCAAAATACTTGAAAACATTCCCATGCCAAAATACTAAAAACGCGGTAATAACCCTGAATAACAAAAAGATCTTTGATTTGTATAAAAAAGCACCTTGCATTGTTATAAGCTTTATTACAAACTAATATATAAGATAGATGATCCAAATCATCCCTGATTGAAGCAATTTATTCGGAGCTTTTATACCATGGCCGATCATAACATCCCCCATTTCCAAAATGATCTTGGATATAAAATAATTGAAATTGGTGTAAAAGAATTTATGTGTGTAGGCGCTACACAACCGTTTGATCATCCTCATATTTTTATTGATATGGGAGCAATGGATGAAAAAATTTGCCCTTATTGTTCAACACTTTATCGCTATAATCCTTCACTATCATACGATCAAACAAATCCAACTGGATGTTTATACCATACAAACAATCCATTATAGTGCATTTTCTGCTCTTTCAATATGAAAGAAACACATGAATCAATCACCAATCATCGTTGGAGGAGGCATTGCTGGTCTAAGCACTGCTTTAGCACTCGCTCATAAAGGGATTGCAAGTACACTTATAGAAAAGTGCAAACAGCTTAACGCTGTCGGAGCAGGTATTCAGCTTACCCCAAATGCAACCTGTATCTTAGCACATTGGGGACTTCTTAACAAGCTTCTTGAAGGAGGAACAAGACCATATTTTCTTGAGTTACGAGATGGGGTATCTTTAAAAACGCGACTTCATATTGATCTTACTACTTTATCGGAAAAAAATTGGCAAGCTCCTTATATTACGATTCACCGCGCCGCTTTACAAAAAGTTTTATACAATGCTGTAATTGAAAATCCTTTTATCAAATATAAAACAGGCGAAACTGTCATATCGTCTACTCTAACAGCTTCTAACAGTATTCATATAAAAACAAGAAAGACAGGTGCAGCAACTGAACAACAACAGCAGTTTTATTCAACACCACTTCTTATTGGATGTGATGGAGTTTGGTCCACATTACGGCAATTCGCTCCTTTCCATGAAAGGGCAAGTTTCAGTGGTTTTATTGCTTGGCGTGCTACAGCAGAATTTAAAAATCTTCCTAAAAGCTTTTGTTCTTTATTACGAAATATGCAAACGATTACCGCTTGGATGGGACCTAAAAATCATCTTGTCGTCTACCCCATTCAATCATCCGCAAAGGTTTTTAATTTCGTAGCCATTACTCATGGAGAAAATTCAAAAAAAGGGTGGGCACATAGAGGAAATAAAGAAGATTTGAAATCTCTTTTTAAAGGTTGGAATCTGCAAATTTTGCAAATCTTTGATCATATTGATGAATGGAGCTATTGGCCACTCTTTCAAATGGAACGGAATCGTTTTTTAGGTTTAGAAAGACAAGTATTTGTTGGGGACAGTGCGCACGCCGCCTTACCCTTTGCAGCACAAGGCACTGCTATGGCAATCGAAGATGCCGCTACATTAGCAGAAGTTCTCTCGCTTAAAGAGCTTTCATTAACCAAAGCTCTTTCACTTTACGAAAAAATACGCATGCCCCGAATTAAAGCCGTAAAAAGACGTGGAGATTTTAATAGAATAGCTTACCATGCAACTGGGCCCATAGCAATTGCACGTAATTTCATCATGAAAATTCGCACAGCAGAAAGTATCATGTCCAGCCTTAATTGGCTTTATATGTACGACGCGATGAATCGCACAAAAACATATGATAAAAACTTATAAAATTCCTCTAATGATGTTTGATACATTAAACACATTTTCTTGAATTTATAATACTGAGATACTGTCATCATTTATTCCTAATAAAGTAAGAACTTTCAAAATCTAGAATCCGATTCAAAAAATAAAGCTACCACTCAAAAAAAGAGAATCTCAAATAAGCAATTACCTTACAATTTTTGTTTTAAATCAATTCCACCTCAACAACACCCTCAATTGATCTCATAGCACTCGCCACACGTGAATTAACCTTATATCGCTTTGGAAGCGCAATTTCGATCTCCCTTACTCCATCCTCTTGAATAAGGATCAGCCCTACTTCTCCATTTCCACTAGGGGTTAAATTTTTCTCAATTTGTGCAAGCATATCGACTTTTTTTATAAAGAGGCGCATCATTTTATGATGCTGTGATATCTCTTTTTCCAAAGACTGAACTGTCTCAAGTCGCAAACTCACACCTTCAGAGCGATTTTCTGCACTCACTGTAATGATAAAAGATTTTCCAAGCTCTAAAATCTCCCCGTAATCCGAAAGCATCTCAGAAAAGAGAACTGTCTCATATTGTCCACTCGTGTCAGAAAAATGAATAATTCCCATTTTCTTTCCGGATTTTGTTTTGCGCACTTGTTTTGCCACAACAGTTCCAGCAAGCCTAGCGGCGACTGCTCCTCCTTTAACGGCATTGGCAAAATGAGCCCAAGTTTGTACGCGTTTTTTTGCAAGAATAGCTTGATACTCATCCAAAGGATGTGCAGAAAAATAAAAACCTATTGCTTGAAATTCTCGATGAAGTTTTTCATCCGGTAACCAAGGAGAGGTTTGCGACAAGATCAAAGGTTCTTTTAATCCACCTATCATCGCAAATATATCAGTCTGCCCACTAGAATTGTTTTCAAGGATACGAAGTGCACGCGCGTTGAGCGTTTCAAGACTTGCCAATAAAACTTCACGTGCAATATGAAAACAATCAAAGGCGCCCGCACAAACCAAACTTTCCATCGCACGTTTATTAACAATACGGGGATCAATACGCTCACAAAAATCTTCTAGATCTCTAAAAGGTTTATTTCCACGGCAAGCGACAATATGATCGACAACCGCTTCCCCTACTCCTTTAATGGCAGCAAGAGAATAATAAATACAGCTATCACCAACTTCAAAAACTCGATGTGATGTTTGCACACAAGGTGCAACAACCTTAATACCTAATCTTAATGCTTCACGCCGGAAATCATTTAACTTCTCTGTATTTGTCATATCATACGTCATTGAAGCGGCTAAGAACTCAACTGGATAATGCGCTTTCATATAAGCTGTTTGGTAGGAAACAATCGCGTAAGCAGCGGCATGTGACTTATTAAAACCGTAATCTGCAAATTTTGCTAAAAGATCAAAAATAATATCAGCCTGATCCTTATCAACACCGTTAGCAATAGCCCCATTCACAAAACGCGTACGCTGTTTTTGCATTTCCTTATGAATCTTTTTACCCATAGCGCGACGCAATAAATCCGCTTCTCCAAGCGAATAACCAGCAAGAACCTGAGCAATCTGCATCACTTGTTCCTGATAAACAATAACACCTTGTGTTTCTTTAATCAGAGGATCTATTTTAGGATGAATAGAAGCAATTTCTTCTTCCCCGTGTTTGCGTGCATTATAGGTTGGAATATTCTCCATTGGACCAGGGCGATAAAGGGCGACAAGAGCAATAATATCTTCAATACGATCTGGTTTCATCCCAATCAGCGCCTTACGCATACCAGAACTTTCCACTTGAAACACGCCAACTGTTTCGCCACGTGCCATCATAGCATAGGTCATTTCATCATTGAGAGAGATATTCGACAACTCTATTTTAATGCCCTTCCGTGCAACAAAATCTACCGCCATTTTCAAAATAGTCAGTGTTTTTAATCCCAGAAAATCAAATTTTACGAGCCCCGCCTGTTCAACATATTTCATATTAAATTGTGTTACAGGCATATCAGAACGAGGATCGCGATACATTGGAACAAGCTCTGACAGTGGACGATCACCAATAACAATCCCTGCCGCATGGGTTGATGCATGACGATAAAGCCCCTCCAGTTGAAGCGCTATATCTAATGTGCGCCCAATGACAGGGTCTTTTTTCTTTTCCTCCTCAAATTTAGGCTCATCCTTGATAGCATCAGCCAATTCAACTTGGCTTCCAGGTGTAGCAGGAACTAATTTCGTAAGATAATCCACCTGACGATAAGGTACTTCTAAAACACGTCCAACATCACGCAACACGGCACGCGCTTGTAATTTACCAAAGGTAATAATTTGGGCAACTTGATCGCGTCCATATTTTTCCTGAACATAATGAATAACCTCTTCGCGTCGCTCTTGACAAAAGTCAATATCGAAATCCGGCATAGAAACACGATCTGGATTAAGAAAACGTTCAAAGAGAAGAGAAAAACGTAATGGATCAACATCGGTAATAGTCAACGCATAAGCAACAAGTGAACCAGCACCAGAACCACGCCCAGGACCAACAGGGATATCATGAGACTTCGCCCATTTTATAAAATCTGAAACGATAAGAAAATAGCCAGAAAACTGCATGCGCGTAATAACGGAAACTTCATAATCAAGCCGCTGCTCATAATCTGCAATTGTATATCCTTCGGCCAATCCAACTGTCTCAAGCCGCATTTTTAAACCAGCCTTAGCCTGATTTAGTAATTCCCTATCTTCTACTTCTAAAGCACGATTTGAATCAATAGACTTCTCTACAAAACGCGGCAAAATTGGTTTTCTAATAGGGGTAGCAGTATGACAACGCAATGCAATTTCAACGCTGTTCTCCAAAGCTTCTGGAAGATCAGAAAATAATGCAACCATTTCATCTTGTGACTTCAAATAATGATCTGGTGTTACACGTTTACGCTCTGGATTAGAAACAATTTGCCCTTCTGCAACTGCCATCAGTGCATCATGTGCTTCATACCCTTGCCTATTCAGAAAAAAAGCTTCATTGGTTGCAACAAGAGGAATTTCATATTTATACGCCAATTCAAGAAGCGTATCTTCTACTTGTTGATCAAAAGAGCCATGTCGCTGTAATTCCATATAAAGACGATTAGCAAAAATTTTTCTTAAAGAAATCAAACGTTCAACAGCACGTTCTTTTCTACCTTCTGCCAAAGAAAAATTAAGTGGGCCTCCCTTGCCACCTGTTAAAGCAATTATTCCTTCACTGTGTGACGACAGCCAATCCATTTTAATATGAGGAGGATCAGTGTCGCACTTATCAAGGTAAGCACGGCTAACAAGGCGAACCAGATGAGCATAACCAGCCTCGCTTGCAGCTAACAAAACAACAGAGCAAAAATCAGAAGAATGGCGCCCTTTAGCAAAACTTCGATTGTCATGTTCATCACCAAAATCAACCGCGAGCTGACAACCAACAATAGGCTGAATCCCTTGAGAAAAACAATATTGTGAAAACTCCAAAGCACCAAATAAATTATTCGTATCTGTAATAGCAATTGCTGGTGTATGATCTGAAATCGCATGTTGAATTATTTGTGGAATTTTTAAAGCCCCTTCGAGCAATGAGTAGGCAGAGTGCACCCTTAAATGAATAAAGCGAGGAAGAGATTTTTTTTTATCTCGTGTTTTACTTTTATCTTCTGCCACTCTTAAATTTCCTACAACAAAATAAATACCAAATCGCAACTGCTATTTGTCTATACTAGAAAATATTCTAACTTTATTATACCCTTTATTATACCCTTGAATCTATAAACGCATCACTCAGCATATGGAATTCAGCGCCTTCACAAGACATTTTATTTTTATGATATTTACAGAAGACTTCCATTAAGAAAATATCTCTATGCACAGCAAATAAATACACAAAGAGAAAAAGAGAGAGAATATGACCAATATTGATATTCTTTTTTTACAATTTTTATTCTAAACATTTTAAAACATTAATTTTTCTGCTTCAAATTTTAAAATGTAAATAAAAAATCCTCTTCTATAAATTATCCCCAAAAAGCTCTTTTAAAGGACTAGAAAAAATAACAAGAGCAGGATAAATTTCCTCATGCCTCCAAGCCTTATTACACCTTTTTTTATTTCTATCCGCACCCTTTCTGGGATTACTCCTAAAATATATAGTTTACTGGCTAAAGTCTTAAATATTAATCCTACACAACATGAAATTACCCTTATTGATCTCCTGCAATTAATGCCTCACTCCGTTATAGATCGTAGAAGATGTCCTAGCATTGCTTGTGCACAAGAGGGGATCACTCTCACTCTCGAAATTGTTATTGACCAACATCAACCACCACCAATTGGTCGTAAACGTTTACCCTATCGCGTCACTGCACACGATCCAACGGGAGAAATAAATTTAGTCTTTTTTCATGCACAACATTCTTGGCTAAAGAGACAACTACCGGAAGGAAAGAAAGTCATTGTATCAGGGAAAGTTGAACGGTTTAATGGACAACTTTCAATGGTCCATCCCGATTATATCGTACCAAGTGAGCAAGAAAATCAAATTCCCTTCATTGAACCTATTTACCCCTCTACCGCCGGATTATCCGCAAAAACACTAAGACGTGCAATACAAAATGCTTTAGATTATATTCCTCTCTTACCAGAATGGATAGAAGAAAGCGTGAAAAAGCAACAAAACTTTTCCTCTTTTCCTGTTGCTTTACGCCGCATCCATGCGCCCATCGATCTTGCTGATTTAAACTTAGAAAGTACAGCACGCAAACGTCTTGCCTATGATGAATTGCTCGCTTGTCAACTGGCGCTTGGCTTAGTGCGTTTAAAAACCAAATCTCTTTCTGGAACTTCTCGGCCACCAACAGGAGCTTACACTCAAAAACTGCTGAAAGCCCTTCCCTTCCAGCTGACAAATGGACAAATAAAAGCAATACAAGAGATTGCAAATGATCTTGCTTCACCAGAACCAATGTTAAGACTTCTCCAAGGTGATGTGGGATCAGGAAAAACCGTTGTTGCCCTCATGGCAATGACACAAATTGCTGAAAATTCAAGTCAATCAGCTTTAATGGCGCCTACAGAAGTTCTCGCTAGGCAACATTTTGCAAAAATTGCACCTCTTGCTGAAAAGATTGGACTACGAACAGTTCTTTTAACGGGACGAGAAAAAGGAAAATTGCGCAAAAATATTTTAAACGATATTATATCAGGTCAAGCTTCCCTTATTATCGGAACCCATGCCCTCATACAAAACAGTGTTTCTTACAATAACCTTGCCTTAGCCATTATTGATGAGCAACACCGTTTTGGTGTACACCAACGTCTTGCCCTTACAGCAAAAGGCCATAAACCTGATATGCTGGTAATGACTGCCACCCCTATTCCACGGACCCTCGTCTTAACAGCTTTTGGTGATATGGATGTTTCCCAAATTACTGAAAAACCAATTGGACGACAACCAATTACAACGGCAACACTTTCTTTAAAACGTCTTAATGAACTCATCGAACGAATTACTATTGCCTTAGAAAAAGGTGAAAAACTCTATTGGATTTGTCCTTTAGTAGAAGAATCTACCACTCTTGAACTCACTTCAATTGAAAGTCGTTTTGCTCTTCTCCAAGAGCGATTTGGCACACGAGTTGGTATGATCCATGGGAAAATGTCTACAGATAAAAAAGAAGCCGCTATGGCATCTTTTAAATGTGGAGATATTCGTATTTTAGTCGCAACCACAGTTATTGAAGTCGGTGTAGATATTCCTGACGCTTCAATCATTATTATAGAACATGCAGAACATTTCGGTCTTTCACAATTGCACCAATTGCGTGGACGTGTTGGACGAGGAGAAAAAAAATCCTCCTGTATTTTGCTCTACAAAGATCCTTTAACAAAAATGGCCGCAGAGCGTCTTAATATTATACGCAATACAGAAGATGGCTTTAAAATTGCTGAAGAAGACTGGCGTCTGCGAGGGGAAGGAGAGCTTTTAGGAACAAAACAATCCGGTATGCCGGAGTTCCACATGGCAAACCTCGCAGTCCATGGTGATCTTTTATCAATAGCAAGAAGAGATGCACGTTTATTTTTGCAACGTGATCCTAATCTTTCTTCTGAGCGAGGACAAACTTTACGTTTGCTTCTTTATCTTTTCGGACGAGACGACGCCACGCGTTTATTACGAGCAGGATAATAATAAAAAAGACACAGGTTTACATATCCGTTTAACAACTCTCTGTTCGCTCTCTAACCAACTGTAAATGATATAATGCAAGATCCCTTTGTCCATAATCGACCTTACTACTTGTGGTGTAACATAAGCCAATAACATCATTCTAGATCTCCTGACCTTCAAGGTTGCAGTTCTTTTGCATGAAAACCAGTAAAAGAGAGACAATATCTAGCTTTTCTAAAACTGTTTTCTCTTTACACATCTGTTCTCTTTTGTGAAAATCAAGAAAATATTTTTGAGATTCTGAGACGGAAGAAGTTAAATGAAAAATACCCCTATATTCAATATCCTCGTTCAATAGAGAAAATAACAAATGATTATTATAAATTAATTTATTATCCCCTTAATTATTGCTCAAAAATTGCAAAAATACAAAATTCATTTTTACTCAACAGTGACTGATTTTGCCAAATTACGGGGCTGGTCAACATCTGTTCCCAATAAAACAGCGGTATGGTATGCGATTAATTGAATGGGTAAAGCATAAATAATGGGGGCAACAAATTCTGGAACATTTGGCAAAATAATAGTCGACAACATATCAAGATGAACTTCTTCTGCTCCTCTTTTATCTGTTATCAAAATAATACGACCATTGCGTGCTGCTACTTCTTGCATATTAGAAACAGTCTTTTCAAACCACCGATCATAAGGTGCAACAACAATCACTGGAATTGTCTCATCCACCAGTGCAATAGGCCCATGTTTTAACTCACCCGCTGCATAGCCTTCAGCATGAATATAAGAGAGTTCCTTCAGTTTAAGCGCCCCCTCCAAAGCAATTGGATAAGAAGTACCACGACCAAGATAAAGAACACTTTTTACATTGACTAAATGACGACAAATTCCTTCAATTTTATCATCTAGCTTTAAAACCTCATTTAAAATCCGCGGCACCTCTGCTAACTGTTGAACAAAGAGATGTTCTTCTTTCTCTGAAAGAGACCCCCGTTGCTTAGCAGCACTAAGCGCCATTGCAGCAAGGGTTGCTAACTGACAAGTAAAGGCTTTCGTTGAAGCAACACCAATTTCCGGTCCGGCTAATGTTGGTAGAATAAAATCAGCTTCTCTAGCCATTGTCGATTGCTCAACATTCACAATTATTGCTGTTTTTACACCACGCTCGCGACAATAACGCAACGAAGCTAAAGTATCTGCTGTTTCACCAGATTGGGAAACAAATATCGGTAATATATCAGCAGTTATGGGTGGTTCACGATAACGAAACTCCGAAGCGACATCATTATCAACGCTTAAAGCAGCAAACTTCTCAAACCAATAGCGTGCAACTAAGGTTGAATAATAAGCTGTTCCACAGCTTGCAAACAACAATCGGTTAATATTTTTCCAATCAATCAAATTATCAAGTGAGCGAATCGTGTAATTTCCAAGATTAAGATAACGCGCTAAATTATGAGAAATCACTTCAGGTTGTTCAAACATTTCCTTGTGCATGAAATGACGATGATTGCCCTTAGAAACTAATAAAGATTCTTCAAACAATGTATTAATAGGGCGTTCTACCAGCTGATTTTCGACATTATAAATTGTTACTCCTTCACGTGTGAGAACAGCCAAATCACCATCTTCCATATAACTAATACGATTTACGAATGGTGCCAAAGCAATGGCATCAGAGCCGACAAAAAATTCATCTCTTCCATAGCCAACCGCTAGCGGCGGACCAGAACGAGCAGCAATCATAAGATTATCGTCACCTTCAAAAATAACAGCAATGGCAAAAGCACCTTGCAACCTTTTCAAACTTGTGCGCATAGCCTCTCGTGGCGAAAGACCACTTTCTAAAGCATGCGTAATTAAATGCGCAATAACTTCAGTATCCGTTTCTGTTTCAAAGATATAACCATCCTCAATGAGTTCCTTTTGCAATTCTACAAAATTTTCAATAATACCATTATGAACAATGGCAAGGCGTTCCGTTATATGAGGATGGGCATTTCGTTCTACAGCAACTCCGTGTGTGGCCCAACGCGTATGGCCAATCCCTAAATTTCCTTCCAGAGGGGCCTTTTTAAATTTTTCTTCTAAATGAATAAGCTTCCCTTCAGCACGCATACGATAAAGGCGTCCATTATGTACTGTTGCTATACCAGAGGAATCATATCCTCTATACTCAAGACGTTTCAAACCTTCAATCAAAGAGGATGCAACACTTTTATTTCCAAGAATTCCGATAATTCCGCACATTCAAAAACTCCAACTCACATCCCAGATTTATAGATCAAACAAATAATCCAACACCCTTTATTTAAAACTTTAAGGTATAAATAAAGAAAATATAGTATACGGCAATACTTAAGAATAAGCTCCCTAGCTAATTATGAGATCATCATAAAGTAAAGAAATAAACTGAAAATGATTATTTTTTTTGTTTTTTTGCAGCCAAACGTGCTCGTAATCTTGCTGCATAATCCTCTTTTATCACCTGTCGTGCACGCCCAAAAGCGATACTATTTACAGGCACATTGTCGGTAATGACACTTCCTGAAGCGATATAAGAACTTTTTCCAATAATAAGTGGAGCAATAAGAGCTGAATTGGAACCAATAAAGGCATTATCACCAATCTCAGTTTTATATTTGTGAAATCCATCATAATTACAAGTAATGGTACCAGCCCCAATATTGCTATGTGCACCAATTTCTGCATCGCCAATATAACTTAAATGATTAATCTTAGTAGCTTCTCCCACTTTTGCTTGTTTAATTTCGCAAAAATTTCCAACTTTTACAGACCGCGCTAATTCTGTTCCAGAACGCAAACGTGCATAAGGACCAATTCGTGCATCCACACCAACCACGCTACCTTCTAAATAACTAAACGCATGGATAACTGCGCCAGGATGGACTTTTACCCCCACCCCAAAATAAACATTTGGTTCAATGACCACATCAGGTGCAATTTCTGTATCATGAGAAAAATAAACAGTTTCTGGTTTAAGAATCGTCACACCAGACAACATTAAATCACGTGCTTTGCGCTTTTGCCACAAAGCATCGGCCTCAGAAAGCTCTATACAGTTATTAATCCCTATAACATTATCAAAAGGCACTTCAACAACTCGAACATCTAATCCTTCACGCGATGCAATGGAGACAATATCTGTTAGGTAATATTCTTGCTTAAAATTATTATTATCAACCTTCTCTAAAAGAGAAAGGGCATGCATTCCATTAATAGCCATTATTCCACCATTACAAAAAGCAATCTCTTTTTCTTCATCGCTTGCATCTTTTTCTTCTATAATCGCGATAAGTTTACCATTTTTCTCTAGAAGACGCCCATAACCTGTTGGATTTTCAGCATAAAAACCAGCGATAACAATATCTGCTCCCTCAGCAAGCGGCATACGAATTTTGAGCAATGAATCTTGCTCAATCAAAGGGGTATCACCAAAAACAATGAGAACATCATCCATTTTTTTTTGCAAAGCTGAGCGCGCACAAAGAGCAGCATGAGCGGTTCCTAAACGTTCTTTTTGTTCAAAAATCATCGCATTTTTTACAAATGATTGAACAATTTCGGTAACACAGCCTGCCTCCTTCCCCACAACAACAGCTAATTGTGCAACACCTGCTAATTCTATTTGTTTTATAACGTGGCAGATTAGGGGCAATCCAGCAATTTTATGCAGCACTTTGGGAAGAGAGGACTTCATACGAGTCCCCTCACCTGCTGCAAGAATAATAGAAAGGCAATTTCTAACCATAAAAACACATAAGACTAACGAGAAAATCCAAAAAAACTTATAATATCGTGCCAACGAACAGATTCAACATTGCTCAACAAAGGATATTTCTCCAAAAGCCAAAAGGAAAGATCCTGCATAGAACCTGTTAAAAATAAGATACCCGTAACAACTAACAAAATTCCAATAACTTTTTCAACTTTTCCTAAATGAACACGAAAAACTCCTAAAAATCTCATAAAACTACTGGAAAAGAGAGCTGCTAAGAAAAAAGGCACCCCAAGACCTAACGCATAAATTCCTAGGAGAAAAGCTCCTTCACCCACAGTATCTTTTGTTCCAGCAAGGGTTATAACAGGTCCCAAAATTGGACCAATACATGGCGTCCAACCAAATGCAAAAGCCAAACCAACAACATAAGCTCCTAAAGGACCAGCTGGCGTTTTGTGTGTTTGAAAACGTAACTCACGAAATAAAAAAGCAATCTTGAAAAGGCCTAAAAAATTTACACCAAAAATAATAATGATAATTCCAGCAGCCAGTGCAAACCAATCACGATAATAACCAACAAACTTACCAATTGTGCTTGCACTGGCACCTAACGCAACAAAGACAGTTGTAAAACCAAGTACAAAAGTAAGAACACAAGAGAACAGCTCCCAGCGTATAAATGATTTTTCTTCACGCTTTTCTGAACGAAAATCATCAATACCAACACCTGCCATATAGCACAAATAAGGAGGAACGAGTGGCAAAACACATGGTGATAAAAAAGATAATGCACCAGCAAAAAATACACCAACTGTTGAAATTTCTATAGCCAAAACTTTCTACCTATCTCTCATCACAGGTTACACTATGAATGACACTTAATCCATTTCTTCTTCAATTTGTTGCATATTTTGTGCATTTGCTATCACACTTATATCTTCATCATGGCCAGAAACAACAGAAAAAACTTTTTGATAAATTTTATCTTGATTTTTAGCAATTGCAATATATTCACCCTCAGCCAACACGAGCGAAACATAAGCACCAACTGTTTCATAAACAATATCACCAGAATCATTGGTAATAGACCAACTTGTATCAGCAAGCGCTTCCCCTCCTTCTTGCCGTACCAACTTTAAGATGATTTGAGCCGCCTGATGTTCCAACGTTACTTCTGTAATTTTTCCTGCATCTACTTGGATATCGGAACGGACAATAGCATTAATGGAACCATAATGAGAAGCTACGTGATAGTGACCAGCTTTCAAACGCACAATTGACTGAGCTTTAATATTTGATAAAATGACACCAGTATCATCATTTTCTTTTTCATCTTCATAGATAATAAAACGCAATTCTTTTTCGTTGATGATACCATTGAGAAGGGTAGCATTTAAAATAACACCACCAGCATCAAGATTAAAAGTCTTAACAAGATTTTGCCCACTTTCTAAATTTACACGATGCACGCCGCTTGAATGACCAAAAGAGACATGAATAAGATAATTCCCCGGCTCTAAGTTAAAATGTGCACTCCCACCTTCATAAGTTGCAATAAGTGGTAATTTATTATCAATCCCTAAAATGGGGGCATAAACCCGCCATACGAGCCCTTTTTCAATGTTTTCATTGCTGTCTTTCAAACGAGCATATAGAGTGAGATCGGTCTGAGAAATGGAATTTTCTTTTTCAGAATCTTGAGATTTTAAAGTAAAATTTGTTGATTGTTTTTGTTGATAACCTTGCTCTTTTCCTTCTTCAGAAAAAACACAATTATTCCAGATTAATAAAATAAGCGCTACACATAGCCATAACCACTGACGCAATATTTTTGTAAAAATATTCATTTTTACATTGTTGACCAAAGTTATCATTTTTTCAAGAAACAATATCACAAAGTCACCACACTAAATTGAAAAACTCACACCACAACCACACGATGAAACAGCATTGGGATTATGAATTTGAAAAGACTGTCCCATAAGATCATCCACAAAATCAATGATAGCCCCTTCCATAAAAGGAAGCGATAAGGAATCAATCAAGACAACCGCTCCATCTTTTTTAAGAACAAAATCATTTTCATGCGTTTGCGAAACCAAATTATATTTATAAGAAAAACCCGAACAACCACCGCCTTCAACAGAAATACGTAATCCTATTTTATCGGGTTCATTCAAAAGTATCTGTGCAATTCTCTTGGCAGCAGCATCTGAAATATTCACGCACATTCTATATATCCTTGCATTAAACTATCAAGAAAGAGTATCCCTAATGAAAGAGAAGTTTATTATATAGATCAACCTCAATTTTAAGATAAGAATAGACAACTTACAATGGATATAAGCAATATCAATTACCAATCTCGAGCAGTTTACAGTGCCAACCCGCAAACAAGTCGTGGTAGATTATTCGACGAAACGATCAGTACTTTTCGATCACCTTTTCAACGAGATAGAGATCGTATTATCCATTCTAATGCATTTCGGCGACTTAAACATAAAACACAAGTGTTTATTGCCGACGAAAGCGATCATTATCGGACACGTTTAACACATTCAATAGAAGTTTCCCAAATTGCACGAACATTAGCACGTACACTCTGTCTTGATGAAGATCTTGCCGAAGCTATTGCTCTTGTTCATGACTTTGGACATACACCTTTTGGCCATGCGGGCGAAGATGCCCTTAATGAAGCAATGGCACACTATGGTGGTTTTGACCATAATGCACAAGCATTACGCATCGTCACAAGACTGGAACAGCGCTATGCAAATTTTGATGGACTTAACCTTACTTGGGAAACGCTGGAAGGCCTTGTAAAACATAACGGTCCCCTTTTAGGTCCTTATGCAAACAAGAAAGAGGTCCCTCTCGATATTCTACAATACAATACAAAGCAAGATCTTGAACTCGATTACTTTGCGGGTCTAGAAGCACAATGCGCTGCTATTGCTGATGATATTGCTTACAATGCCCATGATATTGATGATGGTTTACGTTCACAATTTTTAACAATTGATCAATTCGAACAAGTTTCGCTAACTGCAGCATTATTAGAAGATATAAAAGCAGAGTATCCACAGCTTGATCAAACTCGGCGCGGTTACGAACTGGTGCGCAAACAGATAACATCCATGGTTGAGGATGTTATTAAACAATCACAAAAGAATTTAGCAAAGATCAAACCAAAAAGCATAGATGATGTTCACCAAGCAAAACAAACTATTGTTACTTTTTCTCCTGCAATGGCAGTTTACGATAAAGAACTAAAAGATTTTCTTTTTAAAAATCTTTATTATCATGAACAAGTTCTCAGTCGTCGCGATACAGCAAAATGCATTGTACAAAAATTATTCGACTGTTATTATCAGAATCCAGATAGAATGCCTGAAAGCTGGCACAGCAAAGCAGCTCATTTAACAGATCAAGAGTTAGCACGTCTTATTGCTGACTTTCTGTCAGGCATGACTGATCACTATGCTCTACGCGAATATCACCGCTTATTTGATCATACCGATGATATTTTGTTTAATTGCTTTTGAATATATGATGGAAGCTCAATATGAATGTCTTTAAAAACTTCGAGAAAAAAATTAAAAAATCACTCGAAACATCTAGCATAAAAGGAAAAAATGGAGAAAATTTAGATTTATCAAAAATCACCGTTGATCCCCCACGTGATTCCTCCCATGGACATTTATCAACCAATGCTGCTATGGTGCTTGCAAAATCTATTGGTTTTAATCCACGTGTCCTTGCAGAAAAAATCATAGGGCTTCTCAAAATTGATTCTTCTATCGACTGTATTGAGGTCGCCGGTCCTGGATTTATCAACATCAAGCTTACAAAACCATTTTGGCAAGATGTCATAAAATCCATGCTAGAATTAGGGATCTCTTACGGTCGTATTCCAATTGGACAAGGAAAGCGCATCAATGTTGAATATGTGTCAGCAAATCCAACAGGGCCAATGCATGTGGGACATTGCCGTGGAGCTGTCGTTGGAGATGTTCTTTCTAATTTATTGCAATTTGTTGGCTACGACATTACGAAAGAATATTATATCAATGATGCTGGTAAACAAATTGAAGTCCTAGCTCATTCCGTACTCTTACGCTATCGCGAAGCTCTTGGCCAAAAAATCAATACAATTCCAGAAGGGCTCTACCCTGGTGATTATTTAATACCGTTGGGGCAAACCCTTGCCCAAGAATTTGGTGACCAATTACTCACTATGGATCAAGATGAAGCTCTCTCTATCGTAAAAGAACGTGCAATTCATGCCATGATGTCAATGATTCGCGAAGATTTAGCTGCTCTTAATATTTATCATGATCTCTTTTTCTCTGAGAAAATGCTTTATGCAGATAATGCGCGCGCTATTCGTAATACGATTAATGAACTCACTTTGAAGGGTTATATCTACAAAGGGAAACTCCCACCACCAAAAGGGCAAAATAGACAAGACTGGGAAGCAAGCGAACAAACCTTATTCCGTTCAACCGATGTAGGAGACGACCAAGATCGTGTTTTAGTGAAATCTGATGGTTCTTACACTTATTTTGCTGCGGATGTTGCTTATTTCCATGATAAATTCAATCGTCATTTTGATGAAATGATTTATATTTTAGGTGCTGACCACGCCGGTTATGTAAAGCGGCTAGAAGCGGTAGCAAAAGCAATTTCTGGTGATAAAGCCAAATTGAGTGTCTTTTTATGTCAATTGGTAAAGCTCTTTCGCAACGGTCAACCTGTACGTATGTCAAAAAGAGCAGGATCGTTTGTTACGCTGCGTGATGTTGTGGAAGAAGTTGGCCGTGATCCAGTGCGTTTTATGATGCTATACCGTAAGTGTGAAGCCCCTCTTGATTTTGACTTTACTAAAGTGACAGAACAATCAAAAGACAATCCCATTTTTTACGTACAATACGCACATGCCCGTTGTCACTCTGTTTTTCGTCAAGCGCAAGAAATCCTTCATATTGAAAATCTTTCCAACGATACAATGATTGCACACCTTAACCGATTAACTGATGACAATGAAATATTCTTAATACGCAAACTTTCTGAATATCCTCGTATCATTGAACAAGCTGTCGTTCATAAAGAACCACATCGATTGGCGTTTTATCTCTATGAGCTCGCTTCCAGCTTTCACGCCCATTGGAACAAAGGAAGCGATAATTTTAATTTACGTTTTATTCAGCCTGATGATAAAGAACTATCCCTCGCTAGATTGGGATTAATACAAGCTATAATAAACATTTTATCATCAGGACTTAAAATTGTGGGAGTCGAAGCACCAACAGAAATGCGTTGAAAAAGTTCTATAAATACATAAAATAGATACTTTGTTGATAAATTTTTTCATATATCCTTGTCGTAGGAGGGGGAAATTTGTAATTTTAAAATATAACAAATCAAAATTAACCATTTATTGCACGCAAATGCAGATCATTATGTGAGAAAAGCTATGAGCGATAACGATCGCAAAAATCCGCACGGAATAAAAAAAGATCATGGACACCATGATCCTTTAGACAGACTTACGCGAATTTTTAATCCGAACAAACACAGTGAAAATCAAAGAGACCATTCTTCTTTACCAACTGATCAATCAATATCTCATCCCCCTAAACCTTCGTCCTATCGTGATGATTTTGATTTGTCCTTTCTAGAATCAGAGCTTGAAAATAATTTAACAAACAATTTGTCTTTTGACGATCAAAAGAAACGATCTGGCAGTCATGAATCACCCTCAGATTCTTTTTCAACAGCTTTCTTCAACCATTTAGAACAAAACAGCTCTTTGCCTGAAGAGAGACACACTTTAGCTGTTCATCATGATGAAGAGCAAATTTTAGATGCGCTCTCTCCATTGCCTATCCAAAAAAATCAATCACCTCAAAAGAGAAGCGCACCAATCCATACTGATCCTTTTTTTGAAAAAAGTGACTTTAATGAACGATCAAAAAAATTCTTTTTTGATGAAGCGGATAAGCACGATAATGTTCGGGAAGGCTCCACACAATCTCCTGAACAATTCCGCCATCTTTCACAAACAATCTCGCAACAAAAAGATGCTTCAAATATACAACAAAATCATGACAGCAACCAAAACTTCTACGACACACCTGTGAATCACCCATATAAAGTTTCAGCTAATCAAGAAAGTTGGGCTACAGAATATTACTCTGATCGCTCCCCCTCTTTTGAGACCAATACATTTTCCTCATCTTCTAATCTGATTTCAGAAAAACAGGAGAATGCAAGAAATGAAAGAGCAACTGAATCCTCATTACCCTTGAATTTTACACAAACCAACAAACAATCTGATTTAGAAGGCTTTCCACAAGAGCGCCACACTCCTGATTATCCCCAATTTTATGAAGAAGAATTCACAAAACAAGAATCTTATGCTGAAACAACTCCAAAATATCGTGATACACAAGCCTCATACATCAACAGCGCTAAAAATATCTCTGATCAAAACAATAAAAAAGATGGGGTCTATAGTCAAAATAATTTAAATTCTATGCCCTCCTCACCGGAGATTCCTAATACAAAACAAAAAGAGAATTTTTTTGCTCATAACTCCAAGCATAGGAAGTCTTTCCCTCCGAAGGTCGATACTTATAAATTTGCAGAGGAAATTGTAGAAAAAACCGGACCAATTATGGTTCCTGAAGTTCCCTATGAAGCTCCAGAATATGATGTACCGACTGATGGTTTAAAAGAAGAGTTTGCTGATGTACTCAATGTAGGAAATGTTCCAGCAGAAGATTTTTCACGCCAACAACAAAATGATGTCTTCAGTGAAATCTTTCATCAAAACATGGAAAATCCAAAAGAAGATATCTATAGAAGTTCTCAAGATCAGAGCGTCAACCGTCTCCCTACTGACGATGATATGGAGTATTATTCTTCCCATAGAGATACAGATGAAATTCCCCCCCATGCATCAGCCACTCCTCCCTTAAAGAACTTTATTATTGGTAAAACTCTTATCAGAAGTGTTATTCTTCTTACCTTAATAGCAATTGGTTTTTTTGGTTATTCTCATTTTTTTATGCCATCACAAAAAAATGAAAGTGCTCCCATCATCCAGGCAGATAATACACCCTTCAAATTCAAACAAGAAACAACTGAAACAAAGAATGATGTTGCACATAATTTAGATATTTATAAACAAACAACCGAACAAAGTGAAAAACAAGAAAATACACAACAATCTCTTATTGATAATTCTGAACAGCCTGAAGACTTAACAGAATTAAACCAACAAGAATCTGCAAACTTTTCCTCTTCTTCTCTTAATGAATCTGATGTTGAAAATGCAGTAACTGGAGCTGTCAACCACACCATTCCAACACGGGAAGTGCAAACTGTTATTGTAAACCCAGATGGCACCGTTGTCCTATCACCAATGCATCACACAGAGGAAAAAAACTCTGATGAACGAGAAAAGATGATTGATCAAACTGCTGGAGATCAATTTCAAGATTCTTCTTCTGTTTCTTCATACGAATCCAATACAAATAACGAAGAAACAGAACAGACTTTCACAAGTAATATTGATAAAATAATAGCTGAAAGCGCTTCACCCTCTAATGTTGAAGAAAAAATTATACCTCTTCCTTCACATGCAGAAAGAAATTCAGAACGACAAAAACATATTGATTCTCGCTCACCATCATCAAACCGCGTAACTACACAAAATTCAGAAAGCTATTATGTACAACTTGCATCTCAACCAACCCATGCATTAGCAACGGATTCTTTGAAAAGCATGAAATCTAGATTTGGCTTCCTTATTGGTGCACGTCCTTTAAGTATTCAATCTGCCCTCATACCAGGAAAAGGAACCTATTATCGTGTTCGTATACAAACGCAAAATCGGAATGACGCCATAAATCTTTGTGAAACTATAAAAAATTCCGGAGGAAACTGCTTCATCACACGCTAAACAAATCATGCAGCAGACTTTAACAACCACAGCATGATTTATTTCAGGAATTAAAATTCTTTCAATTTTTTAAGCTTATACATTTGAAAGACTTCACATCTTAATCCATGCCTTTAGATTTGTTATCTAAAGGATTACTCATGGGTTAAAGATGGCGTTGTATTTTTATAGGTATAAGGTATTTCTGATGTCGAATTTAAATCTTTTCTTGGACTGGTTATTGTTTGATTTGATTGTGTCGCATCATAATGAGAGATATGTTCAGGTTTTTTTTCAAAGAAAGATCCTAAAAAACCAAAAACAAACCAAATAATAAAGACTCCAAGAAGAATAGCAAGGATACCTCTACCAATTGAATTAAGCTGTTCACGCTCTTTTTTTTCAGAATCTATACGTTTCTCATATGTGTGGTAATTTCTATCAATCATAGTGAATTCCTTTTTTCAATTCCCCTACCTAAGTTACAAAAATATCTATAGACGAAATTATTCAGATACTTATTTTGAAAAACGCTAAAGATCACTAAAGGTTCCAGGTTACTTGACAAAATGAAGAAGAAAAAACATGAAAATAAAAAGAGCTCTCAATAGTCTTTTTGATTAATTCTATAATAAAGCATTGACACAAATGTTTTGCTAATAATAAAGTTACAATGAAAGTATTTCATTATTTTTATAATAAAAACACGTCGAAAAAAATATACCTAAAAGGTTTTAGTTATGAAATTTTCCATACCACTGCTTCCGTTTACAATAGAAAAACACCCCTCTCCTCTATCAGACGAGAACCGCGAAAAAATTCTAAAAAGCCCTGGTTTTGGTCAATTTTTTACCGATCATATGTGTACCATCCAATGGACTGAAGACAAAGGTTGGCATAACGCTGTTATTTCTCAATACAAGGCTCTAGAGATTAACCCAGCAAGCACTGTTTTGCATTATGGGCAAGAAATTTTTGAAGGTTTAAAAGCATATCGCGCAAAAGACGGTCGCATTTTGTTATTCCGTCCTGATGCCAATGCACAACGTTTTATAGAATCGGCGAAGCGTTTAGCTATGCCAGAATTGCCAAAGGATATCTTTTTAGATGCCGTTAATCAGTTGGTTAAAATTGATCAAAAATGGGTTTCAGATCTTCTAAACGCTAGCCTCTATCTACGTCCATTCATGTTTGGCAATGAAAACTTTTTAGGAGTTCGCCCTTCCAAAGAATATCTTTTTTGTATCATAGCATCTCCTGTTGAGTCCTATTTTAAAGGAGAAGAAAAATCTATTAGCGTCTGGATCGAAACAGATTATAGCCGTGCTGGTCCAGGAGGCACAGGCGCTGCTAAATGTGGTGGCAACTATGCAGCAAGCTTATTGGCCCAAAGCCGTGCGACACAAAATAATTGTAGCCAAGTCCTTTTCCTTGATATGATTGAACATAAGTGGATTGAAGAACTTGGTGGCATGAATGTTTGCTTTATTATGGCAAACAATACACTTGTAACACCTGCACTTAATGGCACTATCCTGCCGGGAATAACACGTCACTCAATTTTGCAATTGGCGCAACAAATGGGATTAATAATAGAGGAACGTCCTTATTCTTTTGAATCGCTCAAAGAAGATGCACGAAGTGGTCACCTTAAAGAAGTCTTCGCTTGTGGTACGGCAGCTGTTATTACACCAATCGGCCGTTTTAAGTACAAAGATGGTGAATTCGTTATCGGAAATGAAATGATGGGCGAGATTACACAACAATTTCGCACACAACTTGTTGACCTTCAAAAAGGCAATATAGAAGATAAAAATGGCTGGGTACATTCTGTCCAGCTCTCATAACAATAAAATAATTTCTAAACACATCGTCAGTACTTCCATAAAGGCATATCTTAGAGCTTTTATGGAAGCGCACTTTTTAAAAACGAGGTTTTTCACTTTTTTAATGACTATAGTAAGTATCAATCAAATTTTGAATAATCTCTATGCTGCGCTTTAATATGACGAATTGTACCAGTGTGTGAACGCATCACAAGTGTTTCCGTTTGAATATAACGAGGGGTAAATTTAACACCTGAAAGCATATTGCCATCCGTTACACCTGTTGCAGAAAACAACACATCACCCTTTGCCATTTCTTCCATCGTATAAACTTTATGAGGGTTCTCTATCCCCATTTTTTCTGCACGTGCGATTTTTTCTTCTGTATCAAGCTGCAAACGTCCTTGCATCTGCCCACCAATACAACGCAAAGCAGCTGCCGCTAATACGCCCTCTGGTGCTCCACCAATCCCCATATAGATATCAACACCCGTTTCATCTGGATCAGTTGTATCGATAACAGCCGCAACATCTCCATCGCCAATTAAGCGAATTGACGCCCCAGTCGCTCGCACTTCCTCAATTAATTTCTCGTGACGAGGTCGATCCATAATACAAACAGTCACCTGATTAACAGTGACACCCTTAACTTTTGCAAGGGCATAAATATTATCAGCAGGAACAGCATCTATATCAACAACCCCCTTAGGATAACCAGGACCAACGGCTATTTTTTTCATATAAACGTCAGGAGCATAAAGCAAATTACCCTTTTCAGCAATTGCAACCACTGCTAGGGAATTAGCGAGATTTTTTGCACAAATTGTTGTTCCTTCAAGTGGATCAAGTGCAATATCAATCGCTAGCCCATTTTTTTGACACCCTACTTTCTCTCCAATATACAGCATAGGAGCTTCATCGCGTTCACCTTCACCAATCACAACTGTACCATCAACGGGCAACCGATTAAGTTCCTGACGCATTGCATCTACAGCAGCTTGATCAGCAGCTTTTTCATCCCCACGACCGCGCCATCGTGCAGCTGCAACAGCAGCGCGTTCAGTGACACGCACCAATTCAAGAGTTAGAATACGATCAAGACCATTTAAATTTTTCTGAGTTGCGGGCATATAAAAATCCTACCAAATGAGTACCAGCAAAAAACATTAGCATTTATTGCGAAGCATTAAAAAGCAAGCTTTTAGCAAAGACAAGAGCTTTCCACAAAAGAAAAAAGCACTCAAGCCTCTCTCTTTGCCATTATAAAATAAATTATCAATTTTATGCCATAGGTTCGATACGAATGAATTGAGATTTTGCAACAAGATGACCATCTCTTTCAATTGCAGCAAGCGCTTTTTGTACATTCACTTCTGTTGTTTCATGCGTTATCAAAATAATTGTTTTTACAATCTGACTATCTACAAAAGGCCTTTGAACAATTGACTCTAATGAAATATGATTATCAGCCATATGCCTTGCAACTGCCGCAAAAACACCAGCACGATCATGAACATTTAAACGAATGAAATAACCACCTGCATGATGAGAAATTCGCGCTCTTTTATGAGGAGCAAGACCCAATGCTGGAATTCTCAAAACAGGTGCACACTGAAAACCGTGATATGCTTTCGCTATGTCAGCCAAATCACCAATAACAGCTGATGCTGTTGCCGCCCCTCCAGCTCCAGGACCAGAAAACAGCAATTCTCCTAACAAATCACTTTGAATAGAAAGGGCATTCGTTACGCCATGAATCTGCGCAATCATTGATGACGTTGGTACCATTGTTGGATGGACACGTTGCTCAATTCCGGAATCGGTTTTTAATGCAACTCCTAAAAGCTTAATCCGATAACCCAATTCATCAGCCGCTCGGATATCAATCTGCGAAATATTGCTAATTCCTTCAACATAAACATCATCTAATGAAACTGCAGTTCCAAATGCCAAACTTGTCAATAAAGCTAATTTATGAGCGGTATCATTTCCCCCAATATCAAAAGTTGGATCAGCTTCAGCATAACCAAGTCTCTGAGCATCCGCCAAACAATTTTCGAATGAAAGACCTTCAGTAAACATGCGTGTTAATATATAGTTGCAGGTTCCATTAAGAATACCATAAATCCGCGATATATGATTTCCAGAGAGTGATTCTCTCATCGCTTTTATAATAGGAATTCCCCCAGCGACGGCCGCTTCGAAATTAAGAAAAACGCCTTTTTTTTCTGCAATGACAGCAAGAGTCACTCCATGTCGAGCGAGAAGCGCTTTATTGGCAGTAACAACATGATGTCCCATCTCAAGCGCTTTCTTAACAGCTTCATACACGACATCTAATTCGCCACCAATTAATTCAACAAAAACGTCAATTTCATCAGAAACAGCCATATCCACTGGTGAATCAAACCATTTTACATCACTCAAATCAATTCCACGATTACGGCTTTTATCACGCGCACTAACAGCAACAATTTTAATTGGTCGTCCACACTGAAAAGCCAAACCACTCGCTTTTTCACGTAGAATTTTCATCACTGAACTACCAACCGTACCCAGACCTGCAATGCCAACCTTTAAAGCTTCTGCCATTATCTAACTGCTTACCCTTAATCTGCTTTTGAAAAATATTTAAATGATGCGAAAATCAATAAAAATAATGCTTATAGCCAAACATAATTTAAAGAAGTACCCTATTCTATTCAACCCATTCTTTCGCTAATACAACAATAGTATTCGTTCAATAATTTTTTTAAGAACAAAAATATCTATTTTTTCAAAGAGTAAAATCCTTGATAAAAACAAATACTTTAAGTCCTGAAGATTGAGTGAGTCCAAGAAAAACTTTCCATCATAAACTTCATATTGCTTTTTATACACCTTTTAACCAAGAGCAACATAAAGAAACATTATTTTTAATAAAAAGTGGCACAATAGATTTCATGAAAATAGAAGTATTTCATAACCTCAATAAAATTTTCTATCCATAAAAAATTATAAATCTCTCATTGCTAATTAGAAAAACTTATCTACCTATACATTGAAAAATATTTTACAAATAAACTACACTATTACAGGCACACTCACCGAAAATCTTCCAATTTTACAGATGTAAACTATCATAAACAAATAGCTATAAAAATTAAAAATCCCATATAAAATTGCTCTTTTAATCCAACAAATATTGAAAAAACAATATTCTTTCAGCTAAATTCAAGAAAATCGAAGAAATAAATTTGTTAGAGAATAGCTACACATCTCTTATTGCCGATGTATCACTTGAGCTGTAGTAAAGATATCTCCTCTTTAAATCCAAAATTCGTCATACTCCATATAACTGCTGATACCTTATATCAAAGTGGGCATCATCAATACCTTAGAATGTCAGTGTATTGCGATTACGCATTCCTGAATCAATCCTCTACATGTATAAAAGCTTTTAAACAAAGAGTTATTTCTATGTATTTGAAAAAGCAAAGAATAAATTTTATTTGTTCCAAAGTTTTATTATTCAATCACATGGAAATAAACATGAGAAAAAGTGATGATTAACTTTATTCTTCTTTGGATATGAGCCAATATTTTGTACCTATGATAGAGATTTTCTTTCATTCAATTAAACAAAATGAATCTATGAGCTCTTGTAAAATGAGGCTTTATATGATTCCGCATCCTTTTTTAGCTTACAATCACTCTGTCTCAAAAAAGAGCAAACTTTATTGAATTTTGTAGTGATTTGTAGTTTTCTCAAAAATCTTGATGATTACTCTCTGAGTTATATAAGCTCTTTGAGGAAATAAAACATTCACCACACACCCAAGAAAGCACCAGCCTATTTAACATACTGATTTTTTATTTTGACCTATTTTTCAAAATGGTAATTAAAAAAATATCATTGGGTTAACTAATACTAACATCAAAATCTTTTATCAAGCATTCTAATCATTCCCTCTATTTTTTCACACATAACTCCAGAAAGTAAAAGAATCCAGCCGAAAATGATATAAATCTATCGAAAATAATTCAATAAGACATGTTTTTTCAAAAAAATTACGCAAAAGGGCTTGCGAAGTAAAAAGATCCTCTCTATAAGCCTGTTCATTGGTTTGCGCCCATCGTCTAGCGGTTAGGACATCGCCCTTTCACGGCGGAAACAGGGGTTCGATTCCCCTTGGGCGTACCATGTAATATTTTAGTACAAATAACTTATTAATTTAATTTATATTTTTTAGGTTCGGGGTGCGTAAATAAAGGTTAGGGAATAGGATTTTTAAAATTATCTCTGCGAAGATCGCTCTTACTTTGTAATTATTTTCTCTATTCTAACAGAACTTTATCATAGATGTAGTAAGATGGGGATTCGTAAAATAGAATCTTTTTTAAGAGTTTTATTTCATAATAAGTTAGAGTTTATAATCTATATTAATACATGCATTCTTAAATTTTTTGGTGAAATACAGCTTTACCGTTTATAAATTTCTGCTCATTCTAAAAAATTTTAAGATTTTTTTTAAACATGCTGAAAAGCTAGTCTTAAATTTGTTTTATAAACTCTTCTTGATTATGGCTCTGTATCTAATATATTTGATTTTCTCTAAACAAACGGGGCACAGCTGTAGAGCTGAGACAACACAAAAATCTATAGCTTTTTTGATCCATTTACTTATAAAATACAATATCTCTATCTCTGGAAGCTATAACAAACACTAAGATAATATAAATTTATTAAAGCATTAAATGAAATACCTAACAAAAAAAATAAATATTCCCTATATATGCGATAAATTCCACTTCCTCTTTTATCATCCTCGTTTTTACTTTTCATCATAAGTCTGAAAGTGCTATAAAAAATAATATCACTTAAACAAAAAAGGACTTCTAATGGCAAAGATCAAAGTGGAAAACCCCGTTGTTGAAATCGATGGGGATGAAATGACTCGTATCATCTGGAAATATATTAAAGATAAATTGATCCATCCCTATCTCGATATTGAGCTTAAATATTACGATCTTTCCGTCGTAAATCGAGATGCAACCAATGATCAGGTAACTATCGATTCTGCCAATGCTATCAAAAAGTATGGGGTTGGTATAAAATGTGCAACCATCACACCCGATGAAGCACGTGTTAAAGAATTTAGTCTAAAAAAAATGTGGAAATCACCCAATGGTACAATTCGTAATATTTTAGGGGGTGTCATTTTTCGTGAACCTATTGTCTGTAAAAATGTCCCACGCCTCGTTCCTAACTGGACAAAACCGATTATTATTGGGCGCCATGCTTTTGGGGATCAATATAAAGCAACAGATTTTAAATTTCCTAGCAAAGGAAAATTAAGTATTAAATTTGTCGGAGATGATAATCAAATTATCGAACATGATATTTTTGACGCGCCAAGCGCAGGAGTTGCCATGGCTATGTATAATCTTGATGAATCAATTCGAGACTTTGCCCGCGCATCTTTTAATTACGGATTACAACGAAACGTTCCTGTCTATCTTTCAACAAAAAATACTATTTTGAAAGCTTACGATGGCCGTTTTAAAGATATTTTTCAAGAAATATTTGATGCAGAATTTAAAGCTGAATTTGAAAATCGTAAATTATATTACGAACATCGCCTCATTGATGATATGGTTGCTTCTGCGCTTAAATGGTCAGGTGGCTATGTATGGGCATGTAAAAATTATGATGGTGATGTGCAATCTGATATTGTTGCCCAAGGTTTTGGTTCTCTTGGTCTCATGACCTCTGTTCTTATGACACCAGATGGCAAAATTGTTGAAGCAGAAGCGGCACATGGCACAGTCACGCGCCATTATCGTCAGCATCAAAGGGGTGAAGAAACATCAACAAATTCTATTGCATCTATTTTTGCATGGACACGTGGACTAGCACACCGTGCTAAACTAGATAACAACGAGAAATTAAAAAACTTTTCCAAAACATTAGAAGAGGTTTGTATTAAAACCGTTGAAGAAGGTTTTATGACTAAAGATCTCGCACTTTTGATTGGCCCCAAACAAAAATGGCTTTCTACAACAGGTTTTCTTGATAAAATTGATGAAAATCTTAAAAAAGCTATGAGCAATTAAGTTCTCACTTCATTTAAACTCCAAAGCTCTGCGAGAGGAGAGCTTTGAATCTTTTCTTGGCAAATTCAAATAACTGCCTTATAAATATAAAGAGGTTAACTCTTTGACTAAATAGCAAAAACAGTGGAAAAAAAAAGCTGGTCCGCACTTTTGTTGGGTAAAAATGGTATTCGCTTTTTAACGTTTACGGGTGGTGTTGTATTGCACGCTACTAACGTTTATATAGTTATTACAATTTTACCCTCTCTTATGAGTGACCTTGGTGGTGAGCTGTATTATTCTTGGGTTGCAAGCGTTTTCATAACAGCATCACTGCTTGGAACTTCACTTGCAACAAAAATATTAAAAAAAATAGGTCCCAAAAAAGCTTATTTGATCTCTGGATTCATTTTTACTGTTGGTACCTTCATATGTGGTATGGCCTCAACTATGCCATTGTTTTTAATAGGGCGCTTTATTCAGGGATTTGGAAGCGGTTCTTTACTATCTCTATCTTATTCTATAGTGCGTCTTATCTTTAATCCATCTCTATGGCCACATGCCTTGAGTATTATCTCTGGAATGTGGGGAATATCGACCTTGTTAGGACCAGCTATCGGCGGCATTTCTATATATTATGGCGTGTGGAGAGCTTCCTTTTGGATTATTGGCACATTAGCGATAATATTCTCGCTCATAGCTCTTAAAGTTTTACCAAAAGAAAATAAAAGAGAGATTCCAACATCCCCTCTTCCTCTCGTACAACTTTTCATACTCACCTTATTAATTTTTATTATCTCTACTGGTAGTGCTATAAATACCACAATTGCGCAAACCTGCGGATTAATTATCGGTTTGATTCTTTTCTTTGTTCTAGCAAAGATTGAAACATCCACACCTCATCCTATGTTACCACATAAATCCTTCTCCATCTCTTCTGAGTTTTTTCCTGTTTATGCATTGATCCTCATTATGACGACTGTGGTGTATAGCATAGAGCTTTATTTTCCACTTTTCCTTCAAGAACTTCATGGGCAACCTCCACTTATTGCCGGCTATATAGCGTCACTCATGAGTCTGGGTTGGACATGCGGTTCCCTATCAAGTGCTGGTATATCCGCCAAAAAAGTTCGTAGCATTATCGTATATTCCCCCATATTAAACCTTTTAGGTATAAGTAGTCTTTTATGGCTTATTCCAATGAAAGATTCTACTTCTGAACATATTTTCATCATTTGCTTAGCATTATTTACCATCGGGATTAGTGCAGGTATAGCATGGCCGCATTTGTTAACACGAATCTTACAATGTGCAAACAATGAGAATGCTCTACGTGCTAGTGAGTCCCTTACCTCTGTACAACTCTTTTCAGCTGCATTAAGTGCAACACTTGCAGGAATAATTACAAATTGTGCTGGTCTCTTTAATCCAGGAGGAATAGTAGGGATGATTTCAGCCGCCAGAACCCTTCTTGCAGCACTGATCATCATTTTATTTTGTCTTGGTATTCCATTTGCTCTATACGTTTCTTATCGCATATTAAAAAACCCTATAGGACAATCAAAAAGCTAAACAAAAGAAAAAATGTTAATCATGTTTTTCCATATACCATGAGTGTTATAAACTTTCTTTTTATCTATACAATTGATTGATTTATATATTCTTTTTCAAGGTTCGGGATGCGTGAATAAATGTATGGGAATAGGATTTCCAAATCTACCACTATCTTGCAATC